>JAGWRI010000139.1 GCA_028876525.1 Gemmatimonadota bacterium | reverse complement strand
CGGCGCGGGATGGACTATTCCATGGACCAGCTCTCGCGCTTTCTGGACCGCGGCGTGCGCGAGCTGATGGAGCGCGTGGTGCTGGGCGACGACGCGGCGCCCGATCCCACGGCGGCGCCGCCGGTGCCCGATTCGCCGATCGACCTACGGGCGCTGCTTCGCGGGCGCTTTCGCGGCCCCGACGCCGGCCCCGGGGACGGCGGCACCGCCGGCTGAGTCGGCCTTCGCCACCCAGGCGTCCAGCGCACCGAAGGGGTCGCCCGGACGCGACTTCGCGATGGCGATGACGCGCCGGACGGTGCGCCGCAGGTCGCGCCCCTCGCGATCGTACACCTCGTCGAAGGCGCCAAGGTCGGTGGAGTAGATCCGCTGGGCGAGCAGCACGGCGTTGTCGAGCCGGATGCGCCCCAGGTAGCGCGGATCGATGGTGGGGAGCCGGGGGCCGACGTCGCGCGTCAGCTCGTCGCGGGCCCGCGCGTACACGGTGTCGTGCGCGGCCACGCGCAGGGCCGAGTCGCCGGCGCCGGGGTGCGCGCGGTAGGCGGAGTCCACGGAACGATAGAGCCGGTCCCAGAACCGGCCGAGGAGCTTCTCGTCGGCCCAGCGGGCATCGGCCACGCGGGCCAGCGCGGTGTCGCCGCGCGCGCGATAGAACGCCTCGGAGCCCCGCGCCCCGTCGAAGTTGGCGAACGACTCGTCGAACGGGACCTGGCTGGCCAGGTAGAACGTGTTGTGCGTCAGCTCGTGGATGACGGTGTTGGCCAGGCCAAGGGAGTCGTCCTCGAGCGTGGTGGAGAGCAGCGGGTCGTTGAAGAAGCCCAGCGTGCTGAACGCGGGCGAGGGGCGGACGTAGGCGTCGAACCCCCTGGCCTCCAGTGAGCGCGCGGCGGCGTGCGCGGCGGCGAAGTCGAAGTAGCCCTTGTAGGGCACGCGACCCACGACCGGGAACCACCAGGTGACCGGCTCCAGGCGGTCGCGGTAGGCGCCCGAGAGCACCAGCACGAGGGTGTCGTGTGGGAGCTGGGTGTAGGTGGTGAAGCTCTGCCGGGCGGCGAGTCCGAGGGAGTCCCGCGCATAGGCCCGCGCGGCGAGCACGACGCGGAGCTTGGCGCGGACGGCCGGGGGCGTGGCCGAGTCGGCGACCATCGCGGCAATCGAGCGGCGGTGGGTGAGGATGGACCCCTCGGCCCAGGCGGCGCGGAGGAGGTAGCGGCCGGTGGGAGTGACCACGAGGTAGCCGGCGACGAGGACGGCGATCGCGAGCAGCGGGCGGAGGATGAAGGCGCGGAGATGCATGGATGAGCGGGAAAGAGCGGAACTGAAAACTGAAAGCGCAGCGCCGGCGGCTGACAGCCGTCAGCCATCGGGAGGGACCGGGACGCAACGGGGGCAACCCGCGCGCTCGCGTTGCTAGTAGACAGACCTTCTTACGTCGGGAAGGGTCCCCGTGTGCCCTTGTTGCCGACGGCTGACCGCTGTAAGCTGCGAGCCCTCAGCCTTCGGTTTGTAGTTCTTTTAAGTAATTGCCTTTCTTGCGGTTAGGACCCGCCCCGCCCACTTTGCCCCGCGTATCGCTGGGCGCTATCTTCCCCCGGTGTCCTTCGTCCATCTGCACTGCCATTCCGAATACTCGCTGCTCGACGGGGCCAACCGGATCGACGACCTGATCCGGCGGGCGCAGGAATTCGAGCAGCCGGCGGTGGCGATCACCGATCACGGCAATCTGCACGCCGCCTGGGAGTTCCAGGAGAAGGCGAAGAAGGCGGGCGTCAAGCCGATCATCGGGATGGAGGCGTACGTCGCGCCGGGGGACCGGCGGGCCCGGACGCGGGCGCCGAACGGGAAGGCCTATTACCACCTGGTGCTGCTGGCCCGCGACTACGCCGGCTACCGGAATCTCTCCAAGCTGTCGTCGCTGGGCTACACCGAGGGGTTCTATTCGCGGCCGCGCATCGACCGGGAGCTGCTGGCGCGGCACCACGAGGGGCTGATCGTCTCGTCGGCGTGCCTGGCGGGGGAGATCGCGACGCATCTCAACGACGCCGATTTCGAGGGGGCGCGCGAGGTGGCGGCGTGGTACGCCGAGCTGTTCCAGGGCCGGTACTATCTCGAGGTCCAGGCGCACGACTCCGAGGGGCAGGCCCGGCTCAACGAGCGGGTGTTCCGGCTGGCCGGGGAGATGAATCTCCCGGTGATCGCCACCAACGACGCGCACTTCCTGTCGCAGTCCGACCACGACGCGCACGACGTGCTCTTGTGCATCGGGCTGGGCAAGGACCGCGAGTCGCGCGACCGGATGCGGTACGACCAGGGGCTCTACTTCAAGAGCGGGCCGGAGATCGCCGAGCGGTTCCCGGACCGTGCCGACGTGCTGGCGAACACGCTGGCGATTGCCGACCAGGTGGACGTGCAGTTCACGAAGAAGTACCACGTCCCGTCGTTCCCGCTGCCGGCGGGGGTGCGGTCGGAGAACGACCTGCTGGTGGCGCTGGCCGGGGCCGGGGCCCGGGAGCGGTACGGCGATCCGCTGCCGGAGCCCGTGCGGCAGCGGCTGGAGTACGAGCTGGGGGTGATCACGACCACCGGCTACGCCGGGTACTTCCTCATCGTATACGACTTCATTAAAGCGGCGCGCGACCGGGGGATCCCGGTGGGGCCGGGGCGCGGCTCGGCGGCCGGGTCGCTGGTGGCCTACGCGTTGCGCATCACCGACGTCTGTCCGCTCAAGTACGACCTGCTGTTCGAGCGCTTCCTGAACCCGGAGCGCGTGTCGATGCCCGACATCGACGTGGACTTCTGCTTCGAGCGCCGGGGCGAGGTCATCGAGTACGTGCGGCAGAAGTACGGCCGGGAGTCGGTGGGGCAGATCGTGACGTTCGGGACCATGAAGTCGCGGGCGGCGATCAAGGACGTGGGGCGCGTGCTGGGGTTCACGCCGGCCGAGACCGACGCGCTGGCCAAGCTGGTGCCCAACCAGCCGAACTTCTCGCTCACCGTGAAGGAGGCGGTGGAGCAGGTGCCGGACGTGAAGAAGCTGTACCGCGGCGACGAGCGGTACCGGCAGCTTCTGGACTACGCGATGGCGCTGGAAGGGCTGTCGCGGCACACCGGGGTGCACGCGGCGGGCGTGGTGATCGCGCCCGGTCCGCTGGACGACTACGTGCCGGTGTGTACGCAGGCGTCCAAGGGCGCCGGCGCGGGCAGCGAGGAGTCGGTGGTCGTCACGCAGTACGACATGGGGGCGCTGGAGCGGGCGGGGATGCTCAAGATGGACTTCCTGGGCCTGACGACGCTGACCGTCATCCACGACGCGCTGGACGCGATCGAGCGGACCACGGGCGCGCGCCCCGACCTGTCGGCGGTGGACGACAGCGACCCCAGGGTCTACCAGATGCTGCGCGCCGGCCGGACGATCGGCGTGTTCCAGTTCGAATCGGCGCTGGCCACGGACCTGCTGCGGGGCATGCGGTGCGACCGGTTCGACGACCTGGTGGCGTCGAACGCGCTGATGCGTCCGGGGCCGCTCGACGCCGGGATGCACCGCGTGTACCAGCGGCGCAAGAAGGGCGAGGAGCCGGTGACCTACGCCCTGCCCGAGCTCAAGGCGGTGCTGGAGCCGACGTACGGCGTGATCACCTACCAGGAGCAGGTGATGCGCATCGCGCAGCTCCTGGCCGGGATCTCGCTGGCCGAAGCCGACGTGCTGCGCAAGGCGGTGGGCAAGAAGGACGCCGAGCTGATCAAGAAGGAGCTGGACAAGTTCGTCGAGAAGTCGGTGGCGCGCGGCTACGACCGCAAGATCATCGAGGAGCTGGCGGGGCAGATCGAGACGTTCGGGCGCTACGGGTTCAACAAGTCGCACTCCGTGGCGTACTCGGTGATCTCGTACCAGACGGCGTGGCTCAAGACGCACCACCCGGCGGAGTTCATGGCGGCCCTGCTGTCGTCGTCCATCGGCGACACCGACAGCGTGGTGAAGTTCATCAACGAAGCGCGCGAGCTGGGCCTCGAGGTGCTGGCGCCGAGCGTGAACGAGTCGGGGTACAAGTTCACGGTGGTGGGCGACCGGCGGCTCCGGTTCGGGCTGGGGGCCATTCGCAACGTGGGGCGCGGGGCGATCGACTCCATTCTCGCGGCGCGGGAGGAGAAGCCGTTCACCGACCTGTTCGACCTGTGCGAGCGGGTGGACCTGCGGCTCTGCAACCGCCGGGTGTTCGAGGCGCTGATCGCCTCGGGGGCGCTGGACGCCCTGGGCGGGCACCGCCAGCAGTACCTGGCGGCGCTGGACACGGCGCTGCACGAGGCGTCGCTGATGCAGCAGGAGCGCACGATGGGCCAGGGGTCGCTGTTCGGCGACCTCGGCGGGTCCGGCGACGAGGGGGCCGCCGGCGGGGCGGCGCTGGAGCACCACCGCGTGCTGCCCAACGTGGGGCCGATGCCCGAGTCCGAGCGGCTGGCCAGGGAGAAGGAGATCCTGGGCTTCTACATTTCGGGGCATCCGCTGGAGCCGTACCGCGTGGAGGCGGAGCTGTTCGCCACCCGCACCGTGGCCGAGCTGGGGCGCTGGACGCCCGAGCAGATCACGCTGGCCTGCGTGATCACGGCGGTGCGTCGGCAGATCAGCAAGAAGAGCGGCGCCGAGTTCGCCCGGTTGACAGTGGAGGATTTTTCGGGATCTTCGGAGGTGCTGGTGTTTCCCGAAGCGTGGCAGGCCATTTCCGACCGGGTGCGGACGGACGTGCCGGTGCTGATCGACGGCGGCTATTCGCGCCGGGACCAGGAGACGGACAATCCAACCTTCATCGTGGCCGCGATGCGGCCGCTGGCCGAGGTCCGGGTGAACGGACAGGTCGCGGTGGCCATCGAGCTGACGGCAGACGAGATCGTGAGCGCCGACATCATGCGAGACGTACGCTCGGTCGTGGAGGCGCATTCCACGTCGCACGCCGCCAATCCGCCGCTGGAAGTGCGCTGGCGCGACGGGGCGACCACGGAAGTGTTCCGGTCGCGTTCGCTGCGGCTGCCGGTGACGCAGGCGGCGCTGACCGACCTGCGCGCGGTGCTCGGCGCCGACCGCGTCCACCTGGTGCGCGGGAGCTGACCGTGACCACCGCCTCGCTGGAGTTCGAGAAGCCCCTGGTCGAGCTCGAGAAGCAGATCGAGGAGCTGAAGCGCCTGGCCGGCGACCGCCAGCTCGACGTGGCGAGCGAGCTCGCCCCGCTGGAGAAGAAGCTGATCGAGCTGCGCGACGAGATCTACCGCAACCTCTCGCCGTGGCAGCGCGTGCTGGTGGCGCGCAGCAACAAGCGGCCGTTCACCCTGGACTACCTCCGCCTCGCGTTCACCGACTTCGTGGAGCTGCACGGCGACCGCCTGTACCGCGAGGACCCGGCGATCGTGGGCGGGTGGGCGCGCCTGGACGGCGACTCGGTGATGGTGATCGGCCACCAGCGCGGGCGCGACACCAAGGAGATCGTGCGGCGGAACTTCGGCATGCCGCACCCCGAGGGGTACCGGAAGGCCCTGCGGCTCATGAAGCTGGCCGAGAAGTTCCACGTGCCGGTGCTCACGTTCATCGACACGATGGGCGCGTGGGCCGGGCTGGGCGCCGAAGAGCGCGGGCAGTCGGAGGCGATTGCCCACAACCTGTTCGAGATGAGCCGGCTCAAGGTGCCGATCCTGGCGACGGTGATCGGCGAGGGCGGGTCGGGGGGCGCGCTGGGGCTCGGCGTCGCCGACCGTGTGATGATGCTGGAAAACTCCGTATATTCCGTGATCTCGGTGGAAGGCTGCGCGGCCATCCTGTGGAAGGACGGCAAGAGCCCGGAAATGCGGGAGAAGGCCGCGTCGGCGCTCAAGATCACGGCGGCCGATCTCTACGAACTGCGCGTGATCGACGAGATCGTCCCCGAGCCGCCCGGCGGGGCCCACGCCGACTATGAAACCGTCGCCGCGTCCTTGAAGGAAGCGCTCGTGCGCCACCTGGACGAGCTGTCGCGTCTCAAGCCGGACAAGCTGGTGCGCCGCCGCCGCGAGAAGTTCCTGCGGATGGGTCAGTATCTGGAGTAGGCGTGGCGCATCTCATCGAAGTCGCGTTCAAGGGCAACCGAAAGGATTTCTTCATCTGGGACCAGGACGAGCAGCCGGCGCTGAAAGCGGCGGTGGTCGTCGAGGCCGACCGGGGTGAGGACATCGGCCGCGTCCACGCCGTGGGCGACCTGGCCGCGCGCCGGAACGCCGGCGCCGCGCACGGCTACGGCAAGGCGCTCCCGGCGCACCGCGCCCGCCGCGTGGCCAGCGAGCAGGACCTCGCCCGCCTCGCCGAGCTGCGCGCCCAGGACGAGGATGCCCGGCGCCGCGCCATGGAGCGCGTGAAGGCCAACGGCCTGGCCATGAAGGTCTCCGACGCCGAATGGCAGTGGGACCGCAAGAAGCTCACCTTCTACTTCACGGCCGAGAAGCGGGTGGACTTCCGCACGCTGGTGCGCGAGCTGGCGTCGGCCTTCCGCACCCGCATCGAGCTCAAGCAGATCGGCGTGCGCGACGAGGCCAAGCGGCTGGACGGGGTGGGCCGGTGCGGGCGCCAGTACTGCTCCGCGGCGTGGCTCCCCGAGCTGCTGCCGGTGAACCTCGGCGTGGCCAAGGATCAGCGGCTGTCGCTCAATCCGACGCAGATCTCCGGGGCGTGCGGGCGGCTGATGTGCTGCCTGCGCTACGAGCACGAATTCTACGTGAAGAGCCGCAAGCGCTTTCCCAAGGAAGGGCGCCTCGTGCCCACGGCGCGCGGCGACGAGAAGGTGCTGTCGGTGGACATCTTCCGCGAGCGGGTGACGCTGCTCGGCGCCGACGGCGAGGCGCGCACGGTGCCGCTGGCCGAGCTGCGCGACGAGGCGGCCGCCCGGGACCCCGAGGCGGCCTGGCTGCGCG
>JAGWRI010000138.1 GCA_028876525.1 Gemmatimonadota bacterium | reverse complement strand
GTACTCGGTTTCCGTCACCGCGTAGCGGCCGTCGGGTGACGGCGTGAAGGTGTGCGCGATGTCGAGGCCGAGCCCCGTGATCGTGAACAGCTGCTTGGGATTCCTGATGTCGGTGATGTTCCACACCGAGTAGCCGCCCAGCCCGGCGCCGTAGAACTTGTCTTCGTGCGTGGTCGGATCGTACCCGACGTAGAAGTCGTGGTAGCTGCCCGTGCCCATCTGCGCGAACGGCGTCGGATTGGGAATCTTGGACACGAGCCACGTGCTCTCGGGTGCGCCGCTCACGATCTTTGCCGCGTCCCACACCAACGCGTTGTTCTCATTGGCCGTTGTGATGTAGTACACGTGGCCATCCGAGTGCTTGTAGGCGAAGGTGTTGTGGAACCCGCCCGGCGCCTGCGGATACCGGATCTCGGCCACGACCTTCACCTTGGACGGGTCGGGAAGCCCGGTGACGTCGAAGATCACGGCGCCGAGATCGGCGTCGGGGCTGCCCTGCATGAACTGGTACGACTGCGCGTAGTAGTACCGGTTGCCGATCTTGAAGTACTTGCCGTCCATGGCGCCGATGCCGCGGTGCAGCTCGGCGTTCGGAATCGTCCAGTCGTAGATCTTCTTCGGGTGCGCCGGATCCTTCACGTCGTAGATCTGGACGTCGAAGTTGGTGAATCCGCAGGCGTACACGTACGGCCGGCCGGGGTCCTGCTCCATCTCGACGTCGGCCAGCTTCCAGCGGCCCGGATGGGTCACCACGTGGGCTACGAGCTGCACCGACTTGCTGCCGCCCTTTTTCTGGGCGAAGTGGGGCAGCCGCATGCCCGGGTCCTGAGCCTGGGCAACGCCGGCCAGGCAGACGGCCGCGATGGCGAGGAGCGTCTTGCGCATCTGGGATCTCGTGGAGCGTGGGGTGGGAACGGCGCTCGCCCGGCGCGGGAAGGAGGCGGGGCGAGAAGGGCGCAGTATGTCGCTTCCGGTCTGCGTCGGCAAGGCGCGGAAGGGGGGCGGACTACCCTTCCATGGCGCGGCGCATCGCCTCGGCCATCGCGGCGCCGCCCTGGTCCTCGCGCGTGAGGCCCTCCACCACGCCGGCCCGGTCGGCCGGCGAGCGATTCTGCGACAGCTTCGCCTTCCCGATGAGCCGCGTAATGGCCAACTCGACGCCCACCACCCCGTCGGCCAGCCGCTCGATCCAGTCGGCCGGCGCATCCGACATCCGCCACGGATCGGTCCGAGCCCCCTCGTGCTGCGCGACCAACTCCTCGAGATGCGCCAGCACCCAGGCCCGATCGTCCACCACGCGCAGGGTCGCGTAGGCGTGCACGACGACGTAGTTCCAGGTCGGGACCACCCGGCCCTCCGTGTCCGCCTTGCTCGGATACCAGGCCGGCGAGACGTACCGCTCGGGACCCTGGAAGATGACCAGCGAATCGGCCGTCGTCATCGCGGAGCGCCACACCGGATTCGGCCGCGCGACGTGGCCATGCAGCGTGCCGAAAGGCGCGGGCTGCGGCCGGAGCACGAACGGCAGGTGGTTCGCGTCGAGCCCGTCGCCGGTGGGCACCACCATGGTGCCCAGCGGGTGGGCGCGGATCAGCGCGTGCAGCGCCGGAATGTCGGTGACCGCGAAGTGTGTGGGAACGTACATCGGTCGAGGCCGGGAAGGGACGCCGCCAAGGGTCCCGAATGTTAACCGTCCCGGCATTGCCGGGCTTGTCATGCGGCGGGCAAGGGCGTCATTTCCTATGAAGGATGTCCGACACCCTCCTGAATGCCCTGCCGCCCGAAGCCGTCGGGGTCGCGCTGACCCTGCTGCTGTCGCTGCTCGTGGGGCTGCAGCGCGAGGAGCAGAAACGCGGCGAGCGGCACTACCACTTCGGCGGCGTGCGCGCCTTCCCGCTCATCGGGCTCCTTGGCTACGCCCTGGCCCTGGTCGCGGGCGACAGCCTCCTCCTCGTGGCCGCCGGCCTGCTCGCCGTCGGGGCGCTGATGGTGCTCTCGTATCGCTACAAGCTGTCGGCCAGCGGGAGCGACGCCGGGATCACCACCGAAGTGTCGGCGCTGGGGACCTACGTCGGGGGCGCCCTGATCGCGCACGGTTACATCTGGGTGGCGTGCTCCCTGGCCGTCGTCAGCCTGTTGCTGCTCGACCTCAAGCAGGCGCTCGAGGGCCTGGCCCGGAAGATTCCGCCCGACGAGATCGCCACCCTGGGCAAGTTCCTGCTGCTCACGGTGGTGATCCTCCCCATCGCGCCGAACCGCGACTTCACCCCGTTCCACCTCAATCCGTTCAAGACGTGGCTCGCCGTGGTGGCGGTGAGCGCCGTGTCGTACGGGAGCTACGTCGTGGAGCGGCTGATGCGCGGGCGCGGGGGCACGCTGGTGTCGGCGCTGCTCGGCGGGGCGTACTCCTCCACCGTTACCACCGTGGTGCTGGCCCGCCGCGCGGCCGACGACGAGCGGCCGCGGCTCTACTCGGGGAGCATCGTCGCCGCCTCGGGGGTCATGTACGCGCGCCTGATCGTGCTGCTGGCGCTGTTCAGCGTGCCGCTGGCGGCGCTGGTGAGCGTGCCCTTCGCCCTGCTCGCGCTGGCCGGCACCGTGGGCGGCATCTGGTGGAGCCGCCGCCCCGACGCGCCCCGCGGCGAGGGCGACGGCGCCGTGCCGGCGCGGAATCCGCTGCAGCTCCGCACCGCGCTGCTGTTCGGAGTGCTGTTCGTGGGGCTGATCGTGGTCACGCAGCTCGTCGTGACCCACCTCGGCGCCGGAGGCGCCTACGTGCTGGCCGTGCTGATGGGCGTGACCGACGTCGATCCGTTCATCCTCGGGCTCACGCAGACGGCGGGCGGGGCGACCCCGCTGGGCGTGGCGGCGGCCAGTGTCGTGATCGCCGCCGCCAGCAACAACCTCATCAAGGGCGTCTACGCATACGCCTTCGCGCGCCGCCGCACGGGGCGCCAGAGCTTCGTCGGGTTGGTGCTGCTCGCCCTGCTCGGCCTGCTGCCGCTGGTGTGGCTCTAGCTCAGATCCCCTCGTCGGCCGACGGGCCGTACACGCCGGGCACCGGCACGCCGAGCAGGCGATAGTAGACGCCGAGCTGCGCGCGGTGGTGGATCATGTGGCTGATCACCATGTAGCGCATGAGCATCGCGCGGGTGTCGCGCACCAGCACGCGGTCGCCGGCGCGCATCGTCCACTCGCCCCGCAGCGCCGCGGCGTCGGTGGCGGCCATCGCGCCGCGCAGGCGGGCCGTCTGCTCGTCGAACCGCTGGAGGATGGCGGCGGCAGTGATCGCGCCCGGGGCGGTCGGCCGCACGCCGGCCATGTCCAGGCCGTCGGTGGTGAGGATCTCGGCGCCGCGGAGGGGGATGCCGCCGATGTGCCAGGCGAGTTCGCCCAGCGGGCGCGACTTGTCGTGGGGCCGCCAGCCCGCATGCGCGTCGGGGAAGCGCTCCAGCACGCGGCGGGTGGACTGGAGCTCGCGATCGAGGTCGGGCAGGGCGTCGGATGGGATGGGCATGTTCGGTGAGTCGGTGAAACGGTGAGTCGGTGAGATTGATCGCCACCCCACCCGGCATGCCGCTCGGGTCTACCCTTCCCCGAGCCCGAGGTGCTTCCGCACGTACGGCTTCACGAACGCCGCCGGCGGATTGTGGGCGTTGGCCAGGTCGTAGGCCTTCGTATAGAGCTCGTCGGCCCGGGTTTTGTTCCCCAGCTTCTCGTACGTCATCGCCAGCAGGCAGGTGATGAACGGGTCGTTCTGATTGCCGCGGATGGCCAGGGCCCGCGTGAATTCCGCCTCGGCCTTCGGCAGGTCGCCCGTGAAGAGCGCCACGTAGCCCACGAGGTACGGGAAGAATCGCTCCTGCTGCGCCGCCATCGCCGAGTCGCCGTCCAGCGCCGCCCGGGCGGCGGCGATCTGCCGCTCCGCCTGCGCCCGGTCGCCGCGCCGGGCGGCGATGCGGCCCAGGGCGTGGGCCAGCCGGAAGTCCCACAGACTCTTCGGGTGCGTGCGCGGCGCCGGCTCCAGGTTCCCCAGTTCGTAGCCCAGCCGGTACCACGTCTCGGCCGCGTTCAGATCGCCCGCGTCGATGCACACGCGCGCCGCCTCGTCGGCCATCTCGCCCTGCTGGTAGAACGCGTTCTGCGGCTCGGCCCGTTCGCGCGTCTTCCAGTAGTCGATCACGAATTGCTCGTGGTTCGCGGTGTTGGCGCAGTCGCCGTCGAAGGCGTACGACATCGCGATCGCGCGCTGCACGTCGGCGCGGGCGGCGGCATCGGAGGTCGTGTCGAGGACGGCCTGGAAGATCGCGCGGGCCTGGCCGGTCTTGCCCTGGACGTCGAGCTGCATGGCGTCGCGCATCGGGCCGGCAGCCCGTCCACCGCCGCGCTGGGCGGCGGCGAGCGCGGGGAACGCGAGCAGCACGGCGGCCGCGGCGGGACGAAGGCGGGCGAGGTGGTTCGTCATGATCGTCTCCCTGAACGAGGACCCGATGCGGGCGCGCCGGGGAGAATGGGTTGGGGGTTCCCTCGGCGCGTCCCTCCTGCCGCGAAAGCTGCCCTGCCCCCGCCGCGGCGCACAAGAGGCGCGGCGCGCCGGTCAGTCCACCGGGCGCTCCCGCGCCCGGCGCTCCGTGTCCGCGTCGAGCGCGGCGCGCAGCCGGGCAATCGCGTCGGGCGCCGCCGTGAACCGGCGGCCGTAGCCCAGGTTGAAGGCGTAGTCGAAATCGGGCGGGTTCGCCCCCTGCGTGTGCTGGAGAATGGTCTCGAGCTTGTCCAGCGCCTTGGCCATCCGCGCCTCGGGCGTCTGCGCCGCCTCGTACTCGTCCCACAGCGCGACGATCTCGTCGCGCTGCGCGGCGGGAAGCGGCGCGACGAGGGCCACGAGATCGCGCCGCTCGTCGGCCGACTTGGCGGCCGCGGGATCCTCGGCCAGCCGCCGCGCCTGTTCGGGCGCCGGCACGTCGCCGTTCACCGCCTCGCCCAGATCGTGCACGATGCAGATCTTGAGCAGCCGCGCCACGTCGAGCCCGGGCGACGCATCGTGCAGCACGAGCGCCATGAGGCACACGCGCCAGGTGTGCTCGGCCACGCTCTCCGGATCGCCGGCCGAGGTGTAGCCGCTGCGGCGGGTGGTCTTGAGCCGCTCCGCGGCGCGCAGGAACTCGAGGGTGCGGGCCAGTTGCGCGTCGTCCATGCCGCCAATCTAGCCGCGGCCCGGCCCGCTCCCCACATTTGGGCGCCCCCGTTCCCCTCGCTCCGGAGATCCCCGTGCCCCGCCGTGTTTCCGCCCGTCTTGCGCTCGCGTTGGCCACGCTCACCGCGGCGCCGCTCGCCGCGCAGGGGGGCTCCGCCGCCCGCGCCCGCCAGAAACCCGTGTGGCCCGACGAGGGCCCCATGGTGTGGGCCCCACGCCCCACGGTGCCCGCCATCACGGCCAACGACCTGCGCACGCGCCTATATCAGTTCGCTGATGACTCGATGCAGGGCCGGCGCATCGGCGAGCCCGGCAACTACAAGGGCACGGCGTACATCGCGCGGGAGTTCAGGCGGATGGGGCTCCGGCCGGCGGGCGACGGCGGCACCTACTTCCAGGACATGCCGTTCGGGCCGGCCGGATTCGACCGGGCCGCATCGCGGCTCGCGGCCGGCGGCACGCCCCTCGCCCCGGGCAGCGACTGGATTCCCCTCGGGCCCTCGACGCCGGCCGGCACCGGCGGCCGCGCGGACCTGGCCGGCGTCCCGGTGGTGTTCGCCGGCCGGTGGGCGGACGCCGCGTCGGTGGATCCGGCGCTCGTGCGCGGCAAGGTGGCGGTGTTCCTGGGTGGCCCGCCGGCCGGGCGCGGCTTCGCACCCCGCACACCGGCGGTCGAGCCGCGGTGCGACTCGGTGCCCGACCGGTTCGGCGCCGAGGCGGCCGTGGCGTACGAGGCGAAGCAGCGGGCGCTCGCGGCCCGCGAGGGGGTTCCGGAACCCCGCCCCGCCGCCCGGGCGCCGGAGGGTGCCGCCGCGGTGCTGTTCGTGAATCTCGACCAGCTGCCCGCCGCCGCGATCGCCGCGGCGTTCGAACCGCGCGGCGTGATGGAGCCCGCCCCGGACGCCGGGCGCCCCGCGGGGGCGGTCATCTCGCGCGCCGCGGCCGAGCGGCTGTTCGGCAAGCCCGTGGACCAGCTCTCCGTGGGCGACGCCGGCGCCGCGGTGAGCGGGCACTGGCGCTACGAGTGGCGCATGTCGCCCACGCCGGCCCGCAACGTGATCGCGATCATGCGGGGCGCCGACCCGGCGAAGGCCGGCGAGTACGTGCTGATCAGCGCGCACAACGACCACGTGGGGTTCGACCACGCGCCGGTGGACCACGACTCGCTGCGCGCCGTGAACATGGTGACGCGCCGCCAGGGCGCCAACGACCCGGTGTGCCGGCCCACGCCGGCGCAGTGGCGCGAGATCCACGCGCTCATCGCGCGGGCGCGGCGCATCCGCCCGCCCCGCCCCGACTCGATCTTCAACGGCGCCGACGACGACGGCTCGGGCACCGTGATCATGCTCGAGGTCGCCGAGAAGTTCGCGCACGAGCACCCGGCGCGCTCCGTCATCTTCGTGTCGCACGACGGCGAGGAGGCCGGACTGCTCGGCTCCAAGTGGTTCACCGACCATCCGACGATTCCGCTCGACTCGATTGCCGCCGCGCTGAACATGGACATGGAAGCCAAGGGCCACGTGTACCAGGTCAAGTTCGGCGGCCCGACGTCGATCCAGATTCTGGGCTCCCGCCGCCTGTCGCAGGAGTTCGGCGACATCATCGACTCGGTGAACGCGGTGCGTCCCGTGGTGATGGCCATCGACCACACCTGGGACGTGCCCGCCAACCCGCTCAACCGGTTCTGCCGCAGCGACCAGGTGAACTACGTGCACCACGACGTGCCCGTGGCCTACTTCTCGACGGGCTACGCCGAGGACTACCACCAGGTGACCGACGAGCCGCAATACGCCGACTACGACCACATGGCGAAGATCGGCGGCTTCATCCACGACATCGCGATGGCCATCGCGACGCGGAAGAACCGGCCGGCGATCTCGGGCCCCGATCCGAGCTACCCGCAGTGCCGGTAGGCCGCGCGCGCCCTGCTACGCGGCCAGCGCGCGCTCCAGCAACGCGCTGAGTTCGCGGAACGCGCGCTCGGCCTGCGGCTCGTCGTACACGGGGCTGTCGGGCACCGCCCACCCGTGGCCGGCGCGCGGATACACCTCGCTCGTGAACCGGCCGCCCCAGGCCGCCAGCGCCTGGTCGAAACGGGCGATCGATTCCGCCGGCATGCTGCGGTCCTGGTCGGCGTGGCCCACCAGCAGGTCGGCCTTCACGCGCGGGAGCACGAGGTGCGGGCTGGTCGGCTGGTCGCTCCACAGGCCGCCGCCGTGGAACGACGCGGCCGCGCGCACGCGGTCGGCCCGCGCGGCGGCGGTGCGCAGGGCGAGCGCGCCGGAAAAGCAGTAGCCCACGGCGCCCATCGGGCCGGCGGCGACCTGCGGCTGCTGCGACAGGAATTCCACGTACGCCGCGCCGTCGCGCTCCATCGCCTCGGGGGTGATCGGCCCGGTCAGCTCGGCGAACCGCTGCATCGTGCGCTCGGTGCCCCACTGCATCTCGAAGTCGAACACGGGCGGACGCCGCGAGCGGTAGAACACGTTGGGCAGGAGCACCACGTAGCCCTGCCCGGCCAGTCGCCGGGCCATGTCGCGCGTGGCCGGCCGGATGCCGCGGATGTCGGTCAGCTCGACGACGCCCGGGCGCTTCTTCCCGTCGTCGTCGTAATAGATGAACCCGTCGGCGGTGCCGTCGGGGGTCGGGATCTCGACTGCGCGTTCGATCATCGACAGTTCTCCAGGTGCGGCGCCGCGGCTACCCACCATCGAGGTCCATTGCGCCGACGGTGCGGCTCAACCGGGGAAGGGACAACGATAATTGGCGCACAACTGACCGACTGAACGGAGCACGTCGGAATTGAACGAGGGGGGCTCCATGGCAGGACGCGGCCCGCCCGGCGCGCCGAGTCTCCCCCTGCAGCCCCCTTCTCATGCAGTTGCGGTTGTGGTTGCAATTGCCGTTGCCGTTGCCGTACCAGTCTCATCCGGCAGTCGTCCGGATCATCTGCCGTTCACACTCGTCGTTCTTGACCCCCGCCCGCTGAGCCTAGCTTCCGGGATGGTACACCCGCTCGGTGTGCCCCACGAGCTGCGATGGATAGTAGTACACCACGCGCAGATTCCCCGTCGCGTAGCGCTCGGCCTCGTCGTCGAAGTGCGGGCTCGTGGGGCTGCCGCTCTCGCCGCCCGCCGTCACCGCGCGGGCGCGCACACTGTCCCTGCCGAACTCCACCACCGCCACGAAGCTGTTTCCGCTCGTGCCGTACCACTTCTTGGTGTTCGGGTAGGGGCGGGCGCCGAACGACGCCAGCGACCCCCACAGCGACGACGTGAACGGCACCGGAATGCTCGGCTTCGCGTCGTCGAAGCTGGGGTCGATGTCGTCGTTGATGCGCTGGAAGCGGTTGATGTCGCCCCACGGCATCTGCCAGTTGCCGAAGTCGGCGGTGAGCTTGTCCGACGCCGCGGCCAGCGACGCCAGCAGCTCGGCCGGCGTCGCACGGTGCTCGACGTAGTCCTCGGCCGACATGCCGGCCTCGCGCGCGTCGCGCCCCACGCGCCGAAACGCGTCGGTGCCCCAGAACACGGCCAGCGACGTGGCTACGGAGTTGATCCCCCACCGATAGTCCCAGTGCCGGAGCACCGTCATCTGCTTCGCGAGCCTGGCCTTGAGCGGGTCCGACGCCGGCGCGGCGTCGTACGCCCTGACCAGCGCCGGGATCATGGTCGAGAACGCCGGCAGGAAGCTGTCGAACCCCGTCGCGATGAGCGACGCCATGGTGTAGTGCCGGTGCCCGGGCAGCACGCGCAGCGCGTGGTAGCCGCGCGGCGACTCCTCGGTGCCCGTCTCGACGTACTTCGGGTAGGCGCTGCGCTTCGGACTGTCGCCCGGGCCGGCGGCCGACCAGGGCCAGTTGTTCGAGTTGTACAGCCACCCGCTGGACGGATCGAGCAGCCCCGGCGTCTCGGAAATCGAGAGCAGCCCGTGGTAGTCGGTGGCCGGATTGCTCCCGTCCACCGGCTTCGTCCAGTCGAAGCTCGTATCGCGCCGCGGAATGTAGTTCGAGTGGAAGTACGCGATGTGCCCCTCGGCGTCGGCGAAGACCGTGTTGTTGGACGAGTTCGTGTGCAGGTCCATGATCTTGCGCCAGGCCGCGTAGTCCTTCGCCTTGGTGCGCGAATACGACTGGATGAGCGCGTCGATGTGGTTCTGCATCAGGCTGATCGTCACCCACCGGTCGCCGATCTTCCGCTCCACCGGCCCGTGCATGGTGTAGTAGACCGTGAAGCTCCGGGTCTCCATGCCGTTCGCCGTCTTGTAGGGAATGGTCACCTGCGACTCGAGCACCGGCAGCTCCCGGTCGCCGTGCTTGTAGTAGTACCGGTCGCCCTGCTTCGTGACCGTCTCCAGGAACTCGTCGATGTTGTCCACGCCGCTCGACGTGTGCATCCAGCCGGCGGTGGCGTTGAACCCCTGGTAGATGAAGAACTGCCCCCACGTCACGGCGCCGTAGGCGTCGAGGCCCTCGTCGCTCGTCATCTGCAGCTCCGAGCGGAAGTAGAACGAGGTGTGCGGGTTGATGTAGAGCAGCGCGTGGCCGTCGAGCGTGTTCCTGGGCGCGATAGCGATGCCGTTCGATCCGCCGGGCTCCGGCGGCGGCCCGTCGCCGCCGCGTCCGCGCCCCCGCGCGGGCAGGGGCACGCCGCCGTAGAAGTTGGCCAGCTCGGCCAGGTTCACGCGCTCGATGTCGCCGCCGATGCTCCCCTCGGTGAAGCTCAGCGCCATCCACGGCTCGAAATGCCGGATCACCCGCGGGTGCACGTCGGGATGCGTGTACAGATAGTAGTTGAGCCCGTCGGCGAAGGCGTCCATCAATTGTCTGAGCCACTGCGGGCTGCGCGCGTACTGGGCCTGCAACGAGTCGGCGTTGATGAACAGCCGCTGGCGCAGGTCGCTCCAGACGGCCGACTCGCCTTCGGCCTGCGCCATCCACCCCAGGGAGTTGAGGTAGTTGGTCTCGACGCGGTTGAAGTCGTCCTCGGCCTGCGCGTATTCCATGCCGAACACGGCGTCGGGGTCGGTGTGCCCCTTCACGTGGGCAATTCCCCAGTCGTCGCGGGTGATGGTCACCCGCTGGGCTTCGGCCTGCCAGCGGGCGATCTCCTCGGGCGTCTGGGCGCGCGCGGCAACCGGGGCGGCCGCCGCGAACGCCGCGGCGGCGGTGAGCAGGTACAGCTTCTGCATGATCGTGGCTCTCGACGGTCGGTGTAGGACGGGGGGCGACCGGGCAAACATGGGCCGGGGACCGGGACCGGTCCAGGGACCGGCGCACGCTCGGCGGGTGCGGGCTCTTCCCCAATCGCGCCCCGAACGGCATATATCGGTACACCCGTTCCACCCGTCTCTGGAGGCTCCATGCCTGCAGTTCCTCCGGCTGGCCCTGATTCCCCCGGCGGCTCGCCCCTCAAGGACGAAGCCGCTCTGGAGCGCCTGTTCCGCTCCCACTATTCGTCGCTCATTGCCGCGGCCCAATCGAACCTCAAGGACAAGCCCGAAGCTGCGCCCCGCGT
>JAGWRI010000137.1 GCA_028876525.1 Gemmatimonadota bacterium | reverse complement strand
TCGGACCCACCTCCATCGACGGCGTTGCTACTGGGGAAGCTGCGTCGGTCGAGCGCGAGATCATAATTGTCAGGGATGGGAATTTCAATCCCCGTATGGGCTGATGGGTCAACGGACTCTTCAGATCCTCAGGCAGCCGCCCAGAGCGGAGAACTGCTTGCAGCGTCCCCACAGCCCGCTGGATCAAAGGTCCGTTGCTCTACCAACTGAGCTACCGGGTCGGACACCGGTCAGGTCACAGTACTACTGGGAACCCGAGCGAAAGTCGACCGCCCGATGCGAACGGCGCGGCGCCCCTACCGCCACCGTTTCCTGATCCGCACCGTCCGCTCGAGCTCGTCCTCGCTCTGCAGCACCTTCTCGCGGAGATCCTTCGGCAAGTCGGGGTGCGCCGCGAGATACTGGTTCACGACGGACAGCGCTGCCTGGCTCGTGTGGCCCCCGATGAACGAGCCGAGCCAGCCGCCCAGGAAGAAGATGCGGCGATTCGCCTGGATGTAGCGCAGAGAGTCGAGCGCGGGGCGCAGGTACGGCAAGGTGAGATCCTGCTGCTCCAGGGCGTTGAACGCCCCGAGGCTGCCGCTGGCCCAGTCCTCGTTCAACGTCGTATCGGCAAAGTAGCGCTTGAAGTACGCCGCCTTGACGGCGGCATTCCGCCTCGCGGCGCCGGCCACGAACGCCCGGCGCCGGCCGTCGGGCGAGGTATCCCGCGCCGCCTGCGCGGCCAGCGCGCGCTCGGCCCCGGGCGCGTCGAGGACGAGCAGCCGGTTCACCACCGACCACCGCGTGGGATCGCCGACGGGCGCACCGGCGGCGGAGTCGGCGGTGAGCAGTGTGTCGAGGCGCGCGGTGCCCTCCGGCGTGGACGCCACGC
Source organism: Gemmatimonadota bacterium (assembly GCA_028876525.1). Taxonomy (GTDB): domain Bacteria; phylum Gemmatimonadota; class Gemmatimonadetes; order Gemmatimonadales; family Gemmatimonadaceae; genus JAGWRI01. Next base: position 2,528 of record JAGWRI010000137.1, on the reverse strand, counting down.
CGATGAACGCGTCGAGGAACGGCTTGCGGATGCCGTACGGTCTCGACGCGTCGGCCGCGACGCGCCAGAGCATCTGCTCCGCCTGGGCGGAAAGGCGCCGCGCACGGTCGGGCGCGATGTACGCCCGCAACGCGCGATCGAGGTCGCCGAGCACCACGGGAACGATCTGCTGGTCGGTTTCGCCCGGCAGCTCCGTGAGCGCGAGCCGCGCGAACGTGTCCGGCGCGAGCCGCGCTTCGCGCACCTCGTCCCACAGCGCGCCCCAGAGCATGGTGCGCAGGAACGCGTCGTGCACGCGGCCGAGTGCCCCATGCTCGAGCGAACGGAGGCTCGCGCTGTCGAGCAGCGTGAGGAAGTAGCCGTAATCCTGATAGTTCGCGAACACGACGGCGGGAGCGGGCTTGCCGCGCGCCGCGACGACGTCGGTGACGGTGGTCGAGAGTTCGACGGGGATGGTCTCCCACTTCTGGCCGCTCGCGTCGTCGTATGCGAGCAGGACCTGGGTGCGCGTCGGCCAGGGCGCGGGACCCGAGAGCGGCTGCGCCGGGTGCTGGACGAGCTCGAGCTTGACGATCCTGCCGTCGCGCACAGAGAGCCGCTGCTGGACCTCCGGCATGCCGGGACGCAGCATGAAGTTCCGGCCGAACGCATCGAGCGAGCGCCCGTCCGCCCGGCCGATCGCCCCCAGCAGATCGCGCCACGTTGCGTTGCCGTACGCGTGATCGTTCAGGAACTGGCGGACGCCCGCCTGGAACGCCTTCTCCCCCACCAGATAGTTGAGCTGCTTGAGTACGCCCGGCGCCTTGTTGTAGACGATCGCGCCGTAGGCGCTCTTGGCCTGGTCCAGGTTGCCGAGCTCCTGCCAGAGCGGCGTGGTGCCCGTGGTCTCGTCCACGCGGTAGGCGGCCGGCTTGTTGGATTGATAGATCGTCTTCCATGCATCGCTCGACGGCTCGAGGTCGGCGAGCGCCTTGGCCGCCATGTAGGTGGCGAACCCCTCCTTGAGCCAGAGGTCGTCGAACCATCGCATGGTCACGAGATCCCCGAACCACTGATGGGCCACCTCGTGCAGGATGGTCGAGAAGCGCCCGAGGCGGCGCGGGAGCGTGGGCCGTTCCCGGAAGATGAACCGGTCCTCGTTGAACATCACGAGGCCCGGGTGCTCCATGCCGCCGAACGGGAACGCGGGCGCGAGCAAGAAGTCGAACTTCTCGAACGGATACGGGCGGCCGAAATACCCCTCCATCCAGCCGATCGCGCGGTGCGCGAGCGCGAGCAGCGTGTCGGCGTCCACCTCTCTGGCGCGCGACTTCCGGACGTACAGGCTGATCGCGCGGCCGTTCACGACCGACGTGGTCTTCTGCCACGGGCCGGCGGCGAACGCGATCAGGTAGGTCGAGATGGGCCGAGTCTCGGTGAAGTGCCGCGTGATCGTGTCGCCGCCGGTATCGGCGCGGGCCAGGGACCCGTTCGCGACAGCGGTCCAGCCCGCGGGCGTGGCCAGCGTCAGCGTGACGCGCGCCTTGAGATCGGGCTGGTCGAAGCACGGAAAGAGCTGGTTGGCGTCGGCCGGGACGAGCAGGGTGTACAGATACGTGCTGCCGTCCGTCGCGTCGTGGATGCGGATGATGCTCGCGCCGCTGGGCGCGATGTCGGACACGAACCACAGCTCCACGAGGTTCTGGCCGGACGCGAGCAGGGACGCGGGAATGCGGATGTGCGCGCCGTTCGCCGCCGACAGGGGCAGCGGCTTCCCGTTCGACAGGATCCGGGTCAGCCGGCGCCCGCGCCAGTCGAGGATGGCGTCGTCATTGCCCGTGCGCCTGAATCGGACGGCCACGTGACCGACGGCCGAGTCGGGCGCGGTCACGTCGAGGCTCAGGTCGTACCGGACGTCGGCGACGGTTCGCGCGCGCCAGACGGCGAGCGGGTGGGAGATGCCATGGCCGAGAAACGCCGCCAGCGAATCGCGTGGGGCGCCATGCTGAGCGGGGAGATTGGGCGCGAGGAGCAGCGCCAGGAGCGGCAGGGGATGCAGGCGCACGGAATACACTCGTGGGACGTTCGCGCACGAAAGTGGGCGAACGACGCCGGCCGCGCCAGGGGCGCCGAGGCGATTTCCGCCGCCCGCGAACTACCGATCCAGCGCTTGGCGCGCTCCCGGCGCCGACGCCAGCGCGGGCCGCGCGTGCGGCGTCGGCCGCGCGACATCCGCCGCCGGCGTCTCCTCCTCCTCCCACCCCAGCAGCTCGTCCACCGCCCCGATCACCGCGGCGGCGGGCACGGTGTCCAGCGCCGCGCCCGGCGCGCTCACCACCCGCCGTCCCGGCGTCGCGTACGGCCACCACTCGTCGGTGCCGCCCACGTGCAGCGACACGAGCGGCGTGGCGAACGCCGACGCCAGGTGGCACACGGCCGTGTCGGGGCTGATCACCAGCTCCGCCGTGGCCACCAGCGCGATCAGCTCGCGCAGGGTCGGGATCCGCGCCTCGGCCCCCGCTCCCTCGGCCAGCGCCCGCACGGTGGTC
>JAGWRI010000136.1 GCA_028876525.1 Gemmatimonadota bacterium | reverse complement strand
GCGCAGCACTTCGGCGCCGCGCGCCGCCGCGGCGACGCAGGTGGCGAGCAGCGCGCGGCGCTCGCCGCGCGCGGAGGCGGCGGGCGTTGCTTGCGACGATTCCGGTGGGTTCATAGCTTCACGCAATGTCTCGAATTTTCAGCGGAATACAGCCTTCGGGCGAGCTGCATCTGGGCAACTACCTGGGGGCGGTGAAGAACTGGATCCAGCTTCAGGGCCAGCATCCCACGATCATCTGCATCGTGGACTACCACGCGATCATCACGGTGCCGTACGACCCCGACGTGCTGCGCGCGCGGCGGCGCGAGATGGCGGTGTCGCTGCTCGCGGCCGGGATCGACCCCGAGGTCGCGACGCTGTACGTGCAGTCGGCCGTGCGCGAGCACACCGAGCTGCAGTGGATCCTCAACACCATCACGCCGCTGGGCGAGCTGGAGCGGCAGACCCAGTTCAAAGATAAGGCCAGCCGGCAGGAGAGCGTGAACGCCGGGCTGCTCAACTATCCCGTGCTGCAGGCGGCCGACATCCTGCTCTACCGGGCCGACCTCGTGCCGGTGGGCGAGGACCAGCTCCAGCACCTCGAACTGTCGCGGGTGGTGGCGCGCCGGTGGAACGCGATGTACGGCCGGGGCGAGGACTATTTTCCCGAGCCGCAGCCGCTGCTCACGCCCACCCGGCGCATCATGGGGCTGGACGGCCAGGCGAAGATGTCGAAGTCCCTGGGCAACACGATCGCCCTGCTCGAATCACGCGACGAGATCTGGGCCAAGCTGCGGCCGGCGGTCACCGATCCGGCGCGCGTGCGGCGCACCGATCCGGGCCACCCGGAAGTGTGCAACATCTACACGCTGCACAAGGCGTTCAGCGCCCCCGACGCGGTGAAGCAGGTGTACGAGCAGTGCACGAGCGCCGGCTGGGGGTGCGTGGACTGCAAGAAGGTGCTGCTCGACGCCATGGACGGGGAGTTGGTGCCGATCCGCCGCCGCGCCGAGGAGTTGCGCGCGCAGCCGGCGCGGGTGGACGAGGTGCTCGCCGCCGGCGCGTCGGCGTGCCGCGCGATCGCCCAGCAGACGATGGCGGACGTGCGGGAGCGCATGGGGCTCGACTAGTGTCCGCGGCCGACGGCATCGAGCGGCTCCTCGTCGTGGACCTCGCCTCCACGTCGCGGAACTGGGCGCTCAGGGAAGACGGCGAGGCGCGGATACGCGCCGGTGCGCCGCCCGGCTGGCGGGTGTACTTCGTGCGCGCGTCGACGATCTCCGACGGCGACGGGAACCCGAACCCGAGCGCCGAGGCGCTGGAGGCGATTGCCGGCGCCGAGGCGTACTTCGGGTTCGGCATCTCGCGTTCCCTCTTCCTGGCCGCGCCGGCGCTGCGCTGGGTGCACTCGGCCACCGCCGGGATGGGCAGCCTGCTGTTTCCCGAGATGGTGGCGAGCCCCGTGCTGGTCACCAATTCGGCGGGCGTGCACGGGCCGCCGATTGCCGAGACCGTGCTGGCCGGGGTGATGCACTTCCTGCGCGGGCTCGACGTAGCGCTGGACCAGCAGCGCGCCGGGCAATGGAACAAGTCGTTCTTCGTGGCCGGCGACTCGCCGCTGCGCGAGGTGGCCGACTGCCGCGTGCTGGTGATCGGCGCCGGCGGCATCGGCGCCGAGATCGCGACGCGGTTCGCGGCGCTGGGGGCCGAGTGCGTGGGAATCCGGCGCCGGCCCGAGCGCGGCCGACCGCCGGGATTCGCCCGCGTGGTGGGACCGGAGGCCGTGGACGAGGAGCTGCCGCGGAGCGACGTGGTGGTGGTGGCCGCTCCCTCGACGCCCGACACGCGGCAGCTGCTGGGCGCGGCGCGGCTGGACCTGCTGCCGCGCCATGCGATCGTGGCCAACGTGGCCCGCGGCTCGCTGGTGGACGAACAGGCGCTGGCCGAGCGCCTGCGCGACGGACGTTTGCGGGGCGCCGTTCTGGACGTATTCGCCCGGGAACCCCTGGCGCCGTCGAGCCCGCTGTGGCAGCTTCGTGCAGCCTTGCTCACCCCCCACGTGTCCGCCGTGTCCCCTCTGCGCTTCTGGCCCCGCCAGCTCGCGCTGTTCCTGGACAACTGGCAGCGCTACGTGCGCGGGCAGCCGCTGGCCAACCTCGTGGACAAGCACGCCGGATACTGAGTATGGAGAAGATCATCAAGGCCGCCGTCGACCGGGGCGCGTCCGACCTGCACATCAAGGCGGGCGACGTGTTCCGCGCCCGCATCCACGGCAAGCTGGTCGGGCTGACGAAGCAGGCGCTGACCGCCGACCAGACGCGCGCCATCGCCCTGCACCTCATGACGAGCGAGGACGACAAGGCGCGCATCGACACGATCACCGACTTCGACTGCTCGTGGGAGGCGGCCGGCATCGGCCGGTTCCGCGTCAACATCATGAAGCAGCGCGGCACGTTCATGATCGTGATGCGCGTGATCCCGCTGGAGGTGCCCACGTTCGACCGGCTCGGGCTGCCGCCGGTGCTGGCCCGGGTGGCCCAGGCGGAGCGGGGGATGGTGCTCGTGACCGGCGTGACGGGCTCTGGCAAGTCGAGCACGATGGCGGCGCTCATCAACTACATCAACCAGAACCAGAACCGCCACATCCTGACGCTCGAGAACCCGATCGAGTTCCTGCACAAGGACATCAACTCGGCGGTCACCCAGCGCGAGATCGGATCCGACACGACGGACTTCAAGATGGGCCTCCGCGCCGCGCTGCGGCAGGATCCCGACGTCATCATGATCGGCGAGCTGCGCGACGCCGAGACGATCGACACGGCGATGAAGGCCGCCGAGACCGGGCACCTGCTCATCTCGACGCTCCACACGCCCGACGCGCAGAGCACCATCCTGCGCATCATGGCCATGTTCCCGCCCGAGGAGCAGGAGGTCGTGCGCATCCGCCTCGCCGAATCGCTGCACGCCGTGGTCTCGCAGCGCCTGCTCAAGAAGCGCGAGGGGAACGGCCGGGCGGTGGCCGCCGAGATCCTGATCGTCACGCCGGCGGTGCGCGACATGATCGCCGACGGCAAGCGCATCGGCGAGATTCGCGACTACATCGAGGCCGGGCGCGAGCAGTACGGCATGCAGACGTTCGACCAGCACCTGGCCGATCTCGTGCGGTCCAAGGAAGTGATGTTCGAGACGGCGATGGCGGCCTCGACCAATCCGTCGGACTTCGAGCTCAAGCTCCGCATGTTCGGCCGCCTGTCGCAGTCGGTGCAGTCGGCGCAGATCGAGGAGCAGGTGAAGGCCGCCGATCAGCCCGCGTCGGGCGGCGACGGCATGCTGCTGGACGGCATCCAGTCCGGCGGCCTCGACTTCCTCGGCTCCTGATCCATGAACCTGTCGGGGATCTTCGGCCCGGTCGTGTCGACCTTCGACGCCAAGTCGGGCGAGCTGGACCTCGAGGCGTTCGAGGCCAACGTGCGCGCACACGTCGCCGCCGGCCTGCGCGGCCTGGTCGTCGCCGGGTCCACCGGCGAAGCGGCGCTGCTCGACGACGACGAGCGCGCGGCGATGGTCGAGCGGGCGCGCGCGACCGTGCCCGGCGACCGGCTGCTGATCGTCGGCGCGGGCGCCGAGTCCACGCGGGCCACCGTTCGCCGCTGCCGCGATGCCGGGGCGGCGGGCGCCGACGCGGTGCTGGTCGTCTCGCCGCACTACTACACCGCGGCGATGACCGCCGACGCCCTGCTCGGCCACTTCCGCCGCGTCGCCGACGAGAGCCCGGTGCCGGTCATCCTGTACAACATTCCCAAGTACGTGGGATTCACGATCTCGCCGTCGGTGGTCACCGAGCTCTCGACCCACGGCAACATCGTGGGCATCAAGGACAGCTCGGGCGACCGCGATCTCATGACGGTGTACGTGAACACGCAGGGGCGGAACTTCGCCGTGCTCACCGGCAGCGGCTCGCTGCTCCACACGGCGCTGCACGTCGGCGCCCGGGGCGCCATCCTCGCCGTGGCCCTGTTCGCGCCCGAGCTGTCGCTGGCCGTGTTCGACGCCGTGGCGGCCGGCGACGAGACCGCCGCATCGGCGGCCCAGGCCCGGCTCACGCCGATGGCCTCGACCATCGTCGGCACTCTCGGCGTTGGGGGCGTGAAGGCCGCGCTCGACGTCGTCGGCCTGCGGGGCGGCGCGGTGCGCCCCCCGCTGCGCCCGCTCGGCAAGGCCGACCGGGCGCGCGTCCGTTCCCTGCTCGCCGAGGAGTCGCTGGCGGCGAGCGTCTGACCGTGCCCGCGCCCGGCGCGGATTCCGGCACGGCGCTGTTCGCCACGCTCGCCGCGCGTGGCCGGTTCACGGGCACCGACGTCCTGGCCGACGCGCGCCGCACCGTGGCCGGTTGCCTGCGCGACCTCGGGTTCACGGTCGTCGAGCGGCCCTTTCGATACTCGACGCTTCCGGCGCGTGTCGGGATGCCCGCCGTGGGCGCGGCGTCCGTCGTGCTGCTGCTGGCCGTGGCATGGGTCGCGGGGTGGGCGGGGCCGTTGGCGGCACTGGTCGTCGCGACCGTGGCGCTGGGTGGCCTGCGCGCGCTCGCGCGATGGCTCTCCGGTCCGCGCGCGATCGCGCTTCCCTGGGCGGCGGCGGATGGCGTCAACCTCGAGGCGGCCCGCGGATCGGCGCCGCGGGTGTGGCTCGTGGCCCACCTCGACTCCAAGTCGCAGCGGTATCCGATTGCCCTGCGGGCGCTGGGCGCCGCGCTGTCGCTGGCTGCCTGGGGGGCGATGCTCGTCGTGGCTGCCGCGGGGGCGGCGGGCGCCCTCCCCTGGGTCGTGGGGGCCGGGCTGGCCGGGGGCCTGCTGCTGGCGCTGGGGGGCGCCGGGAACGCCTCGCCGGGGGCGGTGGACAACGCCTCGGGGGTCGCGGCGGTGTTGGCCACGGCCGAACGACTCGACCCGGTGCTTGCGGTTGGCGTGCTCATCACCGACGCCGAGGACGTGGGGCTCGCGGGGGCCCACGCGTGGGCGCGCGACCGGGCGCCGGGCGTCGCGGTGAACTGCGACACGGTGGACGACCGCGGGCGATTCCTGCTGCTCGTTTCGGGCCGGCTTCCGGCGGCGCTGCACGACGCCGTGCGCGCGGCGTCGGCGGCCGCCGGCGTGCCCGTCGGCGTGCGCCGGCTGCCGGCGG
>JAGWRI010000135.1 GCA_028876525.1 Gemmatimonadota bacterium | reverse complement strand
TTCGCGGTCGGGGTGCCCGGGATCGGGCGCTTCCGCGTGAACGTCTACCAGCAGCGCGGCTCGCTGTGCTTCGCCATGCGCGCGATCCCGTACCAGGCGCGCACGATCGAGGAGCTGAATCTGCCGCCGGTGCTCCGCGAGATCGCGCTCAAGCCGCGCGGGCTCGTGCTGGTCACGGGGATCACGGGGTCGGGCAAGTCGACGGCCCTGGCGGCGATGATCCAGCACATCAACGAGCACCGGCACGCGAACATCATCACGATCGAGGATCCGATCGAGTTCCTGCACCGGGACATCAACTGCCACATCAATCAGCGCGAGATCGGCACCGACACCACCGATTTCTCGCAGGCGCTGCGGCGCGTGCTGCGGCAGGACCCGGACGTCATCCTGATCGGCGAGATCCGCGATCTCGAGACGCTGGACACGGCGCTCAAGGCGGCCGACACGGGGCACCTGGTGTTCTCGACGCTGCACACGACCGACGCAACGCAGACGATCAACCGCGTGCTGTCGTTCTATCCGCCGCACCAGCAGGCCGAGGTGCGGTTCTCGCTGGCCAGCGCGCTGCAGGCGGTGGTGTCGCTGCGCCTCGTGCCCCGGGCCGACAAGCCGGGCCGCATTCCGGCGGCCGAGGTGCTGATCAACACGGCCACGGTCCGCGACCAGATCCGGGACATGAGCAAGCTGCTCAACATCCCGGAGCTGATCAAGGACGGCACGGTGCAGTACGGCATGCAGACGTTCGACCAGTCGCTGATGCAGCAGTACACGCGGGGAGTGATCTCGTACGAGAGCGCGCTGTTCTACGCGACGAGCCCGAGCGAGTTCGCGCTGCGAGTGCAGGGCGTCGCGGGGACGTCCGACACCAGCTGGTCGCCCTTCGAGGGCGAGTCGGCCGGCTGAGCTCCGCGGACCGCATGCGCCGCGCCGCTTCCGACTTCGTTCCGGCCCCGATCCGAGAATCCCGTGTTTAAGAAGGTACTGATCGCCAATCGCGGGGAGATCGCGCTCCGCGTCATCCGCGCCTGCCAGGAACTCGGCATCGAGACGGTGGCCGTGTACTCCGAGGCCGACCGGGAATCGCTGCACGTCCGGTTCGCCGACGACGACGTCTGCGTCGGCCCGCCGCCGGCCCGCGACTCCTACCTGCGCATTCCGCGCATCATCGCGGCCGCCGAGATCACCGGCGCCGACGCCATCCATCCCGGCTACGGCTTCCTGGCCGAGAACGCGGAATTCGCCGAGACGTGCGTGGCGTCGAACATCGCCTTCATCGGTCCCACGGCGGAGCAGATCCGCGTCATGGGCGACAAGGCGGCGGCCCGCAAGGCGATGATCGAAGTCGGCGTGCCGGTCGTGCCCGGCACCCCGGGCCCAGTCGAGGACGTGGACGAGGCGCTGGAGTTCGCGCGTCAGATCGGCTTTCCGGCCATCATCAAGGCGGCGGCCGGCGGGGGCGGGAAGGGGATGCGCGTGGCCAGGGACGCCGACGATTTCGCCCGCTCGTTCCAGCTCGCCCGGTCGGAGGCGCTGAGCGCGTTCGGCAACGGCGACGTGTACGTCGAGAAGTACCTGGCCCGCCCGCGGCACATCGAGTTCCAGATCATGGGCGACCAGCACGGCAACGTGATCCACCTGGGCGAGCGCGACTGCTCCGTGCAGCGCCGGCACCAGAAGCTGATCGAGGAGGCGCCCAGCCCCGCGGTGACCCCCGAGCTCCGGGCCCGGATGGGCGCCGCCGCCGTGGCCGGCGCCAAGGCCATCAATTACGTGGGCGCCGGCACGATCGAGATGCTGCTCGAGCCCGACGGGTCGTTCTACTTCATGGAAATGAACACCCGCATCCAGGTCGAGCACGGCGTGACCGAGATGATCACCGGGGTGGACCTCGTGAAGGAGCAGATCCGCGTCGCGTCGGGCGAGCCGCTGAGCGTCAAGGAGCTGCCCCCGCTGCGCGGCCACGTGATCGAGGTGCGCGTCAACGCCGAGGACCCGTCGCGCAACTTTCAGCCGTCGCCGGGGCGCATCGACGTGTTCCATCCCCCCGGGGGCCCCGGCGTGCGGCTCGATTCGCACGTCTACGCCGGCTATGCCGTGCCGCCGTACTACGACTCGCTGCTCGGCAAGCTCATCTGCCAGGGACGCGACCGGGCCGAAGCGGTCCGCCGCGTGCGGGTGGCCCTCGATGCGTTCATCGTCGAGGGCGTGAAGACGACGATTCCGTTCCTGGCCCGCGTGATGGACAATCCGCGCTTCCAGGCGGGCGAGGTGGACACCAAGTTCCTCGAACGCGAGCCCGACCTGCTGAAGGAGCCCGGCTAGATGCGCGTGGACGTCTTCTTCACGGCGCGCGAGGCCGCGCCGGGAGACGTCGCGGGACGCGTGGTCGCGGTCATTGACGTCCTGCGCGCCTCGTCGTGCATCGCGGCCGCGCTGGCCAACGGGGCGCGGGCCATATTTCCCGGCGAGACCACCGAGGCGGTGCTCACCCGCGCGCGGGCGTTCGACCGGGGCGAGGTCCGGCTGGCCGGCGAGCGGCGGATGCGCAAGATCGAGGGGTTCGACCTGGGCAATTCGCCGCTCGAATTCACGCGCGACGCGGTCGAGGGGCGCACGGTACTGATGACGACCACCAACGGCACGGCCGCGTTCGGAGCCACGCAGGGCGCGCGGGAGGTCTACGTCGCGGCCTACGTGAACTTCTCGCCGGTGGCCGAGGTGCTGCGCCGCGCCCTGCGCGCGGGCGCCGACGTGGCGATCGTCTGCGCCGGGCAGGACGGCCAGTTCGCCCTCGAGGACGCGGCCTGCGCCGGCCGCCTGGTGCAGCACGTGACGCGGCGGCTGGCGCCGGTGGCCATGAACGACGGCGCGCTCGCGGCCGCGCAGCTGCACCGCAAGTTCGGCGGCGACGTGTGGGAGCTGTTCGAGACGTCGCGCCACGGCCAGGCGCTGGCCGAGGCCGGGTTCGCCGCCGACCTCGTGGCCTGCGCCACGATGGACGCGTACCCCGTCGTGCCGGCGTACGCCGACCGCCAGATCACGCGGCTCGGGCCGCCGGTGGAGGCCTGAGTGCGCGCCGCGCTCAAGCGGGAGCTGACCGCAATCGGACTGCTGCTGCTGGCGGTGTTCCTCGCCGGCGCGCTGGCCGTGCTGGGTCTGGCGCAGCTCCGCGGCGGCGTGGACGTGCGGGCCAACGTCGGCTGGGTGGGGGCGCACCTGGCGCGGCCGCTGGTGGCGCTGCTGGGCTGGCCCGGAGCGCTGCTGGTGCCGTTGGTGCCCGGCGTGCACGCGCTGCGTCTGTTCGGCCGCCTGGAATCGGAGGCCGACCGTTCGTGGATGATCTTCCTGGTCGGGCTCGCGCTGCTCGTGCCCGTCGTGGTCGCGCTCGGCGCCGGCCTGAGGCTGGGCGACGAGGCCACGGCGGCGTCGGGGCTGTGGGGCGCGTTCGTCGCCTCGTACTGGCGCGCCTGGGTGGGCGGGATCGGGGCCTGGATCCTGGCCGCCCTCGTGCTCTCCGGGCTGATGGCGGCGACGCTGGCCTGGAATCCGATCCGCGCCCTGGTGGGGGCACGGCCGGCGGGCGCGGCGCCGCGCCCCGCCGACCTGGCGCTGTCGCTCGAGCCGCCGCCCGAGGAGATGCCGGCCATCGAGCCGGAGCCCCTGGACGAGGAGGCGCCGGCCGGGGAGCCGCCGCGCAAGCGGTCGCGCAGGAAGCCCCGGCCCGAGGCGGCGTCCGACGCCGACGAGGGTCCGCCGCCCAAGGAGTTCGGCGCCGAGGACGAGCTGCCCAGCCCCGAACTGCTCACGGCGTCGCCGGCCCGCGTGGGAGACGGTGGCAAGCGCGAGCTGGACGAGATGGGCCAGAAACTCATCGACGCGTTGCACACCTTCAAGGTGGACGGGCATCTCGTGGGGCGCACCACGGGTCCGGTGGTGACTCAGTTCGAGATCGAGCCCGCGCCCGGCGTGAAGGTGCGGCAGTTCGCGAATCTGGCCAACGATCTGGCGCTCGCCATGCGGGCGCAGAGCATCCGCATCGTGGCGCCGATTCCGGGGCGCGGCGCGGTGGGCATCGAGGTCCCCAATCCGCATTCCGAGATGGTGTGGTTCCGCGACATCCTGGAGGCGAACGAGTTCCAGAGCGCGCGGATGGCGCTGCCCATCGCGCTGGCCAAGGATCTCGAGGGCAAGGCGGTGATCGCCGATCTGGCCAAGATGCCGCACCTGCTCATTGCCGGCGCGACGGGCTCGGGCAAGTCGGTGTGCGTGAACACGATCATCACCAGCCTGGTGTACCGCCACACGCCGCGCACCCTGCGGCTGCTGATGGTGGACCCCAAGATGGTCGAGCTGTCGGTGTACAACACGCTGCCCCACCTGCGCCACAAGGTGGTGACCGACAACCGCGACGCCGCCTCGGTGCTGCACTGGGCCAAGCACGAGATGGAGGACCGGTACAAGCTGCTCGCCGCCAACGGGTGCCGGAACATCCAGGAGTTCAACAAGCGGGTGCTGGACGGGGCGCCGCTCCGGAAGCCGAAGCAGGAGGACGTCGCGTTCGAGGATCTGGCGTACCGGGGCGACGTCCTGCCGTACCTCGTGATCGTGATCGACGAGATGGCGGACCTGATGATGACCGTGCAGGGGGAGGTCGAGGGCCCGATCGCCATGCTGGCCCAGAAGGCGCGGGCGATCGGGATCCACCTGATCCTCGCCACGCAGCGCCCGAGCGTGAACGTGATCACGGGCCTCATCAAGGCGAACTTTCCCAGCCGCATCGCGTTCCGCGTGGCGTCGCAGGTGGACAGCCGGACGATCATCGACGGGGCGGGGGCCGAGGCGCTGCTCGGCAACGGCGACATGCTATTCATTCCGCCCGGGAAGTCGGAGCCCGCGCGCATGCAGGGCGCGTTCATCTCGAGCGAAGATACTGAAACGCTCATGAAGTGGTACGAAGACCGGAAGGCGGCCCGCCGCCAGGCCCGGCTCGCCCAGGGGCTCGTGGTGGACGACGCGACCGAGGACGACATCATTGCCGCGATCCGCGCCCGCGAAGCGGCCGAGGCGGCCCGGGGGGAGGAGCCGGAGCCCGAGCCGGGGGACCGCGACAAGCTGTTCCGCGAGGCGGCCGAGGCCGTGATCCACAACCAGGGCGCCTCCACCTCGCTCCTCCAGCGCCGCCTCGGAATCGGCTACGGCCGCGCGGCGCGCATCATGGACCAGCTCGAGATCGCGGGCGTGATCAGCAAGGCGGAGCCGGGCTCGAGCCGGCCGCGCGACATCCTCATGGGGCTGGACGACCTGGCCCGCGTCTGCGGGCCCGAGGCGTGAGCCGCCGGCGCCTGGTCGCCTGGGCGCTGGCCGCCGCCCTCGCCGCGCCGGCCGCGGTCGAGGCGCAGGACACGAGCGTCCGCGCCCCGGCGCCG
>JAGWRI010000134.1 GCA_028876525.1 Gemmatimonadota bacterium | reverse complement strand
GGTCGAGCCAGGCGAGGCCGGGTCCGATCACGCGGCGCTCGGCGAGGGCGAGCAGCTCCGAGTCGCGCACGGCGTCGAGCACGCGCGACCCCGACGACCCGGCGCCCGCCTGCTCCAGCTTGAAGCGGTCCGACCAGGCGACGAGCGGCCGCCAGAGGAGCTGGTCGAGCAGCACGATCACCACCACGAGCGTGAGCAGTCCGAGCACCAGGGCCTGCACGTCCCCCTGCTCCGCCGCCGCGGCGAGGTAGGAGCCGAGCCCGGGAAGGCGGTAGCTGTCGTTGCCGAGCGTGAACTGCTCCGACGCCATGAGGAAGAACCACCCGCCGGCCCAGCTCATCATGCTGTTGGCCACGAGCGAGATCACCCCCGAGGGCAGCTCGAGCCGGGTGAACCGGCGCCAGGCGCCCAGCCGGTAGACGCTCGAGGCCTCGCTCAGCTCGTTCGGAATCGTGGCCAGCGCCTGGTGGAAGCCGAACGCCAGATTCCACGCCTGGCTGGTGAAGATGAGCAGCACGGCGGCCAGCTCGAGTCCGATCGTGCGGCCGCGGAACAGCGCGGCGAGGCCGAGCACGACCCCGGGCATGAACGAGAGGATCGGGACGCTCTGCAGGATGTCGAGCAGCGGGATGAGGAACCGCTCGGCGAACGTGCTGTGGGCCGCGGCGCGGGCGTACGTGACCGCGAACACGAGCGAGATCACGTAGGCGGCCGCCATGCGCAGGGTGGAGAGGGCGGCGTACCAGGGCAGGTCCCAGGGCGACGTCGTGACGTGCACGTTGCTCGCGATGGGCGTGCCCCAGCCGACGCCGGCGTGCGTGACGACGTAGACCACCGCGGCCACGAGGCACAGCATGCCCACGTCCACCCACTTGGGCGCGGAGGGGCGGACGACGGCGGTGGGCCACGAGCGCAGGATCGCCATGCCGCAAACCTAGCGCCGACCCTCGGGGCCGCGCATCGGGGGCGCGCGGTTGACCCCACCCCGCGGCGCGGCGAGCTTTCGGGAGCGGAATTCCGCTCCCCGAGACCGAGAGTCATGCGACCAGTACTGGGCGACGCGATCTTCTGGATCGCCGCCGTGTGTTGTCTGGTGGCCCAGGCGGCCATCATCCGTTCCACGCTGCGACCCCATGTGCCCGCGCCGGCGGGCCAGCAGGTGCCGCGCCCCCGGACCCCGGTCGAGGTGGCGTGGGTGCTCCTGCCGGCGCTGATCCTGGCCGGCGTGTTCGTGCTGACCTGGCACGCGATGCACCCGCCGCGTCTCGCGCCGTCGGCCCAGCTGTCGGCGGCCGTCGCGCCGCCCCGGGCGTCATGAAGGCGCTGCGCCGCTACGCGTACCTCGCGCTGGGCGTGGCCTCGCTCCACCTCGTGTTCGGGGCGATCGTGCGCATCACCGGGTCCGGCATGGGGTGCGGGTACAGCTGGCCCCGGTGCGCCGGCTACTGGTTCCCGCCGCTCGACCGGCCCGACCTGATCATCGAGCTGATGCACCGGTACCTGGCGTCGGTCGTGACGCTGGCCCTGGTCGTGCTGTTCGCGGCCGCGTGGCGGCGGCGCGCCGAGCCGGGGGTGGGCGGACGCGGGGGCGTGCTGCGCCCCGCCGCCGCGGCGGTGGTCACCGTGCTCGCCGTGGCCGTGCTGGGCGGCGTGACGGTCAAGCTGGGCAACGCGCCATGGACGGTGGTGGCGCACTGGACGCTGGCCATGCTGCTCCTCGCCATCCTCGCCGTGGCCACGATGCGCACCGGCGCCATGGGGGGCACGGGGGTGCGCGGCGAGCGGGGCACGCGGGGCGTGCTGGGCGCGGCCTACGCGGCGGCCGGGCTCGCCTTCCTGACCGTGGCCATGGGCGGGCTGACGGCCAACATGCCGTTCGCGGCCGTGGGGTGCACGACGTTCCCGTTCTGCGGGCCGAACGCCGCGGCGCCGGCGAGCGCCGTGCACATTCAGCTCACGCACCGCGCGCTGGCCGTGCTCCTGGCGCTGCTGCTGCTGGGCGTGGCCGTCCGCGCCCGCGGGGCCGGGCGCGCCGTGCGGCGCGCGGCGTACGCGGCGGCGGCGCTGGTCGTGGCGCAGATCGCGATCGCGGCGTGCATGATCCTGCTGCACATGCCGCCCGCGCTGCGGTCGCTGCACGAGGCGACCGGGGTGGCCCTCTGGCTGGCGACGTTCACCCTGGCCTACCTGGCGCGGGCCGCGGCCGGACTGGGCCCGCTGGGCGAGGCCCGGCCGTGAGCGACGCCGTGACGGCGCAGTCGCCGGCGCGCGCCCTGACGCGCGACCTGCTGTCGCTCACCAAACCGCGGATCATCTCGCTGCTCCTGGTGACGACGGTCGCGCCGATGTACGTGGCGGGGCACCCGAGCTTCACCCTCGTGCTGGTGCTGCTGGCCGGCGGCTACCTGATGGCCGGCGGGGCCAACGCCGTGAACATGTACCTCGACCGCGACATCGACGACCGGATGGCGCGCACGCGGCTGCGCCCCATCCCGAGCGGGCGGATGCACCCGAAGCAGGTGCTGGCGTTCGGGCTGATGCTGGCCACGGCCGCGACCTGGCTGCTGGCGCACTACGCCAACCTGCTCACGGCGGCGCTGGCCCTGCTCGGGTTCTACGCCTACATCCTGCTCTATACGCGGTGGCTCAAGCGGAGCACGCCGCAGAACATCGTGATCGGTGGCGCGGCGGGGGCGATCCCCCCGCTCGTCGGCTGGGCGGCGGTCACGAACGGGCTCGACCTGATGGCCGTGTACCTGTTTTTGATCATTTTCTACTGGACGCCGCCGCACTTCTGGGCGCTGGCGCTGAACAAGCAGTACGACTACGGCCGCGCCGGCGTGCCCATGGCGCCGCTGGTCTGGGGGGAGCGCGAGACCAAGCGCCAGATGTTCTGGTATACGCTCATCCTCATCTCTCTCACCCTGCTGCCGGTGGCGTTCGGGGCGCTGGGGCTGCCGTATCTGGCGGCCGCCGTGCTGCTCGACGCCTGGCTGCTCATTGGAATCGTCCGCGTCATGCGTGCCGAACAGTTCTCCAAGCCCGCGTGGAGCGTGTACAAGTACTCGCTCCTCTATCTCGCCCTGCTCTTCGCCGCGATGGCCGTCGATCGCGGCTTCTTCCGATGAGCGGTGACGCGCGGACGGCCGCCGAGTCCACCGGCCCCGCCGCTCCCGCGAATGAGGGAGCGGACGGCGAACCGCGGGCGTCGCGGCGGCCGAAATCGCCGAAGGAGCTGCTGCGCCTCGCACCCTGGCTGCGGCCGCACCGCGGCGCGCTGATCGTGGCCGGGACCTGCCTCGTCGCCTCGGTCGGCTTGCAGCTGGCGTTCCCGGCGGCGGTGAGCTGGCTGCTCGACGCGGCCTTCCAGCGGCACGACGGCGCGCTGCTCGATCGGGTGGCGTTGCTGCTCGTGGGGCTGTTCGCGCTGATGGGCGTGGTGAACTTCATCCAGGTCTACTACCTCTCGGCCACGGCCGAGCGGGTGATCGCCAGGCTGCGCGACCGCGTGTTCTCGCACCTCGTGAATCTTTCGGCGGGGTTCTTCACCGAGCGCCGGAGCGGCGACCTCACGAGCCGGCTGTCGGCGGACCTCGCCGTGCTGCAGTCGGTGCTGAACAATCAGCTGGCCGAGATCGCGCGGCAGCTGCTGTTCCTGGTGGGCGGCCTGGTGCTGCTCACGCTGACGCACACGCAGCTCATGCTCACCACGCTGGCCGTGGTGCCGGTGGTCGTCGGGTCGGCCGTGCTCTTCGCGCGGCGGCTCCGGCGGGCCAGCACCGGCGTGCAGGACCGCGTAGCGCAGGCCATGGGCATGGCGCAGGAGGCGTTCGGCCAGATCCGCACGGTGCAGAGCTTCAACCGCGAGGGCGTGGAGGCGTCCCGATATTCCCGGCTGATGCACGACGTGGTGGACGCCGCGATCGTCCGGGCCCGCATCCGGGCAATGCTGTTCGGAGTGGTGGGCTTCATCGCCTTCGGCGGCGTGACGGCGGTGCTCTGGGAGGGGGGCCGGATGGTGCTCGCCGGCCAGCTCACGCCGGGCTCGCTGGTGTCGTTCCTGCTCTACGCGGTGTTCATCGCCGCCGCGGTGAGCACGCTCGCGTCGCTGTTCGGGAGCTACCAGGAGGCGATCGGCGCCGCGCAGCGGGTGTTCGAGATCCTGGCCACCACGCCGGCCGTGCCCGAGCCGGCCGCGCCCCTGCGGCTGGCCAAGCCGGTGCGCGGCGCGGTGCGCTTGGACCGCGTGAGCTTCCGCTACGCCGACGACCTGCCCGAGGTGCTCACCGACGTCTCCCTCGACATCGCCCCCGGCGAAGTGGTGGCGCTGGTCGGCCCGTCGGGCGCCGGCAAGACCACCGTGGCGTCGCTCTTGCCGCGCTTCTGGGACGTGACAGGGGGCGCGATCACCGTGGACGGCGTGGACGTCCGCGCGCTGAGCTTCGCCGACCTGCGCGGCGCCATCGGCATGGTGCCGCAGGAGCCGGCGCTGTTCAGCGGCACGGTGCGCGAGAACATCGCCTACGCGCGGCCGGCGGAGTCGGCCCACCCGGCCACCGACGAGGACGTGCGCGCCGCGGCCCGCGCCGCCCACGCGCTGGAGTTCATCGAGCGCCTGCCGCAGGGCTTCGACACGCTGGTCGGCGAGCGCGGGGTCAAGCTCTCGGGCGGCCAGCGGCAGCGCATCGCGATTGCCCGCGTGTTCCTCAAGAACCCGGCAATCGTGGTGCTCGACGAGGCCACCTCGAGCCTCGACTCGGAGAGCGAGCGCCTGGTCGAGGAAGCCATGGGCGACCTGCTGCGCAACCGCTCGACGCTGATCATCGCCCACCGGCTGAGCACCGTCCGCCGCGCCAACCGCGTGGTGGCGCTGGACAGGGGACGCGTGGTGGAGTCGGGCGGGCACGACGAATTGCTGGCGGCCGAGGGGCTGTTCGCCCGGCTGTACCGGACGCAATTCGCGGGCTCGGGCGCCGGGGGAGAGTAAGGCGGCAGGGGTGCGAGACAGTCGGATGCCGACCGGCGCCGCGCAGTCCGTCGTCCTGCCCTCCTACCCTTCTACTGTTGAATGTCCACCACCATCTCCACCGCCGCGACGCGCCCCGCGACCACCCGCACCGTCGAATCCACGACGCCGCGCGCGCGCTCCTGCCACACCCGCAGCGTGTATCGGCCCGGCGGCAGCCCGCGGATCGTGAACCGGCCGTGGCGGTCGGTCACCGCGAAATACGGGTGGTCGAACACCGCGACGTAGCCGCGGGTGAAGGCGTGCGCGGTGCCGATCACGCGCACCAGCCCGGGATCGGCCGCGATGCGCGCGCTGGGCACCACCGCCCACCGGTCCACGGTCAGCATGTGGCTGACCAGGGAGTCGTCCAGGACGTTGATGAATTCGGTGTGGTGCGTGGCGTCGTCGTGACTCTGGAAGTCGATCGTCGTGCCGGCGCCCAGCGCGAGCACGCGCGGCACCACCTGGCAGCGCACCACCGCCAGGGTGGCCCGCCGCGTGGCGGGCAGCGGCGCGCCGGCCCGCGCGTCGCTCACCCAGACCAGCGCGTTGCCCAGCCCGCGCCCGTCGGTCACCACCGAGCCGTCGCGCACGCGTGCCCCGCACACGCCGGCCTCGTCGCCGGCGCCGAGCGTGACGTCGTGCGGCACCGGCATGTGGTCGGGCACGACGCGCCCGCGAATCGTGCCCGGGTGCGGCACCGCCTCGACGCGGTAGGGCCCCGCCGGCAGGATGGCGTGCGCCACGGCGCGCAGCGGGTCGGGGGTGGTGTCGCGCGGGGCGGACGCGGCCACCGCCGCGGCG
>JAGWRI010000133.1 GCA_028876525.1 Gemmatimonadota bacterium | reverse complement strand
TCAAGCTGCTGCCGCCCGAGCGCGCCGCCGATCCGGCGCTGCGCGAGCGCTTTCTGCGCGAGGCCCGGCTGGCCGCCAAGCTGTCGCATCCGAACATCATTCCGATCCACGCCGTGGACGAGGCCGGCGAGTTCGTGTTCTACGTGATGGCGTACGTGGACGGCGAGACGCTGGCCGAGCGGGTGCGGACGCGCGGGCCCCTGCCCAGCTCCGAGGGCGCGCGCGTGCTGCGCGACGTGGCCTGGGCGTTGGCCCACGCCCACGGGCAGGGGCTCGTGCACCGCGACGTGAAGCCCGACAACATCATGCTCGAAGCCGGCAGCGGGCGCGTGCTGGTGACCGACTTCGGAATCGCGGCGGTGACCAGCGAGGGCGCGGACGACGGCGTGTCGGGCACCCCGGAGTTCATGAGCCCCGAGCAGGCGCTGGGGCAGGAGCTGGACGGGCGGAGCGACATCTACGGCCTGGGCGCGACGGCGTTCTACGCGCTCACGGGGAAGCTGCTGTTCGAGGGCTCGACGCCCACCGAAGTGCTGGCCCGCCAGGTCACCGAAGTGGCGCCGGCGGTGGCGTCCATGGGCATGCCCGTGTCGCGCAAGGTCGCGGCCATCGTGGACCGCTGCCTCGCCAAGTCGCGCGATCAGCGGCCGTCGAGCGCCGACGCGGTGGCGGAGCAGTTCGGGGTGGCGCTGGAGCAACGGCGCGAGCTGCCGGTGGCGCTGCGCGTATTCGCCAAGGACGGCGGCCGGCTCAACGGCGGGGGGACGATCATCCTCCCCTTCGCGCTGCTCGGAGTGACCGTCGGCGTGTCGTCGCTGTTCGGCGGCCTCGCCGCCTACTCCACCTTCGCCGTGCTGGGTGTGGCGAGTCCGTTCGTGTATCTGGTGCAGGCGGCGCGGCGGCTGCTCAGGCTCGGATTCGCGCAGGAGGACGTCGGTCCGGCGTTCGCGGCCGAGATCGAAATGGCCCGCGAGGAGCGGGCCGCCCAGTACGGCGGGACGATGACGCGCTACGAGAAGCCGCTGCGCCGGGCGATGAAGATCTCGGGCACCGTCTTCATCGGTGCGACGGCGTGGATCGCGGCGTCGGCCGGGTTCCGGTGGATCGTCGCGCCCGACTGGGTATTGTCCCTGTTCGGATTCAGCTCGATGGCGACCTTCTTTTCCGCCATCGGCTACCTCACGGCCCTTACCCAACGCGAAGACGTGGACGGCACGTTCTGGAACCGCGTGTGGACCGGCCGCCTCGGCCGCCTGATCTTCGCCCTCGCCAAACGGATCACGCCGCGCCGCCAGATCCAGGCGGTCATGACCCACCGCGCCACGGAATTGGCGCTCGGCCTCGCCGCCGAGAATCTGTACGAGACCCTGCCCCGCGAAACGCGGCAGTCGCTGGGCGACCTGCCCCGCGTGCTCAGGCGCCTGCAGGACGACGCCCAGCATCTCCGCACGCAATACAACGAGCTGCAGGAAGCGATCAGCGCCGCCCCGGACGGCGGCACCTCCGACGCCTACCGCGAAGTGCGCGAATCGCGCGACGCGATCCAGGCCAAGCTCACCGAGGCCGTGGGCGCGCTGGAGACGATCCGCCTCAACCTCCTCCGGCTGCACGCCGGCTCGGCGACGGTCGAGGGACTCACCACGCACCTCCACATCGCGCGCGAGGTTTCCGATCAGGTCGCCCGGCTGCTCGCCGCGCGCGAGGAGGTCGAGCGCGCCATCGAATACCCGCGCGAGATCGCGAGCACGCCCGCTTAGCGCATCAGCCCGGCGGCCAGCCCAGCGAACGTCCCCCCAGCAGGTGCAGATGCAGGTGGAACACGGTCTGCCCGCCGTCGGCGTTGGTGTTGATCACCGTGCGGTAGCCGCGCCGGGCGATCCCTTCCTGTTCGGCGATCGCGACCGCCATTCGCGTCATGCGGCCCACGAGGTCGAACTCGCCGACGTCGTTCAGCGAGTCGACGTGCGCCTTCGGAATGATCAGGATGTGCGTGGGCGCCTGCGGGTGCACGTCGCGGAACGCCATCAGACGCTCGTCCTCGGCGACGACGGTGGACGGGATCTCGTGCCGCGCGATGCGGCAGAACAGACAGCTGTTGGCCACGGTGGTCTCTCCTCTGCGGGCGCTCAGCCCTGGGCGGCGCGCACGATGGCGGCCGCCGCGACGCCCGCCGTTTCGAATCGCAATGTAGCGCGGCCCAGCGCTGCGCGACGCCACCCGGCCGCGTCCAGTGCCTCGCGCTCCGCGGCCTCGAACCCGCCCTCGGGGCCGATGGCGACGGCCAGCGCTCCGAACGGCGCCAGTGACGGGAGCGGCGCGCCCCCGGGGTCGAGCATCACCCCGACCGCGCCTCGACACGCGCCGATGGCGTCGTCGAGGAATCGTTCCTCATGGATCCCGGGCAGCCACGCGCCCCCCGACTGCTCGAGCGCGGCGACCATCCGCGCGCGCACCTTGGCGGCGAACCCCGCGCCCTCGCCGCGCGGCGAGACGCTGCGCGAGCGGGCGTAGATCACGGGGCGCCAGCCGGTGACGGCCAGCTCGGCCGCCTTCTCGGCCAGCCAGAGCATGCGCTCGCGGTCGGCCACCGGCACGAGCAGCGTGAGCGGCGCGGGGGGCGCGACGGACTGGACCTCCGCGATCGCGACCGTGACCTCGCGCCTCTCGACGGCGGCGAGCGTGCCGAGCGCGACCCCGCCGGCCCCGTCGATGAGGCGCACGTCGTGGCCCGCGGCCAGCCGCCGCACGCGCGCGTGCTGCGCCGCGGCCTCGGGAAGCGGCACCACCGCCCCGGCGGCCAGCGGGCCCTGCACGAAGAAATTCGCTACGCTCGAACCGCCGCGGCGCTCCACCACGCCTCCTCTTCGTATTCGGCGGTCACGCGCCACCCGGCGCCGGCCAGCGCGGCGCGCATCTCGTCGCGCTCCGACGTCATGATGCCGCTGAAGATCGCCCGGCCGCCCGGGGCCAGCGCGGCCGCGATGGCGGGGAGCAGCTCCCGGATCACCGACGAGAGAATGTTGGCGAGCACGAGGTCCACCGGCGCGACCAGCGGCAGCAGCAGCGCCGCGTCGCCCTGGATCACGCGCACCGGGCCGCCGACCCCGTTCGCGGCGACGTTGGCCTCGGCGTTCCCGATCGCGTCGGGATCGAGCTCGATGGCGGCCACGCGAGAGGCGCCGAGCTTCGCCGCCGCGATGGAGAGCACGGCGCTCCCGGCGCCCAGGTCGGCCACCCGGTCGCCAGGCCGCAGCACCTGCTGCAGCAATCCAAGCACGCCGCGCGTGGTGGCGTGCTCGCCGGTGCCGAAGGCCATCTCGGGCTCGATGACGATGGTGCGCGCGGGGTCGGCGGCGCCGGCCAGCCAGGGCGGCGCGACGGTGAGCGCGCCCACGGTGTGCGCCCGCACGCCGCGTTTCCAGGCCTCGGTCCAATCCACGTCGGGAAGCCGGGCCGTCTCGACGGCGGCGCCGGGATCGGCGGCCCGCACGGCGGCCGTCAGCGCCTCGAGATCCACGCTCGCGTCCACCTGGGTCACGAGCGCGTCGCCGTCTTCGTGGACGCCCAGCGCGCCGGCGGCGAACAGCGCGGCCAGCGCGGCCTCGCGATCGGCGGACGGCCGCACCCGCACGGTGGTCCAGCTCACGCGCCCAGCGCTTCCTTCATCTTCCTCCAGAAGCTCTTCTCGCGGCCGCCCTCGGGCACCTGGCTCTGCACCTCGGCGAGCTGCTTGATGAGCGTCGCCTCGTCGTCTCCCAGCCGCTCGGGAGTCCAGAGTTGCACGCGGACGTGCAGGTCGCCGGTGCCGTTGCCGTTCACGCGCGGCAGGCCGCGCGCCTTGAGGTGGAATGCCTGCCCGCTCTGCGTGCCGGGCGGGATGCGGAGCGAGACGCTGGACGTCACGGTCGGCACGGCGACGTCGGCGCCCAGCACGAGCTGCGGGTAGGTGACCAGCACTTCGGTGTACAGGTCTTCGCCGTCGCGCTCGAAGCGCGGGTCTTCCGCCACCTCGAACACGACGTGCACGTCGCCCCGCTGTCCGCCGCGGGCGCCGGCGTTCCCGGCCCCGCGCATCGTCATGTACTGCCCGGTGGCCACGCCGGCCGGGATCTGCATCTTGAGTTCGCGCTCGCCGCGCACCCGGCCCTCGCCGCGGCACTTCTTGCACGGCGCGTGAACGATCGTGCCCTCACCCTTGCAGTTGGGACACGGCACGACGGTGAGGAACTGGCCGAAAAACGACCGCTGCGCGCGCCGCACCTCGCCCGCCCCGCCGCAGCTGGGACAGGTCTCGACGCGGGTGCCGGGCTCGGCGCCCGTGCCCTGGCAGTGGTCGCAGGTCTCGAGCAGCTTGGCCACCACCTTCTTTTCGATGCCCGTGGCCACCTCGGCCAGCGACAGCGGGATGTTGATGCGGACGTCGGCGCCCGTGCGCACGCTTCCCCCCGACCGGCCGCCGCCCCCGCCGCCGAACAGGTCTTCGAACCCGCCCAGCCCGAAGTCGCGCATGAAGATGCCGAGCGCCTCGGACAGGTCCACGTGATGGAACCCCGCCGGCCCGCCCCCGCGCAGCCCCGCCTCGCCATAGCGGTCGTAGGCAGCGCGCTTCTGCGGGTCCCGCAGGACGTCGTACGCCTCGGTGATCTCCTTGAACTTCTCCTCGGCGTCCTTCGACCCGTCGTTGCGGTCGGGATGGTAGCGCATCGCCAGCTTGCGATACGCCTTCTTGATCTCGTCGTCGGAAGCGGTGCGCGGCACCTCGAGCACCGCGTAGTAGTCGGCCATTAGTGTACTCTCAATCCAGCAGTTCGGTGAGCAGCTGCGACGTGTGCGACACGAGCGCGATGACCTTGTCGTAGGACATCCGCGTGGGGCCGATGACCCCGATCACCCCGGCCAGCGCGCCGGCGCGGTACTCCGCCGTCACCACGGTGAAGTCCTCCAGCCGCGGATCGGCGTGCTCGTGCCCGATCGTGATCGAGATGCCCTGCGCCTTGGGGCGCGCCCGGATCGCGTCGGCCAGCGACTGCGGGCTCTGCGTCAGGTCGAGCAGCCGGCGCATCCGGTCGGCCTCCGAGAACTCCGGCTGGTCGGCCAGCACCGACGCCTGCCCCAGCACCACCGGCCCCTCGGCCAGCGGCAACCGCGCCGCGAACAGCGACCCGGCGTCCTGCACGAAGATGTTGAGCAGCTCGCGCGCCCCGGCCCCGCTCACGGTGTCGCGCAGCCGCGCCCCCACCGACGTGCCGATCTCCTCGAGCGTGAGCCCCGCCAGCCGCTCGTTCAGCACCGCCGTCACCTCCGCCAGCACGCTCTGCGCGATCTCCCCCTGCACCTCCACGAACACCGTGCGCGCCACGCCCCCCTCGAGCTGCAGCACCATCAGCAACCGCTCGCCACTCACCCGCACCAGGTCGAGCGAGCGCAGCACGGTGCGCCCCAGCGTGGGACCCAGCGCCACGCCCAGCTCCTGCGCCAGCACCCCCAGGCTCTGCGCGGCCCGACGAAGGATGATCTCGATGGGCGAATCGGCGCGCCCGATCTCCTCGGCCAGCCGCGTCTGGTCGACGACCGCCGTCGAACCCCGCGCCAGCAGCGCGTCCACGAACGCACGATACGCCTTGTTCGTCGGGATGCGCCCGGCCGACGTATGCGGATGCGCGAGAAACCCCTTCTCCTCCAGGTCGCTCATCGTGTTCCGAATCGTAGCCGGCGACACGCCCAGTCCGAACCGGCGCGAGAGCGTCCGCGACCCCGCCGGTTCGGCAGTTTCGACGTACGTCTGGATGACGGCTTCGAGCACCGTGCGCTCGCGACTGGTGAGTTGCTCAACTCCCATAAGTATAAATCTAGTAACGACTTCGGAGATCGGTCAAGCGCTTCGTCAACGCGTCCATGCGCAACCAGCCGGCGGCGGTGAGCCGGAGCGTTCCCCCCGGATCGACGGTTCCCCATCCGGCGTCCAGCCAGCTTTGCAGGGACTCGGCCTCACCGGGACTCAAATGCAACCCCCGTGCCGTGCGAAGGCCCAGATAGACCTCTTCCAGCGTCCGGGATTTCCCCGAAATCCGCTCGGTCCCTGCCACCGGGTCCTGCCCCGCCTCCACGCGTGCCATCCAGGCAGCGTATGCCGACTCGTTCCAGCGCCGCGTCTCGTCTTCGAAGCCGTGCGCCGAGGGACCGACGCCGACGTAGGGCACGCGTTGCCAGTACGCCGCGTTGTGCCGCGCCTCGCGTCCCGGAAGGGAGTAATTGGACACTTCGTAGTGCTCGAATCCGTGCGCGCCGAGCGCGTCGTGCGCGGCCAGGAACTCGCGCTCGTACCGCTCCTCGGGCGCCTCGCCCACCTGGCCGCGATCGAACCACCGACCGAGCGGCGTGGCGGGCTCGACGGTGAGGCCGTACAGCGAGAGGTGGGTCGGCGCCAGCGCCACGGCCGCTGCCAGGTCGCGGTCCCAGTCGCGGGGCAGCCCCTCGGGGAGCGCGAAGATGAGGTCCAGCGAGAGGTCGTCGAAGCCGGCGTCCCGCGCCGCGTTCACCGCCCGGGGAATCGCCGCCGCGTCGTGCGTGCGGTGCATCCAGGTCAGCACGCGATCGTCGAACGATTGGGCGCCGAGCGAGATCCGATTCACCCCGGCCGCCCGCCAGGCGGCGGCGGCCGGCGGCGTCACGTCCTCGGGATTCGCCTCCAGGGTGACCTCGGCGCCCGGCGCCAGCGAGACGCGCGCGCGGAGCGCGTCGACCAGCCGGGCGACGCCGGCGCCGCCGAGTTTGGACGGCGTGCCTCCGCCGAA
Organism: Gemmatimonadota bacterium; assembly: GCA_028876525.1. Lineage (GTDB taxonomy): Bacteria > Gemmatimonadota > Gemmatimonadetes > Gemmatimonadales > Gemmatimonadaceae > JAGWRI01. Next base: position 6,660 of record JAGWRI010000133.1, on the reverse strand, counting down.
GTACAGGGTGTCCAGCTCCCACGGCTCGCCCGACGGGAAGCGCCGGGCCAGCTCGGCGCCCACGGCCGCCGCGTATTCGTGTTCCGGTATAACGCCGCGCACGGCGATGGAGAAATCGCAGTACGCGCAGCGCCGCGCGCAGAACGGCACGTGGACGTAGAGATGGCGGGGCCGGGAAAGCACGCCGGAATATACCGGTTCCGGGCGCCCGCCCGGCGGTCAGCCGATGCGCCGGCGAACGGCGCCGGCAAGCGAGCACTCGACGGCGCCGCGCAGCTCGAGCGCCGTCACCGCGGCCAGGCACCGGTCGGCGGGCAGCGCGCTCCGCGCGCAGAGTTCGTCCAGGTCCAGCCCGCCGTGGGCGAGCGCGCCCCAGACGGCGCCCTCGTCCGATCCCGCCTCGGGCTCGGGGAACCGCGGGGGCCGGGTGAGGCCGGCCAGGGCCAGCGCGTCCTCGACCGACGTGACGATGTGGGCGCCGTCGCGGATGAGCGCGTTGGTGCCCTCGCTCTGCGGCTGGTCGATGCACCCGGGCACGACGCCCACCGACCGGTTCAGCGTGTTGGCCCACCTCGCGGTGAGCAGCGCGCCGCTCTTCACGCCGGCCTCGACGATGACCGTGAGCGGCGCCAGGGCGGCGATGATCCGATTGCGCCGCGGGAAGGATCCGCCATTGGCCCACTCCCCGGGCGGGTACTCCGACAGCACGAGGCCATGGTTGCCGGAGGCCAGCTCGGCGTGCAGGGCGCGGTTCGCGGGCGGATACGCGACGTCGGCCCCGGTGCCGAGCACGGCGATGGTGGATCCGCCGGCCTCGAGCGCCGCCCGGTGCGCCGCCGAGTCGATGCCGCGCGCAAGACCGCTCACCACGCACGCGCCGGCCCGCGCGAAGGCGCCGGCGAGGGCGCGCGTTACGCGCAGGCCGTAGGCGGTGGCGCGCCGCGTGCCAACGATGGCGACGCGGGGCCGGTCGTCGAGGAGGGTCAGGTCGCCCAGCGCCCAGAGCACCGGGGCCCGCTCGTCGCAGTCGGCGAGTCCCGGAGGCAGCCGGGGGTCGTCCCACGGCAGGAGGATCATGCCGGTGCGCGCCCCGTCGGCCAGTGCCGCGTCGGCGTCGGCGAACGCGCGGTCGCGATGCCCGGCCCACGCCGCGTCATCGAAAACGCGCGCGGCGGACCCGAATCGTTCCATCAACTGCCGGAAGGTGGCGCATCCGACGCCCTCGACCATCGAGAGCGCCAGCGCGGCGCGCGCGTCAGGGGAGGTCGGTGAGTTCCCGGCGCGGCTCACGGGCCTTCTTGAGCTCGAGCAGCTGCGTCCACCACGCGGCGAGCAGCGCGTCGAGCCCGGTGCGATTGGCGGCGCTGATCGTGTACACCCCGAAGGCGCCCGGTGCGTCGATGTCCGGCGCGGGGTCGTCGCCCCACAGGTCCATCTTCGTGTAGACCACGCAGTGCGGCTTGTCCGCCAGCTCGCGCGAATAGGCGGCCACCTCGGCGCGCAGTTGGTCGTACTCGGCCTGCCAGTCCATCGCATCGATGGGCACGAGGAAGGCGAGAATCCGCGTGCGCTCGATGTGCCGCAGGAACTGGAGCCCCAGCCCCTTGCCGTCGTGCGCGCCTTCGATGATGCCCGGGATGTCGGCGACCACGAAGGTGCGATGCCCGCTGAGCGGCACGACGCCGAGGTTGGGCGCGAGGGTGGTGAACGGATAGTCCGCGATCTTGGGCCGGGCGGCGGAAATCACCGAAAGCAGGGTGGACTTTCCCGCGTTGGGCTGTCCCACGAGGCCCACGTCGGCAATGAGCTTGAGCTCGAGGTCCAGCGCGCGCGCCTCTCCCTCTTCGCCCGGCTGCCACTCGCGCGGCGACTGGTGCGTGGCGGTGACGAAGAAGGCGTTGCCCTTCCCGCCGCGCCCGCCCTTGGCCACGACGATGGAGTCGCCATCCCCGAGCACCTCCCCGATCAGCGCGCCGCTGTCGCGGTCGCGCACGACGGTGCCCGGCGGCACGGGCATGACCACGTCGGCGCCCGACTTCCCGGTGCGATTGCTGCCCTCGCCGTGCTGCCCGCGCTCGGCCTGCCAGAAGTCGCGGTACGTGTAGTCGAGCAGCGTGGACAGGTTGGCGTCGCCGCGCACGATCACGTCGCCCCCCCGCCCGCCGTCGCCCCCGTCGGGGCCGCCCATGGGCACGAACTTCTCGCGGCGGAAGGAGACCTGCCCCGAACCGCCCGTTCCCGCCTCGACGCGCACGACGACGTGGTCGATGAACATCGCTATTTGCCTCGCACCCGTGCCCAGAGTAGACGCGCCGTTTCCAGCAGCTCCGTCGGAACGACGCCGGCCAGCGCTTCGATGGCCTCGGACACGGCGCCCGCCGCGACGCCGGCGTTCAGCGCCCCGTGGAGATGCGAATGGAGCTGCCGGTCCTGCCCCGCCGCGGCGCACGCCGCCACGATGCACAGCTCGCGCCGGCCCAGGTCGAGCCCCGGACGGCTCAGGACCTTGCCGTACCCCTCGACGATCATCCAGTCGTCGAGCGCCGGATGCAGGTGCCGGATGTTCTCGCGCAGCCGGTCGTAGAACCGGCCGTACACCACGGCGCAGGTGCGCTCCCCGTCGGCGCGCCACTGCGCCGGCGGCGCCGCGGCCCCGGGCGCCGACGGCTCCGGCGCCACGCGCCGCCACTCGCGCATCGCGTTCAACGCGCGGGGGAACCCCGCGAACAGGTACGACTGCAGCAGCAGCTCCTCCACCCATGCATGCGGCACCGCGCCCAGCGATTCGGCGATTTCCGAGCGCTGCCGGGCTTCCGTGCCGGCGGTGACCGCCGCCGACAACCGGACGAGGCGCCGCGTGGCGTCGTCCAGCGTCATCAGGGTATCGGGCACGGTCGCGGAGTGCGTCATGAATTCAGTGCCGCCGGTATCGGAAGGCCGCCGCTCATGCGACCGGCGCGATCTCGCCGACGACCTCGCCCCGCGTGTTGGTGATGGGCCGGCGGGAGAATTCGGCCAGCCGCGGAGGGAGCGACGCCGGCAGGAGGTCCAGGAGCTGGAGCGCGCGCACCAACGCGGGATACTGGGCGCGCGTGGCGCCGTCCTCGGCCTTGATCGCCACGCCGATGCCGCGGTCCAGGCTCACCGCGGTGTGGACGCCCTCGGCGCCGACCTTGCAGATCACGCGCCCCTTCGTCTCTTCCATCAGCACCGTGTCGAACCGTCCCGTGCCGCCCACGAGGAACGGGTGCGTGACCATCGCCCGGACCACGCGCGCGGGCCCGGGAACCCCGGCGCCGGCCGCCTCGCCGAGCCGAGCGTAGGCCGTGGCCATGCCCCGCAGCGGAAGCGCGAACTCGACGACGCCGCAGCCGTCCACGGCCCGGCCGATGGCGTCGGGCGCGACCCCCGACCAGAGGCTCACCGACGCCAGGCACCCCTTCTGAACTTCGTGCGGCGCCGTGTGGTAGCCGGCGGTGGGCCAGCCCGCGGTCTTCGCGCGGGCCAGCATGGCCGCGTGCTTGCCCGAGCAGTTGTTGTGAATGCGGGTGGGTGCACTGCCGCTCTCGCGCAGCAGCCGGGCGCCGCGATCGCTCAGCGGCTCGTGGGGGCCGCACGCCAGTGCGTCCTGAGCGAGCCCCAGGTCGGCGAGCATCGCGGTGGCAAGCGCGACGTGCTCGGGCTCGCCTCCGTGCGACGCGCAGGCCAGCGCCAGCCGATCGTCGCCCCACCCCAGCTCGTCGAGTCCGCCGGCCTCCACGAACGGCATCGCCTGGAACGGCTTGGCGCACGACCGCCAGTGGGTGACCAGCTCCGGGTTTCGCGCCCGCGCCACGACGGCCCCCGACGGATCCACCGCGGCGGCGTGCACCTGGTGCACCGATTCGAGGGTGCCGCCGCGCGTGACGGCGATGTCGAGCTGCAGCTCCTGCATGCGGAATCGGCCCTGGTCGGGGTGGGGGAAGCGCCCGAAAGATAATCGGCGCCGTGCGCGCGCCGCCGGAGCAGCCGGCAAGGGCCGGCTAGGTCTCCACCGGCGGCGCCGGGGCGCCCTTGGTGGTGGCCCGCGCGATGCCGTACAGCACGAGGAAGCCGCCGGCAATCGTGCCCCAGTTGGGGAACTCGTGGATGGCGGGAATGGCCGCGGCGAGAATCGTCGCGCCGATCGGCTCGCAGAGCAGCGCGAGGTTCACGACGTACGCCGGCACGTAGCGCAGGGCGTAGTTGAGCCCGGTGTGGCCGAGGAGCATCGGGCCGAGCGCGAGCCCGGCGAAGAGGGCGAGCTGGCGCGGCGGCTGCGGCAGCAGCGCGACGTGGGTGGCCTGCGCGGCGAGCACGAGCACGACGAAGCACGCGCCGTACACGACGGCGACGTACGGCCAGAGGTCGAGCGTGGCGCGCAACTTGCGCCCGGCCACGAAATAGACCGCGCCGGCGATGGCGCCGGCGAACGCGAGTCCGTCGCCCAGGAGCGCGCGCGCCCCGACCCCGGTGCCCTCGCGCATCAGGTCGGGGAGCGTGACGACCACGGCGCCGACCATGGCGATGGCGATTCCGCCCCACTGGCGCCGCGTGGGGTGCTCGTGCAGCCACACGATGGAGAGAATCCCGACGATTGCCGGCTGCATGTCCACGAGCACCACCGACGCGGAGACCGTCGTGAGGTCGAGCGAGGCGTTCCACGACCAGAAGTGGAGGGCGAGCATCGTGCCGGCGCCGAGCGCCACCCAGAGGTCGGCACGCTTGAGCGCGCGGAGCTGGCGCCAGGAGCCCGACGCCACGAGGGCCAGCGCGACGACGACCAGCGAAAAGGCCAGCCGCCCGGCGGCCACGGTAAGCGCGGGCGCGCCCGAGAGCCGGGTGAGCGGGCCGCCGAGCGAGATGCCGAACACGGCGAGCACGAGGACGAGGGCGGGCGACACGGGATGGAATGCTGGGGAGCGCGGGGTCGAGTGTCCAGAGGCCTGGCCCCTGGGTACGGGTGGACAGCGGCCGACCGCCGCCGGTTCGTGCCGATCGGCCTTCTGTTGCAGCCGAACCAGCTCCGCGCGTAGTTTCCAGCGCCATGCCCCTTTCCCTCTCCCGCGACCGCCTGTCCGAGCTCCTGACCCGGGCCCGGAACCAGCGGGTCGCGGTGGTCGGCGACGCGATGCTCGACGTCTACCTCGTGGGCGACGTCGACCGGATCAGCCCCGAGGCCCCGGTGCCCGTGGTCCGCGTGCGCGAGCGGCGCTACGCCCTGGGCGGGGCGGCCAACGTCGCGCAGAACGTCTGTGCGCTCGGCGCCACCTGTCTGCTGGTCGGCGCGGTGGGAACCGACGCCGGAGGCTCGACCCTGCGGACCATGCTCGACGCGATGTCCGTCGAGGCCGATCACCTGGTGGAGGTCGAGCGCCCGACGACGACCAAGACCCGCGTCGTGGCGCGGTCGCAGCAGCTCGTGCGGGTGGACGAGGAGGACGACGCCGATCTCGCGGCCGGCGAGATCGCCAGGCTGCTCGACGCCGTCCGCGCGGCGATCATGACCGCCGACGCGCTCGTGCTGGAGGACTACAACAAGGGCGTGCTGGTGGCCGACGTGATCGCCAAAGCGGTCGCGTGGGCGCGCGAGCGGGGCATCCCGATCGTCGTGGATCCCAAATACCGCAACTTCTTCGCCTACCGCGGCGCCACCGTGTTCAAGCCCAACCGGCGCGAGCTGGAGGCGGCCCTTGGCGCGGCCGTGAACCTCGACGATGCGCATGCGCTGCCCGAGGTGTTCGCGCGGCTCGGCGTGGACCACCTGCTGCTCACGCTGGGCGAGCGCGGCATGGCGCTGCTGTCGCACGACGGCGGGGTGTTGCGCATCCCGACCATGGCGCGCGAAGTGTACGACGTGGTGGGCGCGGGAGACACCGTGACGGCCTACCTTGGCGCGACGCTGGCCGCCGGCGCGACGGCAGGCGAGGCGGCGATGATCGCCAACTACGCGGCCGGGATCGAGGTCGGGAAGCTGGGCGCCGCGACGGTGACGCCGGACGAGGTGCTGGCGTCGTACGACGACTTCGTGGAGCGGCAGGACCGCGAGGCGCGCCGCGCGTAGGCCCTCGCCGGCTTGCGCGGCGCGGCGGCGGCGGGTAACTAACAGGCGCGCGCGGGGCCTTAGCTCAGTCGGTTAGAGCAGTGGACTCATAATCCAACGGTCGGAGGTTCGATCCCTCCAGGCCCCATAGGCGAAGGTGTCACCGGGGACACCTTTTCGCAAGAGGGAGTATCAGGATTGGTGACGGTCATCCCCATCCCACCCATTCGAGGGTGCCGCGCGTCCAGAAGCAACGGCCATCGCGGTACACCCCGGTCAACGGAGGCGCAGCCGCCGCGAACGGGTTCTCGGGGCCGATCGGGATGTGGCAGACCGGCGCGGCGATGCGGTAGTCGCGGTCGCCGTCGCGCAGCCACACCCACTCGCCGTCGGCTGGGCCGCCGACGAGTTCCCAGAGTCGCCACAAATCGCGCCCGTCACTCACTTCACCTCCCTCCTCCTGGTAGACGTTCCCAGCTTCGCACCGATCACAGGCGCACCCGCATCTCTTGGACGCGGGCGTCTAGCCAGCGCTCGTTCTCGCCGCGCCGGTCGCCTGCGGACGTCGGCGGCGACGGCTGGCGCACCGCCTCGGCGCT
>JAGWRI010000132.1 GCA_028876525.1 Gemmatimonadota bacterium | reverse complement strand
GAGACGATCACCAAGATGCTCCGGGCGCAGGAAGTCGCGATGCGCGAGCGCATCCCCATCGTCTACCTGGTGGATAGCGCGGGCGTGAACCTGCCGTACCAGGGCGGGGTGTTTCCCGGGCAGTACGGCGCGAGCCGCATCTTCTATTACAATTCCATCATGCGGCACTACCTGCACGTGCCGCAGCTCGCCGCCGTGATGGGGCCGTGCATCGCCGGCGGCGCCTACCTGCCCGCGCTGTCCGACGTGATCGTGATGGTGAAGGGCACGTCGTTCATGGGGCTGGGCGGGCCGAACCTCGTGAAGGGCGCGACGGGGCAGGTCATCGACGGCGAGACGCTGGGCGGCGCCGCGGCGCACACCGCCGTGAGCGGGGTCGCGCACTACGCCGCCGATCACGACCCGGCCGGCCTGGCGAGGCTCCGCGACCTCGTCGCCATGCTCCCGCATCCCCGGCTGCCGCACTGGGACGCCCCCGAGGCGCCGGCTGCCGACCCGGCGACGCTGTACGACCTCCTCCCGGCCGACCACCGCATGTCGTACGACGTGCACGAACTGCTCAAGGCGATCCTCGACGGCGGCCGCATTGACGAGTTCCAGGGCGACCTGGCCCGCGAGATCGTGTGCGGCGACGCGCGCATCGAGGGCATTCCGGTGGGCGTGATCGCCAACCAGCGCGGCCTCATCAAGGCCCGGCCGGGCGAGCGCCCCCGCTTCGGCGGCATCGTCTACGCCGAGAGCGCCGACAAGGTCGCCTACTTCATCGATCGCTGCGACCGCCAGCGCATCCCGCTCCTCTTCGTGCAGGACGTCTCCGGATTCATGGTCGGCCCCGACGCCGAACACGAGGGCATCATCCGCGCCGGCGCCCGGTTCGTCGAGGCCATGGCCACGGCGCGCGTGCCGAAGATCGTGCTCACCGTGAACCACGCCTCCGGCGCCGGCTACTACGCCATGGCCGGGCAGGGCTTCGACCCCGACTTCATCTTCAGCTGGCCCACCGGCCGGATGGCGGTCATGGAGGGCGAGTCGGCGGTGCAGGCCGTGCACGGTCCCGCCATCGAAGCCGCCCGCGCCGCCGGCCGGGACCTCGATCCCGACGTCGCCGCCGCGGTCGAGGAAATGCGCCAGGACTACGAACACCAGCTCGACGCGCGGTTCGCCGGCGCGCGCGGATACATCGACGCCATCGTGTATCCGGAAGACACCCGGCGCACGCTCGCGACCGCGCTCCGCGCGGCGGCCCACAATCCGGGGCCGCACCTGGGCGCGTTCGTCCTCCCCGCACACTTCGACGACGCATGAGTCGCATCGTTCGCGTCGCATCGGGCCAGGGATTCTGGGGCGATTGGCTGGAAGCCCCGCGCCGCCAGGTGGAAGGCGGCCCCGTGGACTACCTGATGCTGGATTATCTGGCCGAGGTCACGATGTCCATTCTGCAGAAGCAGAAGGAACGCGACCCCGCCATGGGCTACGCCCGGGACTTCATCGGCGCCGTGGAGAGCGTGCTCCCCGCGGTCGTCGAGCGCGGCGTGCGCGTCATCGCCAACGCCGGGGGGGTGAATCCGCCCGCCTGCGCCGCCGCCGTGCGCGCCGTGGCCGCGAAGGCCGGCGCGGCCGACCGGGTGAAGATCGGCGTCATCACCGGCGACGACCTGCTGCCGCGCCTCGACGCTCTCATCGCGGGCGGGCATGCGCTGGCCAATATGGACACCGGCGAGCCGCTGTCCGCCGTGCGCGACCGCGTCCTCTCGGCCAACGCGTACATCGGCTCGGTGCCGATCGTCGAGGCCCTGAAGCGGGGCGCCAACATCGTCGTCACCGGCCGCTCCACCGACACGGCGCTCACCATGGCCCCGCTGCGGTACGAATTCGGGTGGGGCGACACCGACTGGAACCGCCTCGCCGCCGGCATCATCGCCGGCCACATCATCGAGTGCGGCGCCCAGTGCTCGGGCGGCAACTGCCTGTACCACTGGCGCGACGTCCCCGACCTGGGAAACGTCGGGTACCCGATCGTCGAGGGGCACGAGGACGGCACGTTCTTCGTCACCAAGCACCCGAACACCGGCGGATGGATCAACGTCCCGTCGGTGAGCGAGCAGCTCGTGTACGAGATGGGCGACCCGAGCTCGTACATCACCCCCGACGTGGTCGCCGACTTCTCCTCCATCCGCCTCGAGCCGGCCGGGGAGAACCGCGTCCGCGTGTTCGGCATCGAGGGGCGCGCCCCCACCGACAAGCTCAAGGTCTCCATCGCCTATCGGGACGGCTACAAGGCCGTGGGCTCGCTGGTCTATGCCTGGCCCGACGCGCTGGACAAGGCCCGGCTCGCCGACCGCGTGTTGCGCCAGCGGCTCGACCGGCTGGGGCTGCGCTTCGACCAGATCCTGACCGAGTTCGTGGGCGCCGACGCCACCCACGGGCGGCTGGCCGGCGACGCCGGCAGGGACGCCCCCGAAGTGCAGCTCCGCGTGGGCGTGCGCGGCCACGACCGCGCCATGGTCGAACGCTTCACGCGCGAGATCGTGCCGCTCGTGCTCAACGGCCCGCCTAGCGTGACCGGCTTCGCGGCCGGCCGGCCCAAGGTCGAGGAGATCGTGGCCTACTGGCCCGCGCTCGTCGACAAGACCGTCGTCCAGACCGCGGTGGAGATTCTCTGATGCGCGTCCGCCTCCTCGACATCGCGCACGCCCGCTCGGGCGACAAGGGCGATACGGCCAACGTCGGCGTGATCGCGCTCCGGCCGGAGTGGTACCCCGTGCTCGCCGCGCACCTCACCCGCGACCGCGTGGCCGATCACTTCCGCGGCGTCATCACCGGCGGGGTCGAGCGCTTCGAGCTGCCCAACCTCCGCGCCCTCAACTTCCTGCTCCACGGCGCCCTCGACGGCGGCGGCACGCAGTCGCTCAAGACCGACGCCCAGGGCAAGGTGTACTCCACCGCGCTGCTGCGCCTCGTGCTCGACGTCCCCGACGCCGAAGCCCGGGCCGCCGGACTGCCCCCCGCGTGATGCCGCGGCTCGCCCTCATCAAGCTCGTCGTGGCCGCCGTCGGCGTCGCCGTGTGGGGATACGGCGCCCGCGCCGACCTCGCCGCGGTGCGGCTGGCCGGGATGATCCTCATCGCGGTCGCCCTCCTGCTGCGGCTGCTCCCGGCGTCGCTCAGAGCGCGCATCGAGGGCCGCCCCACCACGCCCGCCGGCCACGATTCCTGACGGCCCGTCCGTGGCCGGAACCGCCGGGACCATGTTATGGTCCTAGGGCATACCATTCGACGAGAGGGAATTCCATGAACCGCCTCCTGACCGCCGCGCTCGCGGCCGCCGTGCTCGCCGCGCTCCCCCAGCATGCCCGCGCCCAGGGGATGGGCGAGACCTCCCGCAAGATCGCCGGCGGCGGCATCCACGCGGCCGGCTGGATGGGCCGCGTCGACGCGCAGGAGGCGCGCCGCGGCAGCTCGGTGAACGACGCGAAGTTCGACCAGGAAGGCAGCGCCTACCATGTGACCACCGGTCCGGCCACGACCTACTGGAATCCGGCCAACACGGCGAGCGGCGACTACACGGTGTCGGCGACGTTCACCGAGCCCAAGTACATGAACCTGAACGACCACCCGCACCCGTACGGCGTGTTCATCGGCGGCAACGACCTCGGCACCGACAACGGCACGCTGCTCTATTGCGAGGCGTACGGGAACGGGACGTTCATCGTCCGCGGCTTCGGCCCGCGCCCCTTCCAGTTGAACGGCCGTGAGGGCGAGGCGAACGCCGCGGTGCACAAGGCGGCCGGCCCCGGCAAGCCCGTCACCCAGGACATCGCGATGCGGGTGCAGGGCGGGAAGGTGTCGTGCGTCATCAACGGCACCGTGGTCGCGACCTACGACCGGGCGCAGGTCGTGGGTCAGGGCAAGCTCAAGTCGCTCGACGGCGTGTACGGCGTCCGCTTCGCCCACAACACCGAGGGAATCGTGACCGGCCTCAAGGTCGCGAAGCCGTAGTGCCCAAGGCCGGCATTCCCGAGCTGCTCGCCCCCGCCGGGTCGCTCGACGCCGTCCGCGCCGCGCTGGCCAACGGCGCGGACGCCGTCTACCTCGGCGCCGAGCGCTGGAACGCGCGCGACGAGGGGGCGCAGCTGTCGCTGGACGAGGTCGAGGAAGCGTGCCGCCTGGCCCACGAGCGCGGCCGCCGCGTCTACCTCACCTTCAACATCCTGTTCAAGCCCCGCGAGCTGGCCGACGCGCTCGAGTTCCTGGGCGAGGCCGTGGACCGCGGCATCGACGCGGCGATCGTCCAGGACGTCGGCGCCATACGCCTCATCCGGCGGATCTATCCGTCGCTCGAGATTCACGGCTCCACGCAGATGACGGTGCACGACGCGGCCGGCGCCGCCGTGCTCCGCGGCCTTGGCGTGGACCGCGTGGTGCTGGCCCGCGAGAACACCCTCGACGACATTCGCAGCATCCGCGAAGCGGTGCCCGACCTGGGCCTCGAATCGTTCATCCATGGCGCCCTCTGCATCTCGTACTCCGGCCAGTGCTACATGTCGGGGATGATCTCCGAGCGCAGCGCCAACCGCGGGTCCTGCGCCCAGTCGTGCCGCAAGGACTACGTCCTGGCCGACGCCGCCACGGGACAGGAGCTGGACCGCGGGTACCTCATTTCGGCGCGGGACCTCGCCGCCCACGAGCACCTCCCGGCCATCAGCGACGTCGGCATCGGGTGCCTCAAGATCGAGGGGCGGAAGAAGAAGCCGGAGTACGTCGCCACCGTGACCAGCACGTACCGCGGCTTCCTCGACCGCATCGCCCGCGGCGACCGCGCCCCGCTCGCGGAGGCCGACACCCAGCCGCTGGTGCAGATCTTCAGCCGCGGCTTCACGGGCGGGATGTACGGGGGCCGCGCCGGCCGCGACTACGTCACGCGCACTCAGTCCGACAACCGCGGCGCCCTGCTGGGCCTGGTGGTGGACGCGGGGCGGGGGACGCCCGAGATCGTGGTCGAGGTCTCGACGCCGATCGAGGCGGGCGACGGCCTGGGCTTCGAGGCGCCCGACGGACTGGGCGGCGCGTCGGTGGGCTGCACGGTGACGGCGGTGCGCACCCTGGCCTCGCGCGGCACGATTCGGCAGGCGCTCTCGGCCCGCGTCCCCGTCCAGGCCGGATGGAAGGTGTACCGCACTTCCCAGGGCGCGCTGCTCGAGCGGGCCCGCGCGACGTACGCCGCGCTGCCCGGCCGGGTGCGGGCCCACAAGACACGCCTCGACGTGCGGGTGTTCGGCTCGGCCGGCGGGCCGCTCAAGGCAGTCTTCGCCGTCGGCGGCGAGAGCGTCACGGTGCAGAGCGGGGTCCCGCTCGCCCCCGCATCGAAGCGGGCCCTCGACCGGACGGTCCTGCGCGAGCAGCTGGGCCGGCTGGGCGACACCCCGTTCGCGCTCGCCGCGCTCGACCTCGACGCCCTGGCCCCGGACCTGTTCCTGCCCCTCAGCGAGATGAATCGCCTGCGCCAGCGCGCCGTGGACGAGCTCCTGCAGCGCCGCGACTGGGCGCGGGCGGCCGCGGTGGCCGAGCGGCGCGCCCGGATCGACGCCGCGGTGAGGGATCAGCCGGCCGCGCTCGACCGCCAACCGCTGGCCGTCGATCCGCCGCCGTTCGGTCTCTCGGCCGAGGTATATGACATCGCTGAAGGCGAGCGGGCCGCCGACGGCGGGGCGACCGAAGTGGTGCTCGATCCGTTCCTCCGGCATCCCGCGCCGCCGGTGGCCCGCGTTCGCGCCCTGCGCGAGTCGCTCGCCGGGCGCGGGGTCGCGCTGCGGCTGCGCACGCCCACCGTGGTCCGCCCCGAGGAGCGGCGCGCGGTGCAGAAGTGGCTCGACCTCGGCCTGCCGCTGCTGAGCGGCCACCTGGGGCTCGTCGCCGAGCGGTCGCGCGCCGGCGCCGACGTCGCCGCCGACTACGCGGCGAACGTCATGAACCAGCACACCGCCGCCGAAGTCTTCCGGTTGGGGGCGCGGCGCCTCACCTGCTCGGTGGAGCTCACCGCCGACGAGATCGCCGACCTCGTCGCCCCGTGGGGCGGCGCGGGGTTCGAGGTGTTCCTCTACGGCCGCCCCGAGGGGATGACCATCGAACACTGCGTGCTCTCGGCGGCGTTCGAGCGCGAGCCCACCACCTGCCGCGACCTCTGCGTGCAGAAGCACCCCAACGTCCAGCTCACCGATCCCACCGGCTACACCTTTCCGGTGGCCACCGACGCCGCCTGCCGCAACCGGCTGCTGCATTCCCGCCCCATCGAGGGCTCGGAGTTCCTGCCCCGGCTCTGGGAGGCGGGCATTCGCCAGTACCGGGCCGTGTTCAACGTCCCCGGCGATCCGGTGGCCGAGATCGTGGCCGGCTACCGTCAGGCGCTGGAGGCGCTGGCCGCCGGGGCCACGCCCCGCCGGTCGGCGGTGCGCGATCTCGTGGGCAGCGCGTTCACCCGCGGGCACTTCGCGCGTGCGGTATAAGGGCGCCGCGCGCCCTCGTCCGATGGCGCCCGCGGCGGGCGCGATGGGTAGCGTGCAGGCGTGACCGACCACGCCGCCGCCGCCCTCGCCATTCTCAACCAGCGCTTCGGATACCCCGCCTTCCGCGCCGGGCAGGCCCAGGCCGTGGCCAGCGTCATGGCCGGCAACGAGACCGTCGTCATCCTGCCTACCGGAGGCGGAAAGTCGCTCTGCTACCAGGTGCCGGCGCTGCTCCTGCCCGGACTCACGCTGGTCGTCTCGCCGCTCATTTCACTCATGAAGGACCAGGTGGACGCGCTGGATCGGCGCGGCATCCCGGCGGCGTTCATCAACAGCTCGCTCACGCCGGGGCAGGTGAGCGACCGCCTGGCCCGGGCCATGTCGGGAGACCTCAAGCTGCTCTACGTGGCCCCCGAGCGCTTCTCGGCCGGCGCGACCCTCGACCGCCTGCGCGACGCGCGCGTGTCGCTGTTCGCGGTGGACGAGGCGCACTGCATCAGCGAGTGGGGCCACGACTTCCGCCCCAGCTACCTCCGGCTCGCCGCGGTCCGCGAGCGGCTCGGCCATCCGACCATCATCGCCCTCACGGCCACCGCGACGCCGCACGTCCGCGAGGACATCGTCCGCCAGCTCGACATGGGACGCCCCCGGACCATCGTCACCGGCTTCGACCGCACCAATCTCACCTACCACGTCCGCTCCTGCCGCACCGACGCCGACAAGGACCGGGCCCTGGTCGAGGAGCTGAAGGCGCGCGAGGGCGTGGCCATCGTCTATGCCTCGACGCGCAAGGCGGTGGAGCGCATCGCAGGCATGCTCACGCGCAAGCGGATCCCGGCCCTCCCGTACCACGCCGGGCTCGACGACGCGCACCGCCACGACGTGCAGGAGGCGTTCATGGGCGAGCGCGCGCGGGTGATCGTGGCCACCAACGCCTTCGGCATGGGCATCGACAAGCCCAACGTGCGGCTCGTGGTGCACCACGCCATGCCGGGCACGCTGGAGGCCTACTACCAGGAGGCGGGGCGGGCCGGCCGCGACGGCCGGCCCGCCGAGTGCGTGCTGCTGCACGCCTTCCGCGACCGGTTCACCCATGAGTATTTTATAAAGTCCGCGCACCCCCGGCGCGACGTCACCGAGCGCCTCTACGACCTGATCCGGCGCGGGGGGCCGCGCGTGGCGGCGCTGGACGCCGCGGCCCTGGCCAAGAAGCTCGGAACCGGGACCAACGCCCGGGACGTCGAGGCGGCCCTGCGGCTCCTCGAACGGGCCGGGGCCTGGCGGCCCCCGTCCCCGGCCGGACGCCGGGTGCACGTCCGGCTGCTCGCCACCCCCGAGCGGATCCGCACGGAGCTGGGCGCCGACCGGGCGCTCGAACTGGGGCTCCTCCGCTCGCTCTGGCGGCTCGGGCGCGACCGGCTGTACGACGGCATCACCCTCGACCTCGACGGGCTGCCGCCCGCGCTGGGGGGCCCCCAGGCGCTCGACATGCTGGACCGCCTCCAGGGCCAGCAGATCGTGGAGTGGACCCGCCTCGAGGCCGGCTCGACCCTCGCGCGCCCGGCGGCGACCCTGGACGCGTTCCGCATCGATTGGGCCTCCCTGGAACGCCGGCGGAAAGCCGACCTCGACAAGCTCGAGACGATGCAGCGCTACTCCTACACCGAGCGTTGCCGCCGCGCGTTCGTGCTCCGATATTTCGGAGACCCCTCCGAACGACCGGAATGCGGCGCCTGCGACAACTGCCTGGGCCGCTCGGAGCGTCGACCGGCCCGGCCCCGCGCCGCCGCCGGCCACAAGCCCCGCTACATCGGCACCGACGACGTGCTCGTGGCGGTGCCGAGCGAATCCGAATCCCAACGCGCCTCGCGTCGCCGTCGAGACGCCGATACTTCCTGATTGACATGGACGACGCCCTCTACTT
>JAGWRI010000131.1 GCA_028876525.1 Gemmatimonadota bacterium | reverse complement strand
CGCCGGCGGGGCGGACCCCAAGTATGTCGCATCGCTGGGGGGCGACGCGGTGCCGGTGCTGGTCGCGGCGCTCACGACGCCGGCGGTCGCGGCCGAGCTCGGCACGCCGGACGAGCGATGCGCGGCCGCGAAGCTGCTGCTCGAGCGGTGGACCGGAACGCGGCGCGCGCAGGTGGCGGGCCGCTGGACGCAGTGGAACCTGGCGCGGAGCCGGGCGCTGGCGGCGGTCGAGGCGCACGAGGGGGACCTGCGGCAGCTGGCCTGCCCGGAGGCGCCCGCGCGGCCGTGAGGCGGGCCGCACGCTGCGCGGGCGCCCCCGAAATCCGGTTATCTTGTGGCATGGGCGGCACGGCCGCCCACCCCCACGCCACGAACCAGGAAACCGGACATGTCGTCGACCGAATCCAAGTGCCCGTTCCCCCACGCCGTCGCCGGCACGGCCATCCGCGACTGGTGGCCGAATCGCCTCAACCTCGAGCTGCTGCACCAGCATTCCGCGAAGTCCGATCCGATGGGCGCGGAGTTCGACTACCGGAAGGCGTTCCGGACGCTCGACTTCAAGGCGCTGAAGAAGGACCTGGCGGCGCTCATGACGCGCTCCGAGGCCTGGTGGCCGGCCGACTTCGGCCACTACGGCCCGCTGTTCATCCGCATGGCGTGGCACAGCGCGGGCACGTATCGCATCGGCGACGGCCGGGGGGGCGGCGGCCGCGGGCAGCAGCGCTTCGCGCCGGTGAACAGCTGGCCCGACAACGTGAACCTGGACAAGGCGCGCCGGCTGCTCTGGCCCATCAAGCAGAAGTACGGGCGCGCGATCTCGTGGGCCGACCTCATGATCCTGGCCGGCAACGTCGCGCTGGAGACGATGGGCTTCAGGACGTTCGGGTTCGCGGCCGGGCGCGAGGACGTCTGGGAGCCCGACCAGGACGTGTACTGGGGCGCCGAGAACACCTGGCTTGGCGACCGGCGGTACAGCGGCAAGCGCGATCTCGAGAACCCGCTGGCCGCCGTCCAGATGGGCCTCATATATGTGAACCCTGAAGGCCCCAACGGCAACCCCGACCCCGTGGCCGCGGCGCACGACATCCGCGAGACGTTCGCGCGCATGGCCATGAACGACGAGGAGACGGTGGCGCTGATCGCCGGCGGCCACACCTTCGGCAAGACCCACGGCGCCGGCCCGGCGTCGAACCTGGGCCCCGAGCCCGAAGCGGCGCCGCTGGACGAGCAGGGGCTGGGGTGGAAGAGCAGCTTCCGCACCGGCAAGGGCGGCGACACGATCACCAGCGGCCTCGAGGTCATCTGGACCACGACGCCCAAGAAATGGGGC
Organism: Gemmatimonadota bacterium; assembly: GCA_028876525.1. Classification (GTDB taxonomy): domain Bacteria; phylum Gemmatimonadota; class Gemmatimonadetes; order Gemmatimonadales; family Gemmatimonadaceae; genus JAGWRI01. Next base: position 21,227 of record JAGWRI010000131.1, on the reverse strand, counting down.
AACGGCTTCTTCGAGCACCTGTTCGGCTACGAATGGGAGCTGACGAAGAGTCCGGCCGGCGCCCACCAGTGGGTGGCGAAGAACGCCCCGGCCACGGTGCCCGACGCGCACGACCCGTCGCGGAAGCACCGCCCGACCATGCTCACCACCGACCTCTCGCTGCGCTTCGATCCGGCGTACGAGAAGATCTCGCGGCGCTTCCTGGAGCACCCGGACCAGCTGGCCGACGCGTTCGCGCGGGCCTGGTTCAAGCTCACGCACCGCGACATGGGACCGCGGTCGCGCTACCTCGGCCCCGACGTGCCGAAGGAAGAGCTGATCTGGCAGGATCCGATTCCCAAGGCGAACCACAAGCTCATCGGCCCCAAGGAAGTCGCCGCGCTGAAGGTCAGGATCCTGGCGTCGGGCCTCACCGTGCCGGAGCTGGTGTCCACGGCGTGGGCGTCGGCGTCCACCTTCCGCGGCTCGGACAAGCGGGGTGGGGCGAACGGCGCGCGCATCCGCCTGGCGCCGCAGCGCGACTGGGCGGTGAATCAGCCCGCCCAGCTGGCCAGGGTGCTGAAGAAGCTCGAGGCCATTCGGGCGGCGTTCAACAAGGCGCAGCCGGCCGGGAAGAGCGGCCGGAAGGTATCGCTGGCTGACCTGATCGTGCTCGGCGGGTGCGCCGCGGTCGAGCTGGCCGCCAAGAAGGCCGGCCACGCCGTGAAGGTGCCGTTCGCGCCCGGCCGCATGGACGCGGCGGAGGAGCAGACCGACGCCGCCTCGTTCGCCGTGCTGGAGCCGGCGGCCGACGGGTTCCGCAACTACCTCAAGGCGCGGTACGAGGCGCCGGCCGAGGTGCTGCTCGTGGACCGGGCGCAGCTCCTGACGCTCACGGCGCCGGAGATGACCGTGCTCGTGGGCGGCCTGCGCGTGCTCGGCGCCAACGCCGGCGGCACGAAGCACGGCGTGTTCACGAAGCGCGCCGGCGTGCTGACCAACGACTTCTTCGTGAACCTCCTGGACATGGGCACGGAGTGGACGCCGGTATCGAAGGACGCCGAAGAGTTCGAGGGGCGCGACCGGAAGTCCGGCAAGGTCAGGTGGACCGGCACGCGGGTGGACCTCGTGTTCGGTTCGAACTCGCAGCTCCGCGCGCTGTCCGAGGTCTACGGCTCGCGGGACGCCGGCGAGAAGTTCGTGCGGGACTTCGTGGCGGCGTGGACGAAGGTGATGAATCTCGACCGGTTCGACCTCGCGTGATCGCGCGCTGAATCCCTTCCCGCGCCGGAGCGCCATTGGACGTTCGTGAGGAGCGGTTCGACGAATCGAGTCGTGCGAATGCCGACGGGGCGGAGGGCTACCGCCACGTCGGCACCACGTATCGCATCACCGAAGGCGGCGAGACGCTGATCTTCCGGAAGTTCGACCAGGTGCCGGCCCGCGCGGACCTGCTCCAGCCGCGCGGGTGGACGGAGGCCTGGCTTCAGGCCTCCGCCTTCCGCGCCGCGGCGTCGTACCTGGCGCAGCAGGCGGGCATCACGGCCATTCGCCTGTCGAACGCGCTGTCGGGCGGGTTCGAGGACGTCGTGTTCGTGGAGCGGGAACGCTGAGATTTCGCTATGCTATGGCACTCAGCCCCCGCCCGAGGGTCACGATGCCCAAGCGCCTTCAGGTGTACGAAACGCCCGAGATCACGGTTACGTTCGATCCGAACGTCTGCCGGCATTCCGGCATCTGCGTGCGTGGCCTGCCCGCGGTGTTCGACGTGCGGCGCCGGGACTGGGTCCGGCCCTACGCGGCCAGCGCCGAGGAGGTCGCGGCGCAGGTGAGGCGCTGCCCGTCGGGCGCGCTGCAGTACCGGATGCCGGGCGATCCCGAGCCGGCTTCCGAGGGATGACCGACCCGATCGTCGTGCGCCCGATCGCCCGCGCCGATTACGAGGCGTGGCGCCCGCTCTGGGACGGCTACAACGCCTTCTACGGGCGCGCCGGCGCGACCGCACTCCCAGAGGCGATCACGGCGGCCACATGGGAGCGGTTCTTCGCGCCCGATGAGCCGGTGCGCGCGCTCGTGGCCGAGCACGAGCGCCGGGTCGCGGGGCTGGTGCACTACCTCTTTCATCGCAGCACGACGCGCCTCCGCGACGTGTGCTACCTGCAGGACCTGTTCACCGCCGAGGAGCTGCGGGGCCGGGGCATCGCGCGGCGGCTCATCGTGGCGGTGTACGAGGCGGCGCGGGCGGCGGGGTGCAGCCGGGTGTACTGGCAGACGCAGACCCACAACGCCAGCGGCCGCGCCCTGTACGACAAGGTCGCGGTGCACCGCGACTTCATCGTGTACGAGCACGAGCTGTGAACCGCGCTGCCGGCCCGTCCCGCCGAGCGCGTGCGCGGTGCGTGGCCGCGTGCCTCGCGGTGGCCGCTGCGACTGCGGGGTGCGCGAGCCTGCCGCGCAGCGGCGGCCTTCGCGACGCGGTGCTCGAACGGCTCTACTTCGGCCGCAACATCGGCGACACCGCGGTGGTGAGCGATTCCGCGTGGGCGGCATTCGTCCGCGACGTCATCACGCCGGAGTTCCCGCGGGGCGCGACCATCTGGGGCGCGACGGGCCAGTGGCTGGCGCCCGCCGGAAACCTGGTGCGCGAACGGACCTTCGTGGTCGAGCTCCTGCACGCCCCGACCACCGAAGCGGACCGGCGCGTGGACGCGGTGATCGCCGCATACAAGCGCCAGTTCGCCCAGGAGTCCGTGCTCCGCACGGTCACGAAGGTGCGGGCGGGCTACTAGACCCGCGTCCTTCGCGCGCCGACTACATCCCTCCCCGCCCCGGCCGCGGCAGCGCGGTGGGGGGCAGGATGCCGTTGAGCCGCATGTAATTCGCGAGCTGGCTGTAGTGGTCTGCCAGATCGAGCGCGTGGCCCAGCACCATGGCCGTTCGCGAGATGCTGCGGGAGCGTCCGCCATAGGTCAGCGTGGTCTCCCCGGCCAGGCTCGCGTCAGTGACCTGATCCATCGCCTTGTCGCAGAAGGCGAAGGACGCGCGAAGCTGCTCCACGAGCTTGGCCTTGGGCCACGTGGCCTTGACCGAGTCGGGCGTGGTGCGCGCGTCCGCCGGAATGTCCGCCTTGAGCGCGCCGAATCCGTTGCAGAAGACGTAATTGTCGTCGGCCACGTGCTGCGCGATGTAGCCGATGGAGAGCTGCGCCGGGGTCGGCTTGTAGCCGAAGATGGATTCCGGAATCGAGTCGAATCCCTGCTCGATGTTGTGCGACAGTCCGGTGATCCGGCCGCGGAACGCGGCGGTGATCGGGTTCGCGGGCGGCTGCTGGGCGCCCAGGCTCGCCGCCGCGGCGAGCAGCAGCAGGGTGGCGGTGGGGGTCTTCATGTCTCCTCCAGGGTGGGGAATCGGTGGCCGACCAATCTGGGGCCCGGCGGCCCGGGCGCGCGACCCCCTGGCGACGCGTTCCGGGGCTACCGATGTTCGGGAACTGTCTGCCTTTCACCTCTCCCGCTTCGCCCGCCCCCGCGCGAGCGAGTCGTCGCCCCTGTCCCTCCCCATCGTCATTCCGGCGCCGACCCTGGCGCCGCGGTGGCCCGCCCCCGATGTTCGTGCACGGGCCGCGCCGCGCTTCGGGGCGCGGACCCCCACTCCCTGGACACGAAACCCGCCGGCCACTCCAATGACGACGCGTCCTCTCCTCCCGCACCGGTCCGTTCGCGCGATCTTCGCCCTGTCGGCGCTTGCCGCCGCCTGCACCACGGCCGGCACGCCGTCCGCCACTCCGGCCGACCTCGTCCTCAAGAACGGCAAGGTCGTCACGATGGACTCGACCAACCCGCAGGGGCAGGCCATTGCCGTCACCGGCGACAAGGTCACCGCCGTGGGCTCCGACGCCGACATCCAGAAGTACGTGGGGCCGAAGACCCGGGTCATCGACCTGCAGGGGCACCTCGCGATTCCGGGCTTCAACGAATCGCACGGCCACTTCACCGGACTCGGCCAGGACCTCACCGAGCTGGACCTGATGGGCGTGCCCACGTGGCAGGACATCGTGGGCATGGTCGCGAACGCCGCGAAAACCGCGAAGCCGGGCGCCTGGATCCAGGGGCACGGCTGGCATCAGGAAAAATGGAACAAGTCGCCGGGGCGCGTGGTCGAGGGCTTCCAGACCAACGACCTCCTCAACGCGGCGTCGCCGAACAACCCGGTGATCCTCGAGCACGCGAGCGGGCACGCGCTCGTCGCCAACGCCGTGGCGCTCAAGCTCGCCGGCATCGGGCCCAACACGCCCAACCCGCCGGGGGGCCGCATCATCAAGGACGCGAGCGGCAAGCCGACGGGCATTCTCGTGGACGGCGCGCAGGGGCTGGTGCGCAAGGCGCTGGCGGCCGACCTGGCCAAGCGCACGCCGGCCGAAGCGGCGGCCGACTTCCGCCACCAGATCCACCTCGCCACGCAGAACGCGCTGGCCAACGGCGTCACCACCTTCCAGGACATGGGCGAGTCGTTCGCCACCATCGACACGATCAAGAAGATGGTGGACGAGGGCGACATGCCGCTGCGCCTCTACATCCTGGTGGGCCAGAACGAAGTGCGCCCCGACGACGTGGATTCGCTCGTGTCGCACCGCATGATCGACTACGGCAACGGCCATCTCACGGTGCGCGCCATCGGCGAGATCACCTCCGACGGCGCGCTGGGCTCGCGCAGCGCGTGGATGCTCAAGCCGTACGACGACGACCCGACCAACAGCGGGCTCAACGTCACCAAGATGTCGCGCATCAGGGAGATCGCCGAGATCGGCATCGCCCACGACTTCCAGATCTCGGTGCACGCCATCGGCGACCGCGCCAACCGCGAGACGCTGGACCTGTACCAGCAGCTGTTCCAGGAGCACCACGTGAAGAGCGACACGCTGCGCTGGCGCATCGAGCACGCGCAGCACCTGAGCCCCAGCGACATCCCGCGGTTCGCGCAGATGGGCGTCGTGGCGTCCATGCAGGGCATTCACGCCTGCTCCGACGCGCCGTACGTGCTCCCGCGCCTGGGGTTCAAGCGCGCCGAGGAGGGCGCGTACGCGTGGCAGTCGCTATGGAAGACCGGCGCCGTGGTCACCAACGGCACCGACGTGCCGGTCGAGAAGATCAGTCCCATCGCCTCGTTCCACTGCAGCGTGACGCGCGACATGGTGGGCACCGACTCGGCGTTCTTCCCGGCGCAGAAGCTGACGCGCCAGCAGGCGCTCCAGACGTACACCGTGAACGGCGCGTACGTGGAATTCCACGAGCGCCAGACCGGCTCGCTGACGCCGGGCAGGTGGGCGGACATCACGGTGCTCTCGCGCGACATCATGACGGTGCCGCCCGACTCCATTCTCGGCACCAGGGCGCTGTACACGATCGTGGGCGGACAGGTGGTGTACACGGGCCAGTGACCGGGGGGGCCGCCGGCGCGCGGCTCGGCGGCGGATTCGCCGCCGTTCGCGCCGGCGGATAGTATGCATCGTCATGAGACTCGGGACCCTCGAAGTCAGCCGCATCGGGCTCGGCACGAACCGCCTGCGCAACACGCCCGAGAACGTCGCGTTCATCCGCGCCGCCGTGGACGCCGGCGTCGGCATGATCGACACCGCGCACCTGTACACGTCCGGCGAGAGCGAGCAGACGCTTGGCGCCGCGCTGTCGCCCTGGCCGGCGGGCGTGATCGTGGCCACGAAGGGTGGATTCGGCGGCGCCGGCCACGGGCGCCCCGAAGTCCTGCACGCCGAGATCGAACAGAGCCTCCGGTCGCTCCGCACGGAGCGCCTCGGACTCTACTACCTGCACCGCGTGGATCCCGAGACGCCGCTCGAGGAGAGCCTGGGCGCGATCCGGGAGCACGTGGACCGCGGGGAGATCGCACGGGTCGGGATCTCCGAGGTCACCGTGGACGAGGTCGAGCGGGCGCGGCGCGTGGTGCCGATTGCCGCGGTGCAGAACCATTACAGCCTCGCGGAGCGCAAGCACGACGCCGTGGTGGACCACTGCGCGGCGCACGCCATCGTGTTCGTGCCCTTCTTCCCGCTGCGCGGCGCCGACCGCCCCGGCGTGGCGGGGATCGCGAGGCGGCGCCACGCGACGCCGACGCAGATCGCGCTGGCCTGGCTGCTGCGGCGGTCGCCGGCGATGCTGCCCATTCCGGGGACGCTGTCGCTGGCCCACCTGCGGGAGAATCTGGGCGCGCTCACGATCGAGCTCAGCGACCCGGAATTCGAGGCCCTGCGCTGCCCGCGGGCCGGACATCCGATGACGCGCCCCGAGTCCGGTCCGATCGCCGCCTGGCGCACCAACAACCGCGTGACGGTGGAACTCGTCCGCGCGCTGCCGGCCGGCCTGTGGCGCCAGGCTGTTCCCGGCGTGCCGCGCCGCACCGTGCGCGCCATCGCGGCGCACCTGCACAACGCGCGCTGCGCCTGGATCGCGACCCTGGGCCGGGAGCACGGGATCGCCGTGCCCGCCCGCGTGGACCATGGCCGCGTGACGCGGCCGCAGCTCGCCGCCGCACTCAATCGGAGCAGCCGCGGCATGGAGGCGCTGCTCGCCCTGGGCGCCGCCTCCGGCGGGCAGATTCCCCCGACCCGCGCGTACGTCTGGCGCAACCTCGCGCTGGACGTCGACCACGTGCTGACCTACTTCGTGGCCCACGAGGCCCATCACCGGGGCCAGATCGTGCTGGCGGCGCGCCAGCTCGGACACCGGTTGCCACTGGCGGTCACGGCCGCGCTCTGGCAATGGCGTCCGCGGCGGCGGCGCGCTTGAAATCCCCGGCCCGTCGCCTAACGTCAGGCACCGGCTGGTTCCCCCGCAGGCGCGCCTCGAGGACTTCACGTGGCCAAGCTCAGCATTCGCAGTTTCAGCGTTTCCGTCGACGGTTTCGGCGCGGGGCCCGATCAGGACCTCAGGAATCCGCTCGGCACGGGCGGGGTCGCGCTGCACCAGTGGATCTTTCCCACCCGCACGTTCCAGGGGATGCAGGGCAAGGACGGCGGCACAACGGGACTCGACGACGACTTCGTCGCGCGCGGGCTCGAGGGCGTGGGCGCCTGGATCATCGGCCGCAACATGTTCGGCCCCATCCGCGGTCCGTGGGCCGACGACGGCTGGAAGGGCTGGTGGGGTGACGAGCCGCCGTACCACACGCCCGTGTTCGTGCTCACCCACCACGCCCGCGCGCCGCTGGAGATGCGGGGGGGCACGGTTTTCCACTTCGTCACCGGCGGAATCCGCGAGGCGCTGAATCGGGCGCGAGAGGCCGCGGGGCCGCGCGACGTCCGCGTCGGCGGCGGCGTGGCCACCCTGCGCCAGTACCTGCGCGACCGCCTGGTGGACGAGATGCACCTCGCCATCGTGCCGGTGCTGCTCGGCGCGGGCGAGCCCCTGTTCGCGGGGCTGAACCTGGCCGCGCTCGGCTACGCCGTGACCGAGCGGGTGGCCACCGAACAGGCCCTGCACGTCGTGGTGGCGCGCCGCTCGTGAGCCGCGCGCCGACGGCCGCCGAGCAGGCGGCGTACGACGAGCTGCTGGGCTACACGCTCACGCACGGCGGCAAGGAGTTCATCCACCAGTACGCGGTGGATGCGTGGATGGCGCAGTACGCCGACGAGCGCACCAAGCCCATCGGGATCACGTTCGCGCTCGTCGGCCTCTACCTGCACCTCGAGCGCGGGTTCACCGGCCGTCAGGCGCAGCTGGCGCACGTGACGCTGGGCCGGCGCAAGGAACCCTGGCCGGCGATCGCGCTCCCGGAGTCCCGCGGCGCGCTCACGGTGCGGGACGTGATGGCGGCGCCGGCCGGGCCGGCGCGCGACCGGGAGCTGGATGCATGGTGCGCGTCGGTGTGGGCGGCGTACGCGCACAACCGCGACCGGGTGGCGGAGCTGCTCACGCGTCGGGGAATCGCCTGAATGCCCATCCGCATCGTCCGTCTGGGCAGCGCGCGCGAACGCAACGAGGGGCTGCGCATCGGCACGGTGCGCCGTCCGCCGCGCGGCGTGCCGAAGGCCGAGTTCGCGTCGCGGGACTTCTACGACGCGTGGCTGCCCGAGCTGGCGCCCTCCGACGCCCTGGTGAAGCGGGCGCTGGCGGCCCAGCGCGCCGGCGACGACGCGGCCTGGCGACTATTTGAGAAACGGTATAGAACCGAACTGCGGCGGCCCGAGGCGGCGCGGCTGCTAGACCTGCTGGCCGCGCTCTCCCGGCAGACGAACCTGTCGGTGGGGTGCTACTGCGAGGACGAGGCGCGATGCCACCGGTCCGTTCTGCGCGAGCTGCTGCGCGACCATGGCGCGGAGGTGGTCTGAGCGGGGCCGCCGCCGTGCCGCTCGCCCGGGTGGGGTCCTGATGGGCTGGTACCGCCGGTTCGTGCTGCCGAGGGCCGTGCACTGGGCGTGCGGCCTGGACACGCACATGCGGCAGCGGGCGAAGGTGGTGCCGCAGGCCCGGGGCCGGGTGCTCGAGGTGGGCGTCGGCTCGGGGCTGAACCTGGCGTTCTACGACCCGTCCGTGGTGACGAAGCTATGGGCGCTCGAGCCGTCGGCGCCGCTCCTCCGGATGGCCGAGCGCGCGCCGCGCGCGGCGGCGCTCGACGTCGAGTTCATCGGCCTTCCCGCCGAGGAGATCTCGCTCGACGACGCGAGCGTGGACACGGTGGTCGTGACGTACACCCTGTGCACCATTCCCGACGTCGGCGCGGCGCTGCGCCACATGCGCCGCGTGCTGCGTCCCGGCGGGCGGCTCCTGTTCTGCGAGCATGGCGTGGCGCCCGACCAGCGCGTGCGCCGCTGGCAGGACCGGCTCAACCCGGTGTGGAAGCCCCTGGCCGGCGGATGCAATCTGAACCGGCCGATTCCGGCGCTCATCGAGGCCGCCGGATTCCGGATCACGAAGCTGGACACGATGTACCTGCCCGGCTGGCGGCCGGCGGCGTTCAATTACTGGGGGGAGGCCGTGCCCCGGTGATCGCCGCCGGCGGCGCCCGCGCCCGCCCTCAGTAGCCCTGTCCCTCCGCGGCCGCCACCGCCTTGCCGCGGTGCACCCGGAACAGGATCACGAAGTACGCGATCGCGATCGGGAAGCCCACGATCCACCATCCGAGCGCCGACCGCAGCCCGCCGGCGGAATTGCCGCCGGCGGCCGCCGTGATCGAGTAGGCGGCGTCGGGCACCGCGCGGAGCATCACCGGATACAGGCACGCCGCCGTGGCGACGAGCATTCCCACGATCCAGGCCGAAGAGCCGAGGAACGCCGTCAGTCCGCGGTCGCGGCGCAGCCCCGCGAACACGGCCACGATGCCGGCAATCGCCGCCACGAGTCCCAGCCACGCCATCCACCGGCCCGCCAGATTGGGGAACAGGACCGGATTCACGATCTGCGTCGCAATCGTGACCGCCGGCCAGAGCAGAACGAGCACGGCGAACAGCGCCGCGGCGATGCGGCGCGAGCGGTCGTGCACCGGACCGTCGGTTCGCCAGGTCAGGAAGACGGCGCCGTGGCCCACCAGGGCCACCAGCGCGAAGACCCCGGTGAGCACGGTGTACCAGTCGAGGATCCCCACGGGCGGCGTCGTGCCGAACGTGGTGAACAGCGGCAGGGCGAACCACCCGTCGGCGCCCAGTGGAAGGCCGCGGATGACGTTGCCGATCGCGGCGCCCCAGAGAATCGCGAGCGCCGCGCTGGCCAGCGAGAACACGGCGTCCCAGAAGGCGCGCCAGAGGACGTCGCCGACGTGGCTCCGGAATTCGATCGCCACCGCCCGCAGGATCAGCGTCCAGATGACGAGGAAGATCGCGAGGTAGAATCCCGACAGGCCCGCGGCGAGCACGCGCGGAAAGCCCACGAACAGCGCGCCCCCCGCGGCCAGCAGCCACACCTCGTTGGCGTCCCAGAACGGCCCGACGGCCGCCAGCACCTGCCGCCGCTCGTCGCCGGTGCGCGCCACGACGAGGTGCAGCGCGCCCGCGCCGAGGTCGTAGCCGTCGAGCACGACGTACGCGGTGAACATCACCGCGACGATGCCGAACCAGAGCTCAAACATGGGCCGCCTCCAGGCCCGCGCGCGGGCCGTGCGCGATCTCGCGCCCGATCAGGAACACGAACAGCAGGCCGAGCACGAGATACAGCCCGGCGAATCCGATCGTGGTGAACAGCACCGTGCCGGCGTGGACGTTCGGGCTGGCCCCGGCGCCGGTGCGCAGGATCCCGTACACCAGCCACGGCTGCCGCCCCAGCTCGGCCACCAGCCACCCGGCCGTGTTCGCGATGTACGGGAACGGGAACGCGAGCATCAGCGTCCAGAGGAGCGCGGGCGAGCGGTCGAGCCGGCCGCGCGCCATTCGCAGCGCCGAGGCCGCCATGAGGAGAATGAAGATCGTGCCCAGCCCCGCCATGATGTGGAACGCGTAGTACAGCAGCTCGATGTTGTCCGGCCAGTCGGCGGGCGGAAACGCGTCGAGCCCCGGAACGTTGCTGTGCCACGTGCCGTAGGCCAGCACGCTCAGCAGGCCGCGCACTTCGACGGGATTGTCGAGGCGCCGCGCCGTGACGTCGGGCTGGCCGATGAGCGTGATGCCCGCATACGGGCCGCTCGTGAACCGCCCCTCCATCGCGGCCAGCGACACGGGCTGGTACCGGGCCACCTGCTTGGCCTGCCGGTCGCCGGTGGGGAACGCCACGAGCACGCTGGCCACGAGCCCGGAGAGCACGCCGACGCGGAGGAAGTCGCGGGCCGCCGCGGCGTGCTGCCCGCGCAGCTGGTAGTAGGCCCCCACCGCCGCGACCACGAACGACGCCGTGACCACGCTGGCCACCATCGTGTGCGCGTACTGCAGGAGGGCCCACGGATTGAGCAGGAAGGCCCAGAAGTCGGCGATCTGGAGCACGCCGCCCGCGGCCGCCTGCGCCCCCACGGGGTGCTGCATGAAGGCGTCGGTGGCGACGATGAAGTAGCCAGACAGCCAGCTCCCGGCGAACAGGGCGAGCGATGCCCACCAGTGGAGCCGCGGTCCGACCTTCGCCTCGCCCCACACGAGCACCGCCAGGAAGCTGGACTCGAGGAAGAAGGCGAACAGCCCCTCCATGCCCAGCGTGTTCCCGATGACGGCGCCCGCGAACGCCGAGAACCCGGCCCAGTTGGTCCCGAACTGGAACTCCATCGGGATCCCGGTCACCACGCCGACCGCGAAGTTGATGCCGAAAATCCGGATCCAGAACCGCGCGGCGTCGTTCCAGTGCTCGCCGCCCGGGCGGCGGCCCAGCGTCTTCATCACGAGGATGAGCAGGGCCAGCCCCATGGTGAGCTGCGGGAACAGGTAGTGAAAGGTCGCCGTGAAGGCGAACTGAAACCGGTGCCAGAACAGCGGATCCATGCCCCCTCCTCGCCCGCGCGGGCGGCGGCGCAGCGTACGCGGACCAATCTAGGGGGCGGGGGAGGCCGGCCGCCAAGGGGAGACTCCCCCGGCGCGCCGTCGGGGGGCCGCCGACAGCGGCGCGGGCCGGAATATTAGTCTTTACGAATATTCCGCCCGAGTCCGGGGCCCGCCGGTCGCGGCGCTGGCATTCCGCCGCCGGACGACCATGTTTGACCCATGGGGTACCGCCTGTTGGCCGATGTCATCGTCGCGGTGCACGCGGCCTTCGTGGCCTTCGTCGTGCTCGGCGGCCTGTTCGCGCTGCGCCGGCCGCGCATGGCGTGGGTCCACCTGCCCGCCGCGGCGTGGGGCGTGTTCGTGGAGTACAGCGGCCTCGTCTGCCCGCTCACGCCCCTCGAAATCGCGATGCGCGAGCGCGGAAGCCAGGCGGGCTACGCGGGAGGGTTCGTCGAGCACTACCTCGTCCCGGCGATCTACCCGGCCGGGCTCACCCGCCACGTCCAGCTCGTGCTCGGCTCGCTGGCGCTGGCGCTCAACGTCGCGGTGTACGTGCTGGTGGTGCGCCGCCATCGAGGCCGGAGGACGCCGTAATGTCGAGGTTCGTGGCGCTGCTGCGCGGCGTGAACGTCGGGGGGAACCGGAAGATCGCGATGGCGGACCTTCGCGACTTCTTCGCCGAGCTCGGGTATCGCGACGCGCAGACGGTGCTGCAGTCGGGGAACGTCGTGTTCGCGGCCGCCGGAACCGCGGGGGCGCTGGAGAAGCAGCTCGAGGCGGAGGCCCGCGCGCGGCTGGGCCTGGCCACCGACTTCCACGTCCGCTCGGCCGTCGAGTGGCGGGCGGTCGTGGCCGCGAATCCGTTCGCGCGGGCAGCGAAGGACGATCCCGCGCATCTCGTGGTCCATGCGCTCAGGTCCGCGCCGGGCGCGGCGCAGGTCCGGGCGCTGCGCGACGCGATCGCGGGCCGCGAAACCGTGGAGGTGCGCGGGCGCCATGCGTACATCGTGTACCCGGACGGAATCGGCACGTCGCGGCTGACGGCGGCGGTGCTCGATGCCAGGCTGGACGCGCGCGGCACGGGGCGGAACTGGAACACCGTCCTCAAACTGCGGGCGCTGCTCGACGTCTGACCTCGACGGCCGCGGCGGGACACTTGCCAGCCCGTTCGGGCGGCCGCAGGTTCAGGGACCCGCCTATGAATACTCGCCGCCAGTTCCTCATCCAAGCGCCGGTCGGCCTGCTCGGCGTGCTCGCCGCCTGCCGCGGCGACGAAGCCAAGCCGGCCGCGCCGGGCAGCGCGCAGACGCCCACGCCGGGCGCGCCGGGCGCGTTCAACACGGCCCCCGCCGTGGGCCCCGACGTCACCACCGCGACTTTTGCCGAAGCCGAGAAGCTGGCGCAGGTGACGATGACCGATGCCCAGCGGCAGATGGCCGCCGCGAGCTGGCGCACCTCGATGGCCGGCCTGGCCGAGCGGCGGACGGGGCCGCGCAGGGTCGCGCTCGCGGACGCGGTGGCGCCGGCCACGGTCTGGGATCCGATCCTGCCGGGAAACACCGCGGGACCGTCGCGCGACCGGTTCGCCCCCAGCGGCGCGGACGCCGGTCCGTTGCCGGCGAACGACGAGGACATCGCGTTCGCCTCGGTCACGCACCTGTCGCAGTGGATCCGCACGCGGAAAATCACCTCCGAGCGGCTCACGCGCCTCTATCTCGACCGGCTCAAGAAGTACAATCCGAAGATCAACTGCGTGATCACGCTCACCGAGGATCACGCGCTGGCGCAGGCCAGGCAGGCCGACCGCGAGATCGCGGCCGGGAAGTACCGCGGCCCGCTGCACGGCATCCCGTACGGCGTGAAGGACCTGCTCGACACGGCCGGCATTCCCACGACCTGGGGCGCCGAGCCGTTCCGGGACCGCGTGCCCGCGGCCGACTCCGCGGTGGTGAAGCGGCTCACGGATGCGGGCGCGGTGTTGGTGGCGAAGCTGAGCCTGGGCGCGCTGGCGCTGAACGACGTCTGGTTCGGCGGGCAGACGATGAATCCCTGGCTGCTGCAGGAGGGCGCGTCGGGGTCGAGCGCCGGCCCGGGATCGGCCACCGCCGCGGGGCTGGTCGGGTTCGCCATCGGGAGCGAGACGCAGGGCAGCATCATCAGTCCGAGCATGCGGTGCGGCGTGACCGGACTCCGTCCCACCTTCGGGCGCGTGGCGCGCACGGGCGCGATGACGCTGTGCTGGACGATGGACAAGCTGGGGCCGATGGCGCGGAGCGTCGAGGACACGATGCTCGTGCTGCACGCCATCACCGGACCGGACGGGGGCGACGTCTACAGCCGGCCCAGCCGGCTCGACTACGACGCCTCGGCGCCGGTGAAGGGGCTCAGGGTGGGGTACGTCCCGGCCTGGATGAAGGAAGCGCCGGCCACCGACGTGGACCGCGCCGCGCTGGACACCGCGCGGAAGCTGGGCATGGAGCCCGTGGAGGTGCGCCTGCCCGACTGGCCATACGATTCATTGAATGTGCTGCTGTTCGCCGAGGCGGCGGCGGCGTTCGAGGAGCTGACGCTGAGCGGGAAGGCCGACACGCTGCGGATGCAGGTGCCCGACGCCTGGCCCAACCTGTTCCGCGAGGCGCGCTTCCTGTCGGCGGTGGATTTCGTGCAGGGCGACCGGTTCCGCCGCATGGTGGCCGGCGCGATGCACGACGCGATGCGCCGGGTGGACTTCCTGCTCGTGCCGTCGCTGCGCGACGAGATGCTGGTGATCAGCAACATGACCGGCCAGCCGTCGCTCACCCTGCGCGCCGGGTTCGTGGAGGTGTCGGAGGCGCGGAGCGACTGGGCGCCCGATCCGGCGCACCCGCTCCCGAGGTTCTCGCCCCCGCGCCGCGTGCCCTACGGCGTGACGCTCGTCGGCCATCTGTTCGACGAGGGCACCATCGCGCGGGCCGGGCTGGCGATGGAGCGCGCGTTCGGCGTCGCCGCCGAGCGGCCGGCGGGATTCTGATGCTCGGCGACCTCTTCGCCAACAATCGCGCGTGGGCCGGCCGGATGACGGCGGAGGACCCCGAGTTCTTCCGCCGGCTCGCGGGGCAGCAGGCCCCGCAGTACCTGTGGATCGGCTGCTCCGACAGCCGCGTGCCCGCCAACGAGATCGTGGGGCTCGCCCCCGGCGAGCTGTTCGTGCACCGCAACGTGGCCAACGTCGTGGTGCACGCCGATCTCAACTGCCTGTCCGTGCTGCAGTTCTCGGTGGACGTGCTGAAGGTGCGGCACGTCATCGTGACCGGGCATTACGGATGCGGCGGCGTGCTCGCCGCGCTGCGCGACGACCGGCTGGGGCTGGTGGACAACTGGCTGCGCCACGTGCAGGACGTGCGGTGGAAGCATCAGGCGGCGCTGGATGCCCTGCCCGACGAGCAGGCGCGGCACCGGCGGCTGTGCGAGCTGAACGTGATCGAGCAGGTGATCAACGTCAGCCAGACCACGATCGTGCGCGAGGCGTGGGCCCGCGGGCAGCCGCTGGCGGTGCACGGGTTCATCTATGGGCTGGACGACGGGCTGCTGCGGGACCTCGAAATCAGCGTGGCGTCGGCGAGCGGGTGAGTCCTTCGCCCCGGCGGGCTACCGCCTGACCACGTCGTCGATGCCCACGTCGGCGTACTGCCCGCCGCGAGTCTGGTGGACGTGCACCGCGAGCACGTTGCGCCCCTTGCGGAGCGCGCGCTTCGCGGCCGCGTCGAACGCCAGGTCCACGTAGCCCGTGGTGTAGCCGGGCAGGGTCGCGACGAGCGCGCCGTTCAGGTACAGCTCGGCGTCTTCGTCGTGGTGGACGTTCCAGTAGGGATGCCGGGGCAGCGCGTCGAGGGTGAAGGTGCGCCGCATCCAGATGTCGGGCGTGTTCCACGTCGTGCGGACCACCGCGCCGGGGGTTTCGCCGGTTCCGAATCCGGCCTGGCCCTCGGTCCACGACGAGTCGGCGAACGCCGTCTGCATCCAGCCGGCGGGGGGCGTGTAGGTGGTGTAGCGCCAGACCTGGGCGCTGTCCCGCGACGTCGGGACCACGGGGCGGATCGCGGGCATGGGTCCGTACAGCTTCGCCGCCTCGGCGAACGCCTGGCGCGGATTCTGCTTCACGATGGCGCGGTCGTAGGTCATGAGGCCATTGACCTCGACCTCGACGTCCGTGGTCTGGGTGTAGACGGCGGCGGCCAGCCCGCGCGCTTCGAGCAGCTGGAGCTGGTCGAGCAGGTTGGCGTAGGCGGCGCGGAGGGCGATCGTGTCGGGGAAGGTGCGGTAGCCCCAGTTGTTCTTCGGGAGCCAGGTGTGGCCCTCGAGCGGGAGGCCCAGGCCGCCGAACTCGCCCAGCACCGCGGCGCGGACCTTCTCCACCGGGGGCATCCCCGGGCCCGGATACTCGTGGATGTCCACGACGTCGCCCGCGCCGCGGTCGGTCCACCCGGTGGCATTGTTCACCAGCCGCGTGGGGTCGTACTGCTTGATCCAGTCGGCGATGCGCCGCGTGTCGTACTGTCCCCAACCTTCGTTGAACGGCACCCACATCACGATGGACGGGTGGTCGCGCAGGGCGGTGATCATGCGCCGCAGCTCCAGCTCGAACTGGGCCTGCGCGTGGAGCGTTCTGTTCTCGCCGCTCGGCATGTCCTGCCAGACCAGCACGCCCAGGCTGTCGGCCAGGTGGTACCACCGGGCCGGTTCCACCTTTACGTGTTTTCTAATCATGTTGAAGCCGAGCCGCTTGGTCATCTCGATGTCGTGGCGCATCGCGGCTTCGGTGGGCGGCGTGTAGAGCCCGTCGGGCCACCACCCCTGGTCCAGCGGCCCGTACTCGAACAGCGGCTTGTTGTTGAGGAAGAGCCGGCGGTAGCCGTCGGGCGCCGTGCCCACGGAGATCTTCCGCATGCCGAAGTAGCTCGACACCGTGTCGCCGGTGGAAAGGCGAATGTACAGCCGGTAGAGGAACGGATCGGACGGCGACCAGAGGTGCATGCGTCGGATGTGGAAGACCAGCGGGCGGCCCACGGCTGCGTTGACGACGTTGATCTCGTGGGGCGTCGACCCGGTGACCGCGCCCCACCAGGTTCCCGCCGGAGCGCCGTGCACCGTGGCCGTGACGGTCACGGTGCTGTCGTCGATATTCGGCGTGGCGAGCACGTTCGTGATGTAGGCCGCCGGCACCGGTTCCAGCCACACCGTCTGCCAGATGCCGGTGACGGCGCTGTACCAGATGCTGTGCGGGCGCAGGACCTGCTTGCCGCGCGGCTGCTCGCCGCGGTCGGTCGGGTCCCAGACGCGGACGGTCAGCTCCTGCGGACCGCCGGCGCGGAGCGCGCCGGTGACGTCGAAGGTGAACGGATCGTAGCCCCCCTGGTGCTCGCCGATGCGGGTGCCGTTCACCCACACCGTGGCGTCCCAGTCCACGGCGCCGAAGTGGAGGAGCAGCCGTCCGCCGTCGGGCAGGGCGGGGGCGGTGAACGTGCGGTGGTACCAGAGCGCCTGCGAGTCGGTGACCGGGCGCTCGACGCCGCTCAGCTGCGACTGCACGGCGAACGGGACGAGGATCTTCCCGTCCCACTGCGCGGGCTGGCCGGCGTCGCTCGCGGTGATGGCGTAGTCCCAGGGGCCGTTGAGGTTCAGCCAGCGCGGACGCACGAGCTGCGGGCGCGGGTATTCGGGCCACGGGTGGGTGGGCGAGACCTGCGAGGCCCAGCGGGTGCGGAGGTGCGAGGCGGGGGCCTGGGCGGCGGCGGGGCGGGCGAGGGCGAGCAGGGCGGCGCCGGCGAGGGCGAGGCGGACGATCGAGCGATGGCGAGGCGACATGGGATCGTGGTGAGAGAATCGCTGCGCCACATATACGCCGAGCCGAGCCGCGCGGCAATGGAGGGCGCGTGAAGGCTGGGCCGCGCCGCCGGCTCGCTACCCCCCCGCGATCGCCCCGACCACGAGATACGGCTCGTCGCCGCGCGCCACCGCCTCGGGCAGCGGCGCGTCGGGCGACTCGTGCGACAGGTCCTCCTCGCACGCGTAGAAACGCACGAACGCCCGCCGCTTGTGCGTGTCGTGATCGCGGATCGCGCCGCGCAGCACCGGATAGCGCGCCTCGACCGCGTCGAGCACGGTGCGCTGCGTGACCGGCGCCGGCACGTCGAACGCGAGCTCGCCGGCGCGGTCGATCTTCGCCAGCCGGTACAGCGGGGCGGGGAGCACCACGCGGATCATGTGAGCGTCTGCACCTCGACCGAGTACACCGCCGGCAGGTCGCGCACGATGGCGTTCCAGCTGTCTCCGCCGTCGGCCGACGCGTACACCTGCCCCCCGGTCGTGCCGAAGTAGACGCCGCAGTCGTCCAGCCGGTCCACGGCCATCGCGTCGCGCAGCACGTTCACGTAGCAGTTCTCCTGCGGCAGCCCCTTGGTGAGCGCCTCCCACTCGTTGCCGCCCGTCCGGCTGCGATACACGCGCAGCTTGCCGTCGTGCACGTAGTGCTCGGCGTCGCTCTTGATGGGCAGCACGTACACCGTCTCGGGCTCGTGCGCGTGCACGTCCACCACGAAGCCGAAATCGGTGGGCAGGTTGCCGCTCACCTCGTACCACTGGTCGCCGGCGTTGTCGGTGCGCATCACGTCCCAGTGCTTCTGCATGAACAGCCGGTCGGTGTTGCTGGGGTGGAACGCGATACGGTGCACGCAGTGCCCGATCTCGGCCGTGGGGTCGGGCATGAACCCCGAGTGCAGCCCCTTGGTGATCGTCGTCCACGTCTTGCCGCCGTCGTCGGTGCGGAAGGCGCCGGCCGCCGAGATGGCGACGTACATCCGATCGGGCTTGGCGGGGTCGATGAGGATCGTGTGCAGGCACATCCCGCCCGCGCCCGGCGTCCACTTGGAGCCCGTGCGGTGCTCGCGCAACCCCGGCAGCTCGGCCCAGCTCTTCCCGCCGTCCGTCGACTTGAAGATCGCCGCGTCCTCGACGCCGGCAAACACCGTGTCGGCCTCGGTGGGCGAGGGCTCGAAGTGCCACACGCGCTTGAACTCCCACGGGTGCGGCGTGCCGTCGTACCACTGGTGCGTGCCCGGCACGCTGGCATACGCGAACTTGTTGTCCACCGCCTCCCAGGTCCGGCCCCCGTCGTCCGAGCGCTGCACCTGCTGCCCGAACCATCCGCTCGATTGCGACGCGTAGATGCGGTCGGGATTCACCGGCGAGCCCTTGAGATGGTACATCTCCCACCCCGCGAAGTGCGGGCCGGCCACGTTCCACTTCTTGCGCCCTTCGTCCGACGTCAGGACGAACGCGCCCTTCTTGGTTCCGACCAGTACTCGTACGCCGCTCATGCCGCACGCTCCAAACAGGTGTGGGGGTGACCAGAATACGCGCTCCGGGCCCGATTGTCTATGCGCGGCCGCGTCACGCTTGACAGGCCGCGCCAGGGGCTGTATTTAACCAATAGGTAAAATACAACCCGCCTCACCCGCCAGCATGGTCACCGCCCCCGACCCGCTCACCACGACCTTCGCCGCGCTCGCCGATCCCACGCGCCGGGCCATCCTCGAACGGCTCGCCGCCGGCGAGGCCTCGGTGGGCGAGCTCGCCGCGCCCTTCGATATGAGCCTCCCCGCCGTGTCGAAGCACCTCAAGGTGCTGGAGCGCGCGGGACTCGTCACCCGAGGGCGCGAGGCGCAGTGGCGCCCCGCCCGCCTCGCCCCCGTGCCCCTGCGCGACGTCGCCGGCTGGGTGGGGCAGTACCGCCGGCTCTGGGAGGGGCGCCTCGACCGGCTCGACGACTACCTGCACGCGCTGCAGGGCAAGGAGAGACCCCATGGCCGAAAGCGGTAGCGGCGCGCCGGCGCCGACCGATCGCGACATCGTCATCATCCGCGAGTTCGACGCCCCCCGGCCACTCGTGTGGGACGCCTGGACCCGGCCCGAGCACCTGGCGCGCTGGTGGGGGCCGCGCGTGTTCACCAACCCGGTGTGCGAGCTGGACGTGCGACCCGGGGGGCGTTTCCGGATCGTCATGCGCGCGCCCGACGGCACCGACTACCCGATGAGCGGCGTCTATCGCGAGGTCGTGCCGCCGGAGCGGCTGGTCTATACCAACGACCTCAGCGGGCAGCCCGAGGCGTGGATGGACATGCTGAACGACGCGCGCGGCACGCCGCGCGGGACGCCGGTCGACGACAGCGTCGTCACGGTGACGTTCGTCGAGCGCGAGGGGAGGACGACGGTGACGATCAGCACGCGCTTCGCCTCGGCCGCCGAGGCCCAAGCGTTCCGCAGGATGATGATGGTGGAAGGGTGGACGGAGAGCCTGGTGAAGCTGGCCGCCCTGCTCGCCGGAGGGGGCGGCCGCTGACGCGGCCGCGCCCCCGGCGGCGCGCGGTTACCGCTTCCGTCCCTTCGGCGCGGCGTCGGTGAAGACCATGGTCTGGCCTTCGTAGCCGAACTTGAGGTTGCCCGACTTCTCGAACTGATTGATGGCATCCAGCGTGCTGTTGGTCGAGGCGGAGGCGGACACCTGTCGCGTGAACAGCGCGCTGTCGAGCACCACGATCTTGAGGCCGTACCACCGGCGCAGCTCCTCGAGCCCCTGCTTGAGCGTCATCGGCGGGATGGTCACCGTGCTGTCAGCCCACGAGGCGGCGACCGCGAGGTGGGTCGAGTCGGGCGTGGATATCTGCCCGTTGGGCGCGATGGTCAGGGCCTGGCCGGCGGCCAGCGGGTGGATCTCCTTGCCCACGCGAACCGACGCGTTGCCGCTCTTGACGAGGATCGTGGCGATCGAGTCGGTGGTGTCGGACCGGATCACCATCACCGCCGCCGGCGCGTCGATGACCGCGGCGCCGGCGCGGACCTCGAACGGATCGTCCGGACTGGTGGACGTCGCGGTCACGAGCCCCACGCCGGCGAGCCCGACCACGCGGAGCCCCGGGCCGTACTTCTCGGGAACGACGACGCGCGACAGCGGCCCCTCGAAGATCTGCGTGCCGTTGTCCAGGCCAACCACGACGAACTGCCCGTTGCCGGTGACGTGCTGGCGGGCGCCGGGCGCCTTGAGCGCGGCGATGACGCTTCCCTCGCGGCTCACCTGGTTGAGGTAGAACGTCAGGCCCACGGCGACGGCGATGGCGACGATTCCGATCACGATCGGGATCGTCCAGTTCCGGCGCTTGGCCAGCCCCTTCACATGGCTCGCCGCCTCGCGCTTGGTCTGGCTGGCCACCGCGCTCTGCGCGGCGGCGGTGTCGGGATTCAGCACGCGGTGGATCTGCGCCCACGACTGGTCGACGTCGACGGGGCGCTCGGCATGGCGCCCGCCGCCCTTGGCGCCGCCGCCGAGGTGGTGCGCGCTGGCGCGGCGGCTCAGCTCGCGCGCCGCGGCGTGCCCGACCTCACCGGTCAGGAACTCCTCGAGCTCCTGCGCCGACTTGAACTGATCGCGATCCTTCCACGCGGCAAGAAAAAGGCCCTCCACTACGCGGGGCGCAGCTTCGGGCTTGTCCTTGAGGTTGGCTTGGGCCGCGGCGATGAGGGACGAATAGTGGGAGCGAAAGAGGCGCTCCAGAGCGGCTTCGTCCTTGAGGGGCGAACCGCCGGGGGAATCGGGGCCAGCCGGAGGGACTGCAGGCATGGAACCTCCAGAGTCGGGTGGAACGGGTGTACCGATATATGCCGTTCGGCGCGCGATTCGGGAAGAGCCCGCAGCCGCGGCCGGCGCGCCGCTCACTGGACCCGTCCCGGTTCTCGGCCCATGTTTGCCCGGTTGCCCGCGTTCTTTCCGACCCGTGCCGAGAGTCCGTCATGTCGAAGCTGTTCGCCCTCG
>JAGWRI010000130.1 GCA_028876525.1 Gemmatimonadota bacterium | reverse complement strand
GCCCGCGCGCGGGCGGCGGCGCGGCCGCCGCCTGCTGCTGGGTCTCCAACTGCGCCATCAGGGTCTGGATCTGCTGCTGGCTCATCCCCGCCCGGTTGAGCAGCGTCACCAGCTGCTGGCCCATCTCGTACATCGACTGGCTCGAATTCGCCTGATACGTGGCGATCCGCCCGCTGAGAATGCGGACCGAATCCCGGAGCACTCCCAGCGAGGCGAGCGCCGAGTCGAGCCGCTGGCGCGTCGCCGCATCGGCCAGGGCCCGCGCCTGCTCCTGCGCCCGCGCCTGCTGGGCCTGATCGGCCCGCATGGACGTCAGGTCGTCCTGCAGCAGCCGGATGTCTCCCTTGGAGGCGAGACACCCGCTGGTCAGCAGCAGCGCCGCGGGCGCGAGAAGCAGACGCGCGCGCATCAGTTGCCCGACCCCTTGAGCATGCCGGTGTCGCCGCCCGTGACGGTGAACTCGTCACGCCGGTTCTGCGACCAGCAGGACTCCTCCTGCTCGGTGCAGAGCGGCTTCTCCTCGCCGTTGCTCACCGTCTCGAGCCGCGAGTCGGCCACGCCATGGTCGGTCAGGTACCGCTTGGCGGTCGCGGCGCGGCGCTGGCCCAGGGCCAGGTTGTATTCCGTCGAACCGCGCTCGTCGGTGTTGCCGGCAATGCGCAGCGTGAGCCCGGGATTGGCGAGCAGAATCGGGATCTTCGCGTCGAGAATCGCCTGGTCCTCGGGGCGGAGGTCCGACTTGTTGAAGTCGAAGTGGATCATCGCCGTCAGCGCGGCACGCATCTTGGCCTGCGCCGCCGCGGCCGCGATGCTGTCCTCCCGCGCCTTCTCAGCGGCCGCCCGCGCGAGGCTGTCCGCCCGCGCCTTGGCCACCATGGCGAGCGAGTCGGCGATGTGCTGCTTGATCGCCGTGCTGTCGATCGGCGCGGGGGCTGGGGTGGGCGCTACCTCGGGCTTCTTGTGGCAGGCCGCGAGCGCGGCCAGCGCCAGCAACGCCGCGGGCAGGATTCGGGAAGATTGCATGGGTCGGGTCTCCTGGACTCGGATGTGGGAAGGCGAGGGGGGTGCGTGTGAAGTGCGCCGTCAAGAGGGCGGCGGTGCTACGGGGCCAGCCGCGGCGACCACGCCCCGAGCCGCGACATCGCGGCCCCGTGCGTCAGCTGCCGCAGCCGACCCGACTGCGAATCGATCACCCACAACTGCTTCGTGCCACTGCGCGTCGACGTGAACACGAGGTGCCGCGCGTCGGGCGCCCAGCTGGGATCCTCATTCTCGCCGTCGCTCGTCAGCTGGTGCGGCGTGCGGTCGCGCAGGGACATCGTGAAGATCTGGAACACCCCCGAGCTGTCCGGCTGATAGGCCTGGTACGCGAGGCTCAGGCCGTCCGGCGACCAGTCGGGGTTGGAGCGGTAATTCCGGGTGGAGAAGGCGTAGTCGGTGAACATGGACACGTTGGTCCCATCGGCATCCATAATATAAATCTCCGGCGGGCCCGCTCGCCCCGATGTAAAGGCAATTCTACGCCCGTCCGGGCTGAACGCCGGCGTGCTGTTGTCCGTGCCGCCTCCGGCCGTCAGCCGCGCCGCCGGCCCCCCCCCCACCGGGGCGCTGAACAGGTCCGAGCCGTTCTCGCCGGCCAGCGTGTACACGATGGCCGAGCCGTCGGGACTGAACACCGGCGTGCTCACGTTGGTGTTGCGGCGCTCCCCGAAGCTCCGCGACTGCCCGGTGGCCAGCGTGTACACCACGATCCGCGAGCCCTCGCCGAACGTCGAGTAGGCGATCATCCGGGCGTCGGGGCTCCACGCCGGCGACATCCCCGCCCCCGCCATCGGGATGGTCAGGTCGTCGGCCCCGTCGCTGTCCACGATGCGGACGGCGTGGTTCCGCACGTAGGCGATGCGCGTGGCCGCGATCCCGCGCACGCCGGTGACCCACCGCTCCACCTCGTCCGACACCCGGTGCACCGCCATCCGCCACCCCCGCGACAGGGAGTCCGGCGGCAGCGGGAACTCGTTGACGTCGATCACCTGCCCGCGCGCCACGTCGTGCAGGGCCACGTGCAGCCCGCGGGAGGTGTTCGTCGCCTGGATCACGGCCGCGGCGCCGAGCGTCTTGAACACGGCGTAGCCCATCGTCCGCACCTTGCCGGTGGAGTCGAGGCCGCCGCGCACGGCCGCTGCCATCGAGTCGGGAATCGCGATCACGTTCACGCGGTCGCCGTAGTCGAGGTCCCGCTGGAGGATCGTCTGGATCGAATCCCCCCCGGCCCCGGCAACCGGGAGCACGACCACGCCGGGCCGCGTGCCCACGTTGTACTGGAGCGTGATGTGCACCCCCTGGGCCGTGGTGTCCTGCGCGGCGAGGGGCACGGCCAGCGCGAGCAGCGCGCCGGCGAGGGCGAAACGGGCCTTGGTCAATGGATCAGCCGGGGGTCGAAGGTGAAGATCACGGGCAGGACGTCGTTCGGGTACGCCGACGGCAACGCCCCGAAGGCGCGGGCCGAGCCGGCCGCGTCGATCGCGCCCTGCGCCGCGAGGTCGAACGCGTACGAACCGGACCGCTTCTGAAACCGGAAGTCGGTCACCGTGCCGTCGCGATGGACGAGGAACGCCACCTCGGCGGTCAGCGCCGTGCCGCCTCCCGGGCTGAAGCGGAGCGCGATCTGCCGGACGATGTTGTCGAGGTACCCCTGGAAGGGAAAGGCGATCCCCGGCGTGTTCACGTTCGCCACGTCGGCGCCCTTCCCGCCCTCGGGGCCGCCCCCAGCAGCCGGGGTCTTGGCATCGGCCCGCTTGGTCTTCACCTCGGCCGGAGCCGGTGTGGCCACCTTGCGCGCCGGGGCGGGCTTCGCGGCCTTCTTCTCGACCACCGGCGCCGGCTTGGGCCGGGCCTTGGACCGCGGCGGCGTCACCGGCTTGGTCGCCGGCTCGGACGGCTTGTCCTGCACCGTCCCGATGGCGCGCGGGCCGGCCGGGGCGGCGATGAGGTTCACCCGGTACACCGGCGGGAGCAGGGCCGGCGGCGGCGGGCGAAACAGGAAGAGCGCCGTGATCACCGCGCCGTGCAGGAGCACCGAGGCGCCCAGCGGGAGGGTGAGGCGAGGAGGGGCCGCGTGCGCGCTCACCTCAGTGGCCTCCTCCCTGCTCCTGCTCGGTCACGAGACCCACGTCCTGCACCCCGCCCGCCTTGATCACGGCCAGCACCTTGGCCACCAGTCCGTAGCTCACGTTCTCGTCGGCCCGCAGGTAGACGCCCTGGCTGGCGCGGTCCTTGGCCAGCGTCTGGAAGGCGGCGCGGAACTCGTCGTAGGTCATCGGCGAGTTGTCGTCCACGACGATCGTTCCGTCCCGCGTCACGGTCACCGTCATGCTGCTCTTGGAGGTGATCGGCCGCGCCTCGGCCTGGGGGAGCGTGATGTCCACGCCGCCCTGCATCATCGGCGCCGTGATCATGAAGATCACGAGCAGGAGCAGCATCACGTCGATGAGGCTCACGACGTTGATGTCGGCATTGAGCTCGAGCCGGCGGTGGCGGCGGCGGGCCATGCTAGATGTGCCCCTCGCGCGCCAGCAGCGCGATCACGTCAGTCCCGAAATTCTCCATCATCCCGTCGAACCGGTTGAGCTTGGCCGCGAAGATGTTGTAGCCGAAGGTCGCGGGAATGGCCACGGCCAGCGCCGCCGCGGTGGCGATCAGCGCCTCGGCCACGCCGGGCGCCACCGCGCCGAGGTTCCCGGAGCCCTTGCTGGCGATGCCAAGGAAGGCCTCGATCACGCCCAGCACCGTGCCGAACAGGCCGATCAGCGGGCTCGCCGAGCCGATCACCGCCAGCCAGGGCAGATACCGCCCCAGCCGGTCGCGCTCCTCGGCGGCTTCGGCATCGAGCAGCAGCCGCAGCGTCTCGATCTGCGTGGCCGACAGCGTGTAGGTGATGCCGCCCCCCGGGGTGAGCCGGGGGTCATCGAGCTCGCGCGACTGCTGGTTGCGCACGCGCTGCTCGGACACGAAGTGCATGGCGCGCAGGAACAGTCGCGGCAGCGCACCGGGCTTGGAGCGCTTGACCAGCGCGCCGGCCTCGTCGAGGCGCGGCGCGCTCTCGAACGCGTGCTGGAACTGGAGCCCCGCCTTCTCGGCCTTGCTGAGCTGCCGCCACGCGCCGAACATCACGGCCCAGCTGAGCAGCGAGAGCATGGCCAGCACCACGAGCACGATCTGCGTGCTGATCGAGGCGCTGCGGATCAGGTCGAGCGCGCCGGTGGGTACGGCGCCGCCGAGTTGCGGAGCGAGCATCATGCGGGGGTGGGGGCGGAGGTGGACGACCGCTGGGCGAACCAGGCGTAGGTTTCGGCGAGGCCCTGCCCCAGCGACACGGTGGGACGCCAGCCGAGATCGGCCGCCGCCTTGTCGATCGCGAGAACGGAGCGGAGCTGCTCGCCGGCCCGCGCCGGCGCGAACTCGATCGGCACCGTCCGTCCCGCGGCGCGCATCAGCGCCGAGGCCAGATCGAGCACCGACGTCTCCACGCCCGTCCCGACATTAAACGCGCGAGCGTCCATTCCGGCACTTTTCGACGGAGTGAGGTGGGCGGCCGCGGCCACCGCCGCCGCCACGTCGCCCACGTACACGTAGTCGCGCGTCTGGTTCCCGTCGCCGAACACGGTGAGGGGCGCCCCGGCCAGCACGCGGCCGCAGAAGATCGCCACCACGCCGGCCTCGCCATGGGGATCCTGCCGCGGCCCGTACACGTTGGCAAACCGCAGCGCCAGCGCCGGCAACCCGTGGATGCGGCCGTAGTACGACAGGTACTGCTCCACGCTGTGCTTGGCCACGGCGTACGGCGAATCGGGCTCCTTGCGGGCGTGCTCCACGGCCGGCAGCGGCACGCCATCGCCGTAGATCGCCCCGCCCGTCGAGGCGAACAGGAACCGCGTGGCCGTCAGCCGCCCCGAGGCTCGCAGCGCTTCGAGCAGGTTCAGCGTGCCGGCGATGTTGACCTGGGCGTCGAACACCGGATCGGCCACGCTCTTGCGCACGTCCATCTGCGCCGCGAGATGGACGATCACCTCGAAGCCGCCGCCCCGGACCAGCGCCGCCGCCTCGGGCGAGCGGATGTCCAGCTCGTGGAACTCCGCGCCCGCCGGCACGTTCTCGCGGCGACCGTTCGACAGGTCGTCCACCACCGCCACGCGATGCCCCTCGGCGAGCATCCGGTCGGCCACGTGCGACCCGATGAACCCCGCGCCCCCCGTCACCAGTATCCGCTTCACTCGGCCGTGTCCTCGGTTGGTGTGGTCGGTTCGTCCGTCGCGTCGGCCGTCTCCGGCGCCTCCGCGTCGAGCGCGAACAGGTACCGCATGGCGTCCACCACGCCCAGCCCGCGCCCGTTCGAGGCCGCCGCGCGCAATCGCACCGACGGCTCGTGCATGAACTTGTTCATCAAGGATTTCGTCAGGTATTCGACCGCCGCACGCTGCTCCGGCGTCACATCCTTCAGCCGGCGCATGGCCGCCGCCAGCTCGGCTTCGCGCACCGCGTCCATCCGTGAGCGGAAGCGCGTGAGCACCGGCACCGCCTGGAGCCCGGTGAGCCACTGCCAGTAGCGCTCCACCTCGCCGGCCACGATCGCCTCGGCGTCGGGGAGCTGCGCCCGGCGGCGGTCGAGATTCGCCTGGATGACCTGGTGCAGGCGGTCGAGATCGTAGAGGTACACGTTGCCCAGGGCGCCGACCTCGGGCTCGACGTCGCGCGGCACGGCGATGTCGAGAATGCACAAGGGCCGGTCGCCCCGCGCCTCGGCCGCGGCCCGCACGCGGTCCACCGTCACCACCGGATGCGGCGACGCCGTGGACGACAGCAGCACGTCCACCGCCGGCAGCTCCTGCCAGCACTCCTCGAAGTGCATCGCCCGCGCCCCGTAGCGCGACGCCAGCTCCGCGGCGTGCGCGTGCGTCCGGTTGGCGACGATCGACGCGTTCACCCCCTCGTCCACCAGGCACTCGAGCGCCAGCCCGGCCATCTCGCCGGCCCCCAGCACCATGGCGCGGCGGCCGCGCAGCGTGCCGAAGATCTGCTTCGCGAGCTGCACCGCGGCCGAGCTCACCGACGCCGCGCCCCGCGCCACCGCCGTCTCCTCGCGCACCCGCCCGGAAACCGCGAGCGCCGACTGGAACAGCCGGTTCAGCGCCACCCCGGCCTGGCCGCGGCAGCTCTCCCACGCGTCGCGCACCTGCCCGTGAATCTGCGCCTCGCCAAGGATCATCGAGTCGAGCCCCGAGGCGACCTGGAACAGGTGCGCCACCGCCTCGCGATCGCGCCGGACATAGCCGAACGGGCTGGCATCGGCGCCCAGACGGTCGCTGAACGCTTCCCACACCGCGGGCCCCGCGTCGGCGGCGCCCTCGACGAGATACACCTCGGTCCGGTTGCAGGTCGACAGCATCACGGCCTCCGACGCCCCGGCGGCCCGCGTGATCCGCTCGAGCGCCCCGCCGACTTCGGAGGGGCGGAACGTCAGCCGGTCGCGCACGTCCAGGGCGGCCGTGCGGTGGCTCACCCCGGCGACGATCAGCGCCACGCCGACGGCCTCCGCGCGGCCGGGCCGCGCTCGATGAGCGGCGGAGTGGGCGCCAGGCTCAATGGAACTTGCCCCCCACCGGACCGGCCACCCGCAGGACGACGTAGAGCACCAGCACGAGCGTGAACGAGACGCTGGACCAGATCGCCGCGCGCCGCGCCTGCCATCCGCGCGCCACGCGACCCAGGGCCAGGGCGCTCACGCCGAGCCACGCCGCGACCCCCCACGCCAGCTGCTCCGGGCGCATCCCCCCATACTCGAGGGAATAGGCCAGCGCCAGCACCACGCCCACGGTGAGCCCGATCCACCCCACCAAGGCCGCGACGTGATTCACCCGGTCGAGCGTGGCCAGCGGCGGGAAGAGGCGGAAGATCGCGTCGAAGCGTCCCGACCGGAGCTCGCGGCGCTCGAACAGGTAGAGCAGGCCGGCCGCCGCCGCGGTGCCGAACGCCGCGATGCCGAGGAAGCTCAGCGCGATGTGGGCCGCCAGCCACGCGCTCTGCGTGCCCGACGGCTCGACGTGGTGCGCGAATCCCACCACGTTGCCCGCCACCGTGAGCACGGCGGCCAGCGGAGCCGCGATGAGCGTCAGGCTCACGTCGCGCGCCAGCAGCTCGGCCACGAGCAGCGTGAGGGCGAGCACGAAGCCGGCCATCGAGAGCGACGGCCCCAGCCCCGCCACGTAGAGATCGCCAGCCCGGATGGCCAGCATCGCAAGCGCGGCGCAGTGGATCGCGACCCCCGAGGCGAGCAGCGCCAGCGCGCTCCGCCGCGGGGCGTTCACCGGTCGCGCGAACGGCGCCGCGGCCAGCGCCGCGGCGGCAACGTAAAGGGTGATGGCAAGGAAATGGGCGATCGCAATCATGGCGCTCGCCCAAATCTAATCCCTTGAACCCGTTACGGCATCACGCCGGCCGCGTGTTACGGCATCTTCGCCGTCAGCCGCGCGGCCACGCCCACGTTCAGGGCCGCTTGCTCCTGCGCGGTCACGATCGCGGTCACCCCGAACGGCGTCACCCGCACCACCTTCGCCGCGCCGATCGCCACCGCCGGCGTGGCATTGCCGCCGTCGACGTCGGCCCCCGTGCGGTCGCGGAAGAGCGAGAATTCGTCGCCCGGCTTCACGCCGTCGCCCGCCGTGAGATTCAGCACGATGAACGCGGAGGTCGTCGGCAGCACCGGCTCCGACAGTACCCACTGGACCTCGGCCGAGCGGCCGCCGCTCACCGGCTTCGGGCGCACGGTGGTATGGATCCCCGTGGTGTCCAGCGGGACCAGCATCTGGCCGGGGCTCATCTCGCCGTACACCGCGATGACCTGCGCCCGCACCGCCGTGCCGGCCGTGCGATCGTTGGTGACCTGGACGATGCCCGTGGGCACCATCACCTGCCCGATGCGATAGAGCGCCGGGCCGAGTCTCAGCACGACGTACTGCTCCCCCTTCCTGCCCGCTGCGCCGCTGGGAGGATCCACCAGCACCGCATCGTAGCCCTTGAACAGGTTCCGCGTGTCGAGATGCCCCTGCGGATCGAGGCTCGCGGAGCCGATCAGGCGACCGGCCCCGGGAACCTTCGCCGACTGGAGCACGTACGGCGCGCTCAGGTACTCGCCCACGAGCACCGTCGGGAAGGGACGCGCCACCTCGATCGAATCGACGGCCGTGGCGGGCGTGGCCGCGTACTCGCGCTTGAACACCGTGCGGCCAGTGGCCGTGTTGAGCGTGGGCTCCGGCGCCGGCACGGCGGCCGGGGGGCGGGGCTTGGTGGTGTCCACCGGCGCTCCCGCCGGCGGCGCGACTGTGACGGCGACGCTGGTCACCGCGCCCGGCATGCGGAGCACCTGCCCCGGATAGATCCAGTGCGGGTTGGCAATGGCCTCGCGGTTCACCTCGTAGATCGCACGCCACTTGAACCCGCTGCCCAGATAGCGCGCGGCCAGCCCCCACAGCGTCTCTCCCTTCACCACCGTGTGAGTCGCCGGGACGGCCTCGGCGCCGGCGGGCTGCTGCGCGGCAAGCACCGCGGGGACGGCCGGGGCCATCATCACGGCCGCGAAGATTACGCCAAGTGTGCGGATTCGCATGGGGCGGATGCTGTGCTCCCTGCCCGCCGACCCGAAAGTCGCGCGGACAGCTTCAGGAAGTGACGGGTTGCCGCAGGGCCGGCAGCGCCCCGCGGACCGATGCCGGCGAGGCCGGTTACTGCCGCTGGAGACTGACGACCCGCCCGGACCGGAGGAAACGAGGCCCCGGAACCGCCTCTGGTCCCGGGGCCCGCGCTTCCCCTGCACGGCGTCAGAACGGCAGATCGTCGTCCTGGTCCTGGAGGGCCTCCGGGAAGTCTTCGAACGACTCGTCGGACCCGGCGGCCCCAGCCTTGGCCTTGGACGGCGCCGGCCGGCTGGCCCGCGCCGGCGCTTCGCCGTCCACCTCTCCACCCCCGCCCCCACGCGGCGAACTCAGCATGATCAACTCCCGCACGTTGATCTCCGTGCTGTACCGCGTCTGGCCGTCCTTGTCCTGCCACTGGCGGTACTCGATCCGCCCCTCGACGTACAGCTTGTCGCCCTTGTGGACGTACTTCTCGACGACGTCCGCCAGCTGCGACGACTTGCTGTTCCACACCACGCACCGGTGCCACTCGGTCTTCTCCTGGCGCTCCCCGGCATTGCTGTTCCACGTACGGCTCGTGGCCAGCGAGAAGGTCGCCACGCGGTTGCCCCCCGTGGTGGACCGCACCTCGGGATCGCTTCCCAGGTTCCCGATCAACGTCACCTTGTTCAAGCTCCGGCTCACTGTTCCTCCTGGCGAGAATGGTCACTGCTCTCGCCGCGCATAATGTCCAGTCCACTTGATACGGCATCACCAAATCATTGCTGCACAAACACTTCCATTTTACACACGAGAGACTACTTGAGCCTCGGCTCGACAATCCTGCGCAGCAGCAGCGCGTCCTCCACCGGACGCCGATAGTACCCGCGCCGCCGCCCTGCCTCCTCGAACCTTCGCGACCGGTACAGCGCTCGCGCCGCGTGGTTCGACTCCCGCACCTCAAGGTACAACACCCGGGCGCCCCGGCGTTCCGCCTCCGCCAGCGCCGCGTCCAGGAGCCCGCCGCCCAGCCCCCGCCCCTGGGCATCCGGCGCCACGGCCAGATTCGCGATCTCCCCTTCGTCGGCGGCGAAGATCGCCACAACATAGCCGAGCACGCGGTCCGCGGCACCGGGCACGACGCCCGGCGTGCTCCCCGCCCCGTCCCCCGGCTCCCTGGCGCAGGCGAAGAACACCCGCGGGTCGCCGTGGAGGGAACGGAACGAATTCGCCGACCAGGGATCGGCGAACACCGCCGCCTCGATGGCCGACACCTGCTGCGTGTCCGCCAGCGTCACCGGCCCGATGGCCGCCGTCATGCGTCGGGGAGCGGGCGCCCGTGCTCCGCTTCCCACTTGACCTGCGCCTCGGCCAGCCGGCCGTATCGCGGCTCCCAGGAGGCCAGATCGGCAGCTTCGAGCGCCCCCTCGAGCCGGGCCACCCCCCTGGCGTGCGGAGCCATCGGGACGGCCCCGTCCAGCGACCCCCCGGCCGCCGCGACGATCAGGTCCAGCGTCTCTCGCGGCGCGATCACGCCAGCCGCCGATTCCCGTGACGCGGCGGCCACTGCGGCCAGCGGCCCCAGGTAGAACCCGCTCTCCAAAGCGACCTCGCCGCCCGGGTGGACCCGCACCCGCTGGAAGTAGGCCTCGCCCCGCAGGGCGTCGAGGGCCGCGAGATACCCGCCGGCCGGGAGCTCGCCCCCGGCCGCGACGAGCGCCAGCGACGAGACCCGCTTCAGCTCGGCGCCCACTCCGGTCGCGATGCCCTTGGCGATCGACGCCGCGATGCGCAGGCTCGTGAAGCTCCCCGGTCCGTCGCCGCACACGACGCGCGCGATGTCCCTGACCTCCACGCCGGCCGCGGTCAGCGCGTCCACCAGAGCCGGCATCAGCCGCTCGGCCTCGCGGCCCCGCATCGCCGCCTCGCGCGCGGCGACCACGGTGCGCCCGTCGAGCACGGCCACCGTGCCGACGTAGGTCGAGGCGTCGAGGGCGAGCGTGATCACAGCCGCTCCTCGCGCAGGACGCGCATCGAGGGCTGGCCCGGCACGTGACGCAGCGCGAGCCGCACGGCCCCGTCGGGCAGGCGGGCCCCGGCCCGGTCGGGCCATTCGACGAGCACCAGCGCGCGGTCGCTCACGATCTCGTCCCACCCGAGGTTGGTGAGCTCGGCGGGCCCGCGGAGCCGGTAGAGATCGAGATGGTACACGTGGCCGCGCGGCGCCTCGTATTCATGGACGATGGCGAAGGTCGGACTGGTGACCTCGCCGGCGACGCCGAACCCGCGGCAGATCGCCCGGGCGAGGGTGGTCTTTCCCGCCCCGAGATCGCCCTCCAGGGCGACGACGAGCGGCAGGGCCGCCTCGCGGCCGAACCGTTCGCCCCAGGCGACGAGCGCGGGCTCGGTGAGGCGCGTCTCGCGCGACGCGGCGGCGGAG
>JAGWRI010000015.1 GCA_028876525.1 Gemmatimonadota bacterium | reverse complement strand
ATGCCGTGCGGTTCGTGAACGGGGTGGCCCCGCGGGCGGTGTCCGTGGATCTGTCCCGGCTGGGCAGCGGGCGCTACACCCTCCGCCTGGAGGTGTCGGCGCCCGGGGTGCCCACCGCGGTGGACGAGAGGGTCCTGGACCTCGCGCGCTAATTCCGCACCCGGGCACTTTACTTTCCGGGGGCGATGACCACAGTCTCATGGGGTCGGTGGACCTCAACGCAGCGGGCACCATGCCCGTACCTCCAAAAACACCGCGACCATGACGCAATCCCCAAGTTCGCCCGCTCTCTCGGGCCCGGACACGGGCAGCGAGTCCCCGTTCTCGCCGCGGGCCAGCGACGTCTCGATGACCGCCGAGGAGATCGAACAGATCACGACGGCGATGAACTCCGTGCGCTCCATCGTGCGCGCGTTGCGGGTGTCGTCGCGGATGATCGAGGGGAAGATGGGGATCAGCGGCGCGCAGCTGTTCGTGATGCAGCAGCTGGCCGAACGCCCCGCCCACTCGCTCAACGAGCTCGCGGACCGCACGGCCACGCACCAGAGCTCGGTGTCGGTGGTGGTGCGGCGGCTGGTGGACCACGGCTACGTGTCGCGGACCACGGCCGATGCCGACCGGCGGCGAGTGGAGCTGGCGCTCACCGACAAGGGGCGCCACGTGCTGGCGGGCGCTCCGACCACGGTGCAGGTCAAGCTGTTGCGGGGCGCGCGCACCCTGAGCGCCGGCGAGCGGAAGTCCCTGGCCCACCTGCTCCAGACCTGGGTGCGGGCGGCCGGCATCGAGGACAGCGCGCCGCCGCTGCTCGGCGAGGACAGCGAGCCCAACGAGCGCTGAGCCGGCTCAGGCCGGATCCCAGGCCGGCAGGCTGAGGGAGAAGAGGCTGCCGCCGCCTGGGCGCGGCGCGTACTGCACGCCCCCGCCCTGCGCCTGCGCCAGCCGCTGGGCGATTGACAGCCCGAGGCCGGCCCCGCCGTCGTTGGCCGCCGCCGGCGGGCGGTAGAACGGCTCGAAGATCTGCTCGACCTCGGTTGGCGGCACGCCGGGGCCGCGGTCGGCGACGGTGAACCGCAGACTGTCGCCCTCGCGCGTCGCCCCCAGCTCCACCGGGCTGCCGTCGGGCGCGTAGCGGAGCGCGTTCTCCACGAGGTTGCCGAGAATGCGGAGGGTGTGCACGAAGTCGAAGGTGCCGAACAGGGCCGGCTGCGAGAGGTCCACCGAGGTGACCAGCCGCCCGCCGCGGGCCGGTCCGGTGAACTGGCGCGCCACCGCGCCAATGACGTCCTCGGCCGAGTTGGGCTCGATGGCCAGGCGGAACGTCCCGCCCTTGATGCGGGACAGGTCGAGGAGGTCGTTCACCAGCCGCGAGAGCCGGTCGGCCTGCTCCTCGATGACCATCGCATTCTCGTCGCCGCGAATCGCCGCGTCCTGGGCCAGGGCCTTGATGGTGGTGAGCGGGGTGCGGAGGTCGTGGCTGACCGTGGCCAGCAGCACGTCCTTGAGCCGGTTCGCTTCGCGCAGCGCCTCGGCGTGCGCCGCTTCGGCCTCCAACCGCATGCGCTCGACGCCGAGCGCCGCGTAGTAGGTGAGCGCTTCGAGGAACTCGTTCTGTGCCCGGTCGGGCACGATATCGGTGGGATGGAAGAGCCGCAGGCGACCCACCGGATCGCCGTGCGCGCCGAGGGTGAGCACGAGCGTGTGCGCCCCGTCGTCCGGGGGCCAGGCGCCGGCGTGGGTGATCTCCACGAATTCGCCGCCCCGCATCCGGTCGATGGCGCACGAGGCCACCTTCAGCTCGTCGCGGATCACGCGCGCAATCGACCCCAGCGCCTGCTCGGGCGTACCGGCGTTGAGCGTCTCGGAGCCGAGGTGCGAGAGGCGGGTGACGTCGTCGGCGCGGCGGCTGGCCTCCTGGGCCTCGGCCTGCGCCTGCGCCAGGAGCTCGGTGGTGGCGATGGAGGTGGCGAGGAAGGCGAACAGCTCCACCAGCTCGAGCGGTTTGCTCACCCCCAGCGTGCCGTACGGTTCCTGGAACAACATGTTGATGAGCAGGAACGTGACGCACGCCATCAGGAAGCCGAAGCCGCGGCCGCCTCCGACGCTGGCGCCCAGCACGACGAGCAGGTACGCCAGGACGACGTGCGCCTGATCGATGTCCGGGCGCGTGTGCGACATGGCGAGCGTGACCAGCACCAGGACCAGGGTCCAGAAGACCCAGCCCTGCCTGCGGGTACTGCGCGCGGGACTACTCGAGGGACTCGAAGCGGTACCCGACACCCGGTTCGGTGATGATGAGCTGTGGCCGCGAGGGATCCCGCTCGATCTTGCGCCGCAGGTTGGTGATGTGGACGCGCAGATACTGCTGCGGATTGCCGAAGGCGCGCCCCCACACGGCGTCGAAGATCTGCTGGTGGGTGAGCGTCCGGCCGGACGCCGTGGCCAGCGTGCGCAAAATGTCCCACTCGATCGGCGTCAGGTGGATCGCGCCGCTGCCGCGCGACACGCGGCGGCGGACGAGATCGATCGTGAGGCCGTCCACGGTAATGGACGCGGCGTGCGACGGCGCCGAGAGCGACTGGAAGCGGCGCAGCTGGGCCCGGACGCGGGCCGAGAACTCCTGGGTGCTGAACGGCTTGGTGATGTAGTCGTCGGCGCCGAGGTTGAGGAGGTTCACCTTCTCGTCCTCGCCGTGGCGCGCCGAGAGCACCACGATGGGCATCGTGCCCCAGCGCCGGACTTCGCGGCAGACCTCGGCGCCGGCCATGTCCGGCAGGCCGAGGTCGAGCACGATGAGATCGGGCATCGCGGCGGCGGCCTGGTCGATACCCTCGCGGCCGGTGGCCACCTCGAGCACGTGGTCGGTGATGTCGTGGAGCGCGTTGCGCACGGCGCGACGGATCTGCTGCTCGTCCTCGATGACGAGCAACGTGGGCTGCGGAACGGGCGCGGGAACCTGCGCGGCCGGCTGAGTCACGGAAGGGCCCTCGTGGACAATTTTTGACGGTACTCTACCCCAATGAGACTCCGGGTTCCGCGCCCACGCCACAAAGAAGTCACAAACACCCGGAATCGCCGTTCAACCGGTGCGTGAAAACGTCCGGAGTCGCGCCGGATCGGGCAGCCGGAGCTTGCCGCCCCCCATGGATTCGAGCAGTCCGCGCGTGCGCAGCGTCTTCATCGCGCGGGACACCGACTCGCGCGCCGTGCCCAGCTCCATTGCCAGCTCCTCCTGCGTGCGCCGCAGCCGGATCACCGCCGGTTGGCCGGGTTTGGCGCCCGCCGCGTCGGCGTAGTCGGCGAGCAGGTGCGCCAGACGCGCCGCCACGTCGCGGAACGCCAGCGTCTCGGTGACCCCCACCAGGTGGCGCAGCCGGCGCCCGAGCGCGCGCATGACCGCCAGGGCGAAGTCGGGGTTCGTCCGGACGAGTCCCTCGAACGCGTCGCGCGGCACGAACAGCAGCCGCGACGGCTCGGTCGTGATCGCCGAAGCGGGATAGGCGCCGCCGTCGAACAGGGGAAGCTCGGCCACCGCGTTGCCGGGAAGCTCCACCCGCAGCACCTGCTCGCGCCCGTCGGGGCTGATGCGGAAGATGCGGACCCGCCCCTCGGCCAGGACGTAGAGGCCGCGGCAGGGCTCGCCGGCCGTGAACAGCACGTGTCCCTCGCCCACGGCCCGCGAGGCGCAGTGGGCGGCGAGCCGCTCCAGCAACGCGTCGTCGAGGGAGTGGAAGATCGAGATCCGGCGCAGCAGCTCGGCGTCGTGCATGGCGGGAATCTGGCGCGCGGAGCGGCCGCATCGCCACCCGTGACAATCGTCACGCGGCCTCCCGGGCGGGGCGGCGACTTTTCGTGCAGGCGGCCGGGCATGGGGCCCGGCCCGCCCCCTGCGCGGGGCCAGGCCCACGGCGCACCAGGAGAACGCCATCATGTCGAAATTCCGTTTGCTGGTTTCCGGAGGCGCCGCGGCCGTGCTCGGCCTCGCCGCCCTGGCGGTGGTTCCCTCGACCCGCGCTCCGGCGGTCGAGCGGGTGGACTTCGCGAAGACCGTCACCTCGACGAATCCGAGCTACGACGCCACGCTGGCGCCGGCGTCGGCCGCGCCGATCAAGGAATTCCGCATTCCCATCGAAGACGAGAAGTTGCAGATCGCCGACGGCGTGACGTACGACGGATGGACGTTCGGCGGCACGGTGCCCGGCCCCGTGCTGCACGTGCGGCAGGGCGACTCGGTGCGCGTCAGGGTGGTGAACGAAACGGACATGCCGCATTCGATCGACTTTCACGCGGCGCGGATTCCGCCGAACGTGGCGTACCGCATGGTCAACCCGCGCGATTCGCTCTCGTTCGAATTCCAGGCCAAGGACCCCGGCGCGTTCCTCGTGCACTGCGGCACGATGCCGATGGCCATGCACATCATGCAGGGGATGTACCTGACGATGATCGTGGATCCCCGCGAGGGGTGGGGCACCAGGGCCGACAGGGAGTTCGTGCTGGTGCAGGGCGAGTTCTACGCCAAGAGCGGCACGGCGCCGGGCATGGCGGAGCAGCCCGACTGGCAGGCCGCGCTGGCCAAGAACGCCACGTACGTCGTGTTCAACGGCCGCGCGTTCCAGTACCGCGACCATCCGCTGCAGGTCGACGCGGGGGACCGGGTGCGGCTGTTCGTGGTGAACGCCGGCCCGAGCTTCGACAGCGACTTCCACGTCGTGGGCACGATTTTCGACCGCGTGCTGCCCGACGGCGACCCGGCGCATGCGCTGCACGACGTGCAGACCTACATGGTGCCGGCGGGCGGCGGCGTGGTGTTCGAGACCGTGTTCCCGAAGGGGCCGGCCGCCGACGGGCGGTACCCGTTCGTGACGCACAGCATGATCGACGCCGAGAAGGGCGCCATGGGCGTCATCCAGGTGGGCACGCCGACGGCCGTCGCGTCGGCGCACGAGTAGTACGAAACCCGGGGGCGGGCGGCGGCCGTCGCGCGGTTGCGCGGCGGCCGCCGTTCCGTTCAGTTCAGGGCGCTCCCCACACGCCTTGCCCCGGAGAACGTCCGCATGCTTCGCGCGACCCTCGCCGCCACCCTGCTCGTCCTCGCCCCCTCCGTTCCGGCGCGGCATCGCGCCGCGTCTCCGGTGCCGCCCAGCGCCATCCAGGGGCTGCACTGGCGCTTCGTCGGGCCGTTCCGCGCCGGCTGGGCCACGGTGGCCGAGGGCGTGCCGAGCGAGCCGAACGTGTTCTACTTCGGGTCGGCGGGCGGCGGCGTGTGGAAGACCACCGACGCCGGGCGCACCTGGCACGGGCTGCTGCAGCACCAGGCGTCGTCGGCCATCGGCGCGCTGGCCGTCGCACCGTCGGACCCGAACGTCATCTACGTGGGTACGGGCCAGGTCGCGGCGCGCTACGACATCGCCGACGGCGACGGCGTGTACCGCTCGGAGGACGGCGGCGCGACATGGAAGAACGTCGGCCTCCGCTCCACGAAGCACATCGGGCGCATCCTGGTGGACCCGCAGGATGCGAACCGCGTGCTGGTCGCGGCGCTGGGCCACGTGTTCGGCCCGAATCCCGACCGCGGCGTGTACCTCACCACCGACGGCGGCGCGCACTGGCGGCACGTGCTCGCGGTGAACGACGAGACCGGCGCCGTGGACCTGGCGTGGGATCCGGAGCACGCGCAAGTGGTGTACGCCGCGGCATGGCAGATGCGCATGCACCCGTGGATGGACTACTTCATGCCGCAGGCGGGCCCCGGATCGGGGATCTACAAGAGCACCGACGGGGGCGAGCACTGGACGAAGCTCGCGAACGGGCTGCCCACGGCGAACATCGGGCGCATCGGGCTGGCCGTGGCGCGCGGCAGCGGGGGCGCGGTCGTGTACGCGTCGGTGGCCATCGAGGGGTCGGCGCTGACCACGGCGGCCGCGCCGAGCGACGCGAGCGGGCTGTATCGCTCCGACGACGGCGGCGCGAGCTGGCGCCTGGCGAACGGCGACCCGGCGCTGGCCAGCAGCTACTTCGGGCGGCTGACGGTGGCGCCCGACGATCCCAACACGGTGTACGTGACCGGGCAGTCCATCCGCCGGTCGACCGATGGCGGGAAGACATTCACTTTCTTTGAAGGCGCGCCGGGGGGCGACGACTATCACTTTCTGTGGATAGACCCCCGCGATCCCTCGCACATGGCCGAGGGAGCCGACCAGGGGGCCGCCGTCACCGTGAACGGCGGCCGGAGCTGGTCGAGCTGGTACAACCAGCCGACGGGGCAGTTCTACCATCTGGCCGCCGACGATCGGTTCCCGTACCGGATCTACAGCGGGCAGCAGGACAACGGCTCGGTGGAGCTGTGGAGCCGCGGACCGTACGGCGTGGTGGATGAGCGCGACTGGCACCCCGTGGGCGGCGACGAGCGCGACTACATGGTGCCCAAACCAGGCGCGCCCGACACGGTGTTTGGCACCGGGCTGGGCGGGCACATGTCGCGGTTCGACGAGGTGACGCGGCAATCGGCCGAGGTGTCGCCCTGGCCGGTGTCCACCTACGGGGCGTACGCGCCGGGCGTGAAGTACCGGTACACCTGGATCACGCCGATGGCGTTCTCGCCCCTGCCCCCGCACACGCTGTACGCGGGCGCGCAGGTGCTGTTCGCGTCGGACGACGACGGCGATCACTGGCGCGTGGCGAGCCCCGACCTGAGCGCGAAGGGCGCGGGCGCGGACCACTGCCACGATCCGGACTTCGCCGAAGCGCGCGCGTGCGGGTTCGGGGTCATCTACTCCATCGCGCCGTCGCCCGTGGACCGGGGGCTCATCTGGGTGGGAACCGACGACGGACTCATCCAGGTCACGAGCGACGGCGGCGCGCACTGGCGCAACGTCACGCCGGCCGCGGTGCCGGCGTGGGCGACCATCGACAACGTCGAGCCGTCGCCGTTCGACCGGAACACGGCATACGCGTCCGTGGACCTGCACCGCCTGGACCGCGAGGCGCCGATGATCCTCCGCACGACCGACGGGGGGAAGTCGTGGCAGGCGATCACCGACGGCATCCCGCCGGACGAGTTCGTGATGGTGGTGCGCGCCGATCCGGTGAAGCGCGGGCTGCTGTTCGCCGGCACGAACCGCGGCGTGTACGTCTCGTTCGACGACGGCGCGCGCTGGCAGCCGCTGTCGCTCAACCTGCCCACGACGTGGTACCGCGATCTGCTGGTGCACGACGGCGACCTGATCGCCGCCACCCAGGGGCGCGGCATCTGGATCCTGGACGACGTCGAGCCGCTGCGCGAGGCCGCGGCGGCTGCGGCGTCGCCGGCGCATCTCGATGCACCGCTCGTCGCCACGCGGCTCCGCGGCAACGAGAATCGCGACACGCCGTGGCCGCCCTCGACGCCGGTGGCCGAGAACCCGCCCACCGGCGCCGTGCTGGACTACTGGCTCGCCTCGGCGAGCGACGGGCCGGTGACGCTCACGGTCCGCGACGCCGCCGGACGGGTCGTGCGCGCCTTCTCCAGCGCCGACGCGCCGGAGAAGCTCCCCGTGTCGCAGTACTTCGAGAGCGGGTGGCTGGGCACGGGGCCCGCGGTCTCGGCGGAGGCGGGAACGCACCGGTTCGTGTGGGACCTGCGCTATCCGCGCCCCGACGCGCTGTCGTACGACTACTCGAT
>JAGWRI010000129.1 GCA_028876525.1 Gemmatimonadota bacterium | reverse complement strand
CTGCTCGTGATCACCGTGTCGTTCCTGCCGGTGTTCACCCTCCAG
The DNA here is from genome assembly GCA_028876525.1 of Gemmatimonadota bacterium. GTDB lineage: Bacteria > Gemmatimonadota > Gemmatimonadetes > Gemmatimonadales > Gemmatimonadaceae > JAGWRI01. The sequence goes on along the minus strand of JAGWRI010000129.1, from coordinate 2,030 downwards.
GGCGAGGAGGGCCGCCTGTTCACCCCGCTTGCCTTCACCAAGACGTTCGCCATGGCGTCGGCCAGCCTGCTGTCGGTGACGCTGGTGCCGGTGGCCATGGGCCTGTTCGTGCGCGGGCGCATCTACCGCGAGCGCGCCAACCCGGTGAACCGGTGGCTGATTCGCCTCTACCGCCCGGTCATCGACGGCGTGCTCAGGCACCGGCTCGCGGTGGTGACCGGCGCCGTGGCCCTGCTCGTGCTCACGTGGATTCCATGGTCGCGCCTTGGCAGCGAGTTCATGCCGCCCCTGTACGAGGGCACGCTGCTCTACATGCCGACCACGCTTCCGGGCATCAGCATCGCGCGCGCGCGCGAGATGCTGCAGGTCGAGGACTCGATTCTCAAGAGCTTCCCCGAAGTGGAGCACGTGTTCGGAAAGACGGGGCGGGCCAACACGGCCACCGATCCGGCGGGGCTCGACATGACCGAGACCACGATCACCCTGAAACCCGAATCGGAATGGCCCGCCGGGATGACGCACGACCGGCTGGTCGCCGCCATGGACTCGGCCCTCAGGACGCCCGGCATCGTCAACGCGTGGACGATGCCGATCAAGGGCCGCATGGACATGCTGGCCACCGGCATCCGCACGCCGGTGGGGGTGAAGGTCTTCGGCCCCGACCTCGATACGCTGCAGCGCATCGGGCTGGACGTCGAGCGGGTGGCCCGGTCGATTCCCGGCACGCGCAGCGCGTTCGCCGAGCGCGCCGTATCCGGGTACTACGTGGACATCGCCATCGACCGGGAGCGGGCGGCGCGCCTGGGGCTGAACATCGGTGACGTGCAGACGGTGATCGCCGCCGCCATCGGCGGCATGCCGGTCACGCAGACCGTGGAAGGCCGGGAGCGCTTCACCGTGCGGGTGCGCTACCCGCAGGAGCTGCGCGACACGCCGGAGCGGCTGGCCGAGGTGCTGGTGCCGGTGGCCCACCAGCTCGGCGCGCCGGCGGGCGCGGGCGGCGATGCCATGGCCGACGGCGACCCGGGCGAGGCGGACCCGGGCGGTCCGCTTCCGTCGGCGGCGGGCCGCGCGCCCCAGGTGCCGCTGGGCGAGATCGCGACGATCAGCGAGGAGACGGGACCGATGGTGGTGCGCACCGAGAACGCGACGCCCACGGCGTGGGTGTATCTGGACGTCGCCGGCCGCGACATCGGGAGCTACGTGCAGGCCGCGCAGGCGGCGGTGAACCGCGAGGTGAAGCTGCCCCCCGGGTACCGGCTCGAGTGGAGCGGGGAATACGAGTACATGCAGCGGGCGCGGGCGCGGATGAAGGTCGTGGTGCCGGCCACGCTGGCCATCATCTTCCTGCTGCTGTTCCTCAACTTCCGGACGGTGGGCGACACGCTGCTGGTCATGGCGTCGCTGCCGTTCTCTCTGGTGGGCGGGCTCTGGTTCGTCTGGCTGCTGGGCTACAACTGGTCGGTGGCGGTGGCCATCGGATTCATCGCGCTGGCCGGCGTGGCCGCCGAGACCGGCGTCGTGATGCTGATCTATCTCAACCAGGCGTGGGACGCGCGCCGTGCCGGCGGCGGGACGCCGACCGTGCGCGAGCTGTACGACGCGGTGATCGAGGGCGCGGTGGAGCGCGTGCGTCCCAAGATGATGACGGTCGTCGCGATCATGGCGGGGCTGCTCCCCATCTTGTGGGGCGACGGCGCCGGCGCCAGCGTGATGAAGCGCATTGCCGCGCCGATGGTGGGCGGCATGGTGTCGAGCACCGTGCTCACGCTGGTCGTGATCCCCGCGCTGTATTCATGGTGGAAGGAGTGGGGGCTGGGCCATGCCGCGTGGGCTCCGGCGTCGGTCCCCTCGCTCGAGACTTCGCTGACCCCAAACGAGGAGAACCGATCATGAGTCACCATCGAGGCGCCGGCGCGCCGGCCGAGCCCGACAGGGCGCCCCGCGCCATCACCCGCCGCGAATGGATCGCGCGCATGGCCGCGATCGTCGGCGGCGCCGGCGTCGCAACCGGCAAGCTTGGCGGCCGG
>JAGWRI010000014.1 GCA_028876525.1 Gemmatimonadota bacterium | reverse complement strand
GTTGGTGTGGTCGCTCGGGAGAATGACCATCACCAGGTTCGGCATCGTCCCGCTCGACGTCCACTGGCGCACGTGCTCGTCGAACAGATCGGCCTTCACGACGTCGGGCACCTCCTGCGTCCAGCCCGGATAGGCCCGCACGAGCGCGCGGTCGAGCGACGGGATGTCGGAGTGCGTGTCGTACCGCTGCGCCAGCAGCTTCGCGAAATACGCCGCGTCGTGCGTGGCGCGGTCCCGGTAGTCGGCCAGGTACTGGCGGCGCACGGCGGAGATCGAATCCGAGGGCGCCGGCGCGTACTCGCCGAACACCGAGACCGACCTCCCGTGCCGCTGGGCGTCCTCCCACAGGAACCCGCCCAGCGAATACGTGAGCGCGTCGTCGCCCTCCGACGGATAGCTCCGCCCCTGGTACAGCGGCCACATCGGGTACTCGGTCTCGTTGGCCTGCGTGAGCCACTGGTGGCCGTCGGCCGAGTTGCCGCCCGACGCGAAGAAGTGGTCGAGCAGCACGAACCGGTCGGCCAGCGCGTGCGCGTTGGGCGTGACGTCGCGCCCGTAGATCACCAGCGAGCTGTCGCTCGCCCCGCGGCCCATGTCGCCCAGCACCTGGTCGTAGGTGCGGTTCTCGCGCACGATGAACACCACGTGGTCGATGAGCGAGGGCTCGCCGGGGCGCTGGGGCACGGCGCGGGGGGGCTCCCCGGGACGCGCGCCGGGCACGTAGTCGGCGCCGGGACCCGCCAGCGTGAGCCGGTTGTTGCGCGCCACGGCCGTGGTGTAGGCGGCCAACTCGGCGTCGGTCGGCACCGGAATCACATTCACCGCGCCGCGCTCGGCGAACACGAACCGCCCCACCTTTCCCGGCGAGCCGCCGGTGCGCCCGGTGCCCGAACCCACGCCGAACAACGTCCCCACGGCAATCGTCGAGCCGTCGGGGCTCACGTCCAGCGACGACGGATACCAGTCGGTGGGGATGAGGCCCTTGAAGACCGCGCCGTGCGACGCGTCGAGCGACGCCACGTCGTACTCGGCCACCGCGTTCACCCCGCCCAGCGCGACGAACAGCGTATTCCCGTCGGGCGAGACCGCCACGGCCGTCGGCGCAAGCCCCGTCTGCCGCTGTGCGAACGGCGCGACGGCGATGGTCGCGATCGGCGAACCGTCGCGCGCGTCGATCACGGTCACCGCGTCGGAGTTGCCGTCGGCCACGAACAGCCGGTCGCGGCGATGGTCCCAGACGATGCCGGTCGGATGACGCCCCACGACCACGCGATGCAGCACGCGGCCCGTGGCGAGATCCATCTCCTCGGCGGTGCCCGGTTCGGCAATGCCGCGCGCGTCCACGCGCACCGGCTCGGCCATCGGGTCGCAGCACTGGCGCGCCGCCCGGTCGCCGCTGGCCGGCTTCGGTCCGCCGAAATTCGTGATCCACGCCCTGGCGCCGTCGTGGGAGATCGCGGCCGCGACCGGCAGCACGCCGGCGTCGAACAGGTGCAGCACCGAGCCGCGGTCGGCATCGAGCACCGCGATCCGGTCGTTCGCCGGAAGCGGCAGCACCGCCACGCGCACCCCCGCCGCGTTGTTGCGCAGGGCCACCGCCGGCGCGCCGGCCATGTACGCGCCCAGCGCTCCGGAGCTCGTCACCACGCGGGCCGAGTCGCCCCCCCGCGCGCCGCGCCCGTACGCGGTGAGCTGCGCCACGGCCTGCCCCACGGCCAACGGGCCGGCGCCCGGCGTGCGGCCCGTCTCGAACCCAGCGGGAAGGCGCCCCACCGAGCTGATCAGCACGTGGCCGGTGAGCGGATCCACCGCCAGGCCCTGCACCCCGGGACGTCCGCTGAACCGCGCCACCGCGAGCACGCGGTTGTCGCGCCAGTCCAGCTCGTAGGCGGCGCCGGGAACGGCCGCCCAGAATTCGCGCGCCGTGGCGCCGAAATGCACCCCGGCCACGCGGCCGTCGAATACGGTCTGCACGCCGGCGGGGGTGACCTTCGCGCCGGTGGCGACGACGCCCGGGTCGGGAACGGCGCGCCGCGGCTGCTGCGCGGCGGCCTGCTGGACCGCGACGAGCAGCGCGGTAACGATGAGCCGAGTCATGGCTCCAAACTACGCCCCGGGCGCGGGCCGTCGAGGACCGGGCGGTCACGAAATGGTGTCGGAGCCCGGCGCGCCGTACCTTTGCCCCCATGTTGACTCTCCTCGGTGTCCTCGTCGTGGTCGTCGGCTTCGCCCTGCGGCTCGACGCGCTCCTCGTAGTGACCGTGGCCGGAATCGTGACCGGCCTCGCCGGCGGGCTCGATCTCCACGACGTGATCGCGGCGTTCGGCAAGGCGTTCACGCTCAACCGCTACGTCGCGATCGTCTGGTTCGTGCTCCCCGTGATCGGGCTGCTCGAGCGGAGCGGGCTCAAGGAGCGGGCGCGCGATCTCATCGCGCGCATCCACGCCGCCACCACGGGACGCGTGCTCATGGCCTATCTCGCCCTGCGGCAGATCACCGCATCCATGGGACTCACCTCGCTGGGCGGCCAGGCGCAGATGGTGCGCCCCCTGCTCGCGCCGATGGCCGAGGGCGCGGCGGAAACGCGGTACGGCGACGTGCCCGAGAAGACGCGCTACCTCATCCGCGCGAACGCCGCCGCCGTGGACAACGTCGGCGTGTTCTTCGGCGAGGACATCTTCATCGCCATCGGTTCGATTCTGCTCATCAAGGGCTTTCTTCAGCAGAACGGGATCGACGTCGCGCCGACGACGCTGGCCAAGTGGTCGGTGCCCACCGCCGTGGCGGCGTTCGTCGTCCACGCCGTCCGCCTGGTGCTGTTCGACCGCAGGCTGAACCGCGAGCTGGGCGGCCGGCCGGGTGACGCGGCCCCCCGGGGTGGCCGGTGATCGGCCTCGAAGCGGTTTACGTGCTCATGGGGCTGATGGTGGCCGGCATCGCCATCGTCAATTTCGCCGACCGCCCCGACCGGAAGCGCCTCAACAAGGCCGCCTTCTGGGGCATCTACGCCGTCACCTTCCTGTTCGGCACGCACCTCCCCGACTTCGTAAACGGCCTGCTCGTGATCGGCATGGTCCTCGTGTCGAGCATCGGCGGGCTCGGCCGCGGCGGCCCGGAATCGGCCACGCGGGAAGAGCGCGAGGCCAGCGCTCGGCGGTGGGGGAGCAGGCTGTTCCTCCCCGCCCTGCTCATTCCCGCGGTGACCGTCGCCGGGACCTTCGGGCTCGGGGACGTCCGGGTGCACGGCGTGCCGCTCGTCGACCCGTCGCAGGTCACCGTGATCTCGCTCGCCCTGGCCACCCTCGTCGCGCTCGCCGTCGGCATGGTGATGCTCCGCGCGCCCGTCCGCGCGCCCATCGTCGAGGCGCGGCGGCTCATGGATTCGGTGGGATGGGCGGCCGTGCTGCCGCAGATGCTCGCCGCGCTCGGCGCTCTGTTCGCGCTGGCCGGCGTCGGGCACGTGGTGTCCACGCTGGTCAACGAGTGGATCCCCCTCGACCGGGCGATCGTCGTCGTCATCACCTACGCCGTGGGCATGGCGCTGTTCACCATCGTCATGGGCAACGCCTTCGCCGCGTTCCCCGTGATGACCGCCGGCATCGGCCTGCCGCTCATCGTCGGCAAATTCGGCGGCGACCCCGCGATCATGGCCGCCATCGGCATGCTGTCCGGATATTGCGGAACGCTCATGACCCCGATGGCCGCCAACTTCAACATCGTGCCCGCCGCGCTGCTCGAGCTGCCCGACCAGAACGCCGTGATCAAGGTGCAGATCCCCACCGGCATCGTGCTGCTCGCGGTCAACATCGCGCTCATGTACTTCCTCGTCTTCCGCTACTGACCATGCCCGACGCTCCCACCCTCACCGCCGACGTCGCGTCGCGATTCGCCGGCATCGCGCTGGACCACGTGACGCGCGAGTATCCCAACAAGCTCGACCACGTCCTCAATGGCCCAGCCGACGTGCTCGGACCGCGCGCCCTGCACCCGGTGTTCTTCGGCAGCTTCGACTGGCATTCGTGCGTGCACGGGTACTGGATGCTGGCCCGCCTGCTGCGCGAGTTCCCGGCCATGGCCGAGGCGGCGCGGATCCGCGCCCTGTTCGACACGCGGCTCACGGCCGCCAACGTGGCCGGAGAGGTCGCCTACCTGGCCCAGCCGTCGCGCGCCGGCTTCGAGCGCCCCTACGGCTGGGCCTGGCTGCTCATGCTGGCCGGCGAGCTGGCGCGCCACGAGTCGCCCGACGGCCGCCGCTGGCGCGGCGCGCTGGCCCCCCTTGCCGACGCGTTCGTGCAGCGATTTCGGGGCTTCCTGCCCAAGGCCACATACCCCGTGCGCGTGGGCACGCACTTCAACACCGCGTTCGCGTTCACCCTCGTGCTCGACTACGCCGCCGCCGCGGGCGACGCGGCGCTGGCCGACCTCGTGCGCGAGAAGGCCAGCGCCTGGTACGGCGATGACGCCGACTGCCAGGCGTGGGAACCCGGCGGCGACGACTTTCTCTCTCCGGCGCTCATCGAAGCCGAGTGCATGCGCGGGGTGATGCCGGCGGCGGGTTACGTGGCCTGGCTCGACCGGTTCCTGCCCCGTCTCGCCGAGCGCCGCCCCGCCACGCTCTTCCGGCCGGCGCACGTGAGCGACCGGTCCGACGGCAAGATCGCGCACCTCGACGGCCTCAATCTCTCGCGGGCCTGGTGCTGGCGCTCCATCGCCCGCGCGCTCCCGGCGGGCGATCCCCGGGCGCCCATCGCGCGCGACGCGGCTGACCTCCACCTCGCCGCCGGCCTGGCGCACGTGGCGGGCGACTACATGGGCGAGCACTGGCTCGCCTCGTTCGCCGTGCTCGCGCTCGGCGCCTGAACTCACCGGCCACGCGCATGCTCCGACTTTCCGCCCCTCGCATCGCTCCGCTCGCCGCGCTCGCCGCCCTCGCCGCTCTCGTCGCCGGCCCGGCGCCCGTGCTCCGCGCCCAGCGCGTGGACTCCACGCTCAAGGGCCGCATCCTGGCGAACCTCGCCGCCAAGACCGACAGCACGTATCACTACGCGGCGTACATCTCACGGGCGTATGCCGACTCCGGCACGGCGCCGCTGCTCCTGGTGCTCGACCCGCGAGGACGGGCGGTGGGGGCGCTCGAGAATCTGGCGCCGGCCGTCGAGCGGCTGGGCTGGGTGGCCATCAGCAGCTACGACACGCGGGGCGACGCGGCGCCGGCGGTGAATCAGCGGATCGTGAACGTGATGCTCGCCGACGCGTTCAACGCCCTGCGGCTGGACACGGCGCGCATCTACGTCGCCGGACTGTCCGGCACGGCCAGCGACGCGTGGATCTTTGCCTACGGCTCCGGCGGGCACATCGCCGGAATTCTTTCGGCCGGCGCCGGGATGCCGCTCGACTCGGCGTGGCGCGCCGCCCACGGCGGCCGGCCGCCGTTCGACGTCGCGCTCACCGCCTCGCCCGAACGCTTCGGCTACGACGCGATGTCGGCGCTCGGGCGCCGCCTGGCATCCGACTCCGCGCCCAGCCGGCTGGACCTCGTCGGCGACGCGGCCGGATGGCCGGGCGAGGCCGTCGTCGGGCAGGCACTCGGCTGGCTCGAGGCGCGGGCCATGGCCCGCGGACTCCGGCCCGCAAACCGTTCGTTCGTGGACTCCGTGTTCGCCGCGGACTCGGGCGCCGCCGCCGCGCTCGAAGCAGCGCACCGGACCGGCCGCGCCGCCGACGCGTGGACGCAGGCCGCGGAGGCCTGGCGCGGCACGCACGACGTGTCGTTCGCCCTCGGCCGCGCGGCCGTGCTCGGCGCGCAGGCCGACGTGAAGCGATGGCGCGGCGAGCGCGACTCGCTGGCCGCGCTGGACTCGACCCAGCGGACCTCGCTCGTCCGCACCCTCATGGCCCTGCGCAGAACGCCGGGGGTGCCCGACCTCCGACGGCTCACCGACGCCTTTCGCATCGTGCCCCTCCAGCAGTGGGCGTCCGACGCCGCCGACTCGGTGCGCGCCGAGTGGGCGCGGCGCCGCCTGAGCGAGATCTACGCGCGCACCTCATACTACGAGCCGGAGGCGTACCTCGCGGTGCAGGACGCGGCGCGCGCGCTCGCCATGCTGGCCATCGCGTCGGAGATCCGCCCCGGCTCGGCCGACGTGTGCCGCGAGCGGGCGCGGGCGTATGCGCTGCGGCAGGACTCCGACCGGGCGCTCGCCGACCTGCGCTGTGCGCTGGCGGGTTCGGCCATCACCGTGGACGAGATCCGCGCCGACCCGCGATACCGGTTCATGCAAACCCGCGACGACTATCTGGCCCTCATCGGGCGGAAGCCCGGGTAGGGCGCTACTTCCCCCCACCCGGCCGCGTGTAGACGTCCTTTCCGAACGCCACCAGCCCCGGCTGCCCGGCATAGCCCAGATACGGCAGCCCGAAGATCTCCTCGACGCTCTTCAGCATCGAGTAGTGGTTGTACGGCACGTCCGACACCGTGCCCGGCCGGACGAACGGCGACAGCACGACGGTGCCGATGCGTCCGCCCCCCGGCCCTCCCGCGCCGGCCGACCGGGTGTTCGGCCCCGACTGCTCGTTGCAGCACGCCGTCTTGTCCGCGCTCTGCGCCTCGTCGAACGTGATGATCAGCAGCCCGTCCTTGCGGAACGCCGGCGAATGCACGATGCGCGGCACCCATTCGGTGAGGAACCGGTTGATGCCCACCAGCCCGCCGGTGTCTCCGTTGGCGCAGTGCAGGTCGTGTCCGTCGTTGCACAGGTTGGGCACGATGTACGAGTAGTTGGGCGTTGTCGCCGCCGACGCCAGATCGCGCGTCAGATCCGTGAGCGGCACGTCGTTGGCCTGGCACGACGCCGAGTCCACGATCGCGTGGAAGTACACGAACGGGTTGTGCTTCGCCGCGTACTGGTCGTTGTGCGCCGCGCGCTCGGTGCGATCCACCGTCCCGATCGCCGCATGGCCGCACCGCGCGGCCTCGCGCGACGGATCGTTCCCCATGTCCTCCATGTATCCCTTCCACGTCAGTCCCCGCGCCATGAGTTGGTTCGCGATGGTCTTGACGTGCGCGGGATACACGCACCCTTCGCCGACCGGCTGCCCGTCCGGCGCCGTGCCCGTCTGCACGAATTCGACGTAGCGCTCGCAATCGGTCTGCGTCGCCCGGGTGGGCGCGAGGCCGCTCACCATCGAGACGTAGTTGTCCAGGCTCGCGTGCCCGGTGCCGAAATACTGCCGCAGCAGCGCGCCCTGGCCCACCAGCGTCCGGGCCAGGTACGGTGCGCCGCTGCCCGGCCCGAACGTCTCGTCGTAGGACTTGTTCTCGAGCACGATCACGAACACGTGCTTCACGGGCGGCGGCGTGTACCGCCGTTGGGCGGCTGCGGGGGCGGCCAGCACCACCAGCGCCGCCAGCCCCGTCAGGAATCTGTGGCCGGTCATGGCGTGTATCCGAGCTCCTTCTGCCGCGCGTGCACGGCGGCGATCAATTTCTGCGCCTCTGCTTCGGTGAACGTGTCGTCGGCCTTCTTGCCGTTGATGTTCGTGGTCTGGAACAGCGTGTGGTCCGATCCGGTCCTCCAGTCGAACACCAGCTTGCCGCCGTCGTAATGAACGTCCTTCAGATCCTTGAGCGGGAACATCGCGTGCATCCCGATCTTGCTCGCCACGGTGCCGGTCACGAACCGCGCGAAGTCCCCGGCCAGCCCGCTGTCGTGCTTGCTCTTCGACGAGTCGATGTCGCTCCTCACCTTGGCGATCATCTTGGGCGACAACCCGGCGGCGATCTTGTCGCCGATCAGCACCACGTCCAGCGTGCTGTCGGCGTTGTAGATGCGCAGGTCGCCCGGCCCCAGCGTATCGGGCAGCGTGCTCACGCCGCTCACGTGCAGCCGGTCGCGCGTACTCATCAGGTGCCCGCGCACCCAGTTGCCCACGTACGCCAGCACGGCCAGCCCCAGCACCAGCTGGATGGCGCGTCCGGTCCACTTTCTCGCAGTCGTGTCCATGATCCTCGGCCCCCGGCGGAATTGAGAAATTTGCCGCGCTGACTCCCGTACGGATACCACCCCCCGGGAGTTCCGGGGGCCGAACCTCCTGACCGCCCCGGAGCCCGCGGCGTCACCGCGGCCGTCGGGCCGCCGCCGTGTCCCCCTGCGCCCGCCCTGCCGCGGCGAGGCGGGCCGCCAACTCCGGCGACGGCGGGAGCATCCTGGCAATCGAGTCGGCCACGACGCGCGCCTCTGCGGTCTTGCCCGCGCCAAGCAGCGCGTCGATCAGAAACAGGCAGGGCTGCGGGTTGGTCATGCCGCACGACGCCCGCGCCACCCGCTCGGCCTCCGGCCAGTCCTTCACCGCGACCAGCGCCCGCGCGTAGCTCCCGCCGATGTACCGGTCCGGTACCAATCCGTAGGCCACCGCATAGTGCCGCACCGCCTCCCGCGGATGCCCCGCACGCATGGCCGAGTCTCCCAGGTAGGCCTGCGCCTCGAACGACTCCGGGTGCGCCTGCGCGAGTTGCGTGAGCAGCGTGTCGGTGGAGCGCCACACCGGGGTGCGCGTCCACGTGCGGGCCACCGCCAGCACGGTCGCCGCCGCCAGCACCAGCGCCGCGGCGCGCGGCCGCCGCCGGCCCAGCGCCGTGAGCGGCACCGCGGCGAAGGCAATCGCCACCGACGGCAGGTACAGCGTGCGCTCGGCGAGCACCACGCCCACGCCCACCACGAGATTCGACACCACGAACACCGAGGCGGCGAACCAGGCCACCGCGGCCGTCCACCACGGGCATCGGCGGCGCAGCCGCCACGCGCTGGCCAGCACGGCGCCGCCAGCGGCGATGCCGAGGTACACCGGCAGGTCGCGCCACGACGCCGCCACGCGCACGTTGGGCCCGTACTCGGCCACCAGGTCGCGCGGCCATACCATGAGTCGTATGTAGTCGAGCCAGGTACGGAAGGCCGTCGCCACGCGAACCGCCGACGATTTCCCCACCAGCGCCGGCGCCGGCGTCGTCCCGGCCACCACGCCCAGCACCGCGTACCGGAGGCCGATGTATCCGCCGAACACGGCCGCCAGCAGCAGGTACAGCGGCGCGTCGTTCCATACCGCGCGCCACAGCGGGTCGCGCCGGTCGGGGTTCAGGAAGTCCACGACCATCAGCAGCAGCGGCAGCGCGACGGCGGTCTCCTTGACCAGCAGCGCCGCCAGAAAGCAGGCGGCGATCGCAGCCCATCGCGCCACCACCGGACCGGCCCGCGACAGGTGCACCAGGCAGGCGACGAGCACGAGCACGGTCATCATCAGCTCGGCGTAGCCCACCACGCCGGCCACCGCTTCGACGTGCACCGGGTGGACGGCGAACAGCAGCCCGCCCACCAGCGCGGCCAGCGGCGGCGCCCCGAGCCGGAGCACCAGCACCACCACCAGCGCCGCCACCGCCCCGTGCAACAGCACGTTGACGAGGTGGAATCCCATCGCCTGGCCGTGCCAGAGCGCCCACTCGGCCATGTACGACAAGATGGTCAGCGGCCGGTACAGCCCCACCTGGAAGGGCAGATTGGGCCAGTACGCCGAGACCCAGAGGTCGCCCAAAGGAGCGAACTGGTGGACGTTGGGGTTCTGGCCGATCACCACGGCGTCGTCGAGCGCCAACCCGTTGTGGAGCGCGTTTGCGTAAACCGCCATCGCCGCCAGAGCGGCGAGCCAGGGCGCAAGGCGGCGCAGGCGGCGGGATTCCATCCACGTGTTCATCGCGGGGCTCAATATACTCGTAGCATGATGCGGTCACCGCTCCGCCGGAACCGGCCGGCCGACGGCGTTCACCGCTTCCGCGCCCGCCCGGACCTTGCGCCCGATCACTGCACGGGTAATTTGAGCCGGGCGGGCGCGAGATTAGCGAGGATACTCAAGAACGCGTCGCGCGGCCACCTCCCCTCCTGGCGCCGCGCGCTCGGGGCGTCGGCGCGGCCGCAGGCGTCCCGGATGTCGAAGCGAGGAGGATGCGATTTCCACCGAGGAGCCGGCAGTGACGAGGGGAGGTGGAGACAGCGGCCCACCGGCGGATCTTTCCGCCTTCCACCATCTGGTGTTCGCCGGCTCTCCCGACGGCATCCTCCTCCTGGACGCCGTGTCGCTGCGCACGCTCGCGTTCAACGATGCGGCGTGCCGGCAGCTCGGCTACGCGCGAGAGGAATTCGCGGCGCTTCCCATAGCCGGGTACGCGGCCAGCGGCGACGCCGAGGACATCGAAGCCCACGTACGTTCGGTGGCTTCCGGCGTGGCCGCCGAGTTCGATGCCGTCTTGAGGAACAAGGCCGGCGAGCCGCGACAGGTGCACGCGTGGACCAGGCCCCTCGACCTGGCTGGGCGCCCGGCCTTCTGCGTCAGGTTTCGCGACGTCACCGATCACCGGCGCGCCGACCAGGCCGCGCGGCTGCAGCTGGCGGCCCTGCACGCCGCCGCCGATGGCATCGTGATCACCAACCGCGCCGGCAGCATCGAGTGGGTCAACCCGGCGTTCACCGCCCTCACCGGCTACGCGCTGGACGAAGCCACGGGCAAGAATCCCCGCGACCTCGTCCGCTCGGGCCGCCACGGGCCCGAGTTCTACCGCCAGATGTGGGAGACCATCACGGCGGGCCGCACCTGGCAGGGCGCGATGGTCAATCGCCGCAAGGACGGGACGCTCTACAGCGAAGAGCAGACCATCACGCCCATTCTCGACGCCGCCGGCGGGATCACGCATTTCGTGGCCATCAAGAAGGACGTCACGGCGCGGTTGAAGCTCGAGGCCGAGTT
>JAGWRI010000128.1 GCA_028876525.1 Gemmatimonadota bacterium | reverse complement strand
CGTCGAAGTTGAGCAGCGTCCGGAAGTCGGCGATCACCCGCGCCACGCGGCGGTTCCACTTCCGGTTGCCGGCCTTCTTCCGCGCGGCATCGCCCACGTAGTCGTTGAAGGTCGGGTGCTTGTGGCAGGGGAACTGCGCGAACTCCATGTGGGGCATGAGGGCGCCGTCGCGGAACAGCGCGGTGCCGAGGCCGGTGCCCAGGGTGATGACGAACTCGAGCCCGCGGCCGCGCACCGCCCCCAGGCCCTGGACGTCGGCGTCGTTTGCGACGCGGGTGGGCTTGCCGAGCGTGCGGGCCAGCACCGCGGCCAGCGGGAAGCCGGCCCAGGCGTCGTTGCCGAAGTGCGGCGCGGTGACGACGCGGCCGTCGCGCACGACGCCGGGAAATCCCACCGAAACCCGGTCGAACGCGGGAAGGGGCCTCACCAGCTCGGCGAGCGCGGCCACCATGGCCCGCGGAGGCGCCGGGTGCGGGGTCTCGATGCGAACGCGGTCGGCGATCATGCGGCCGCGGGGATCGAGCAGGGAGGCCTTGAGCCCGGTGCCCCCGATGTCGAGCGCGAGGGTGACGGGCGAGCGGCGGGAGGCGGGAGGGGTGCGGGCGGTTCTGGACATGACGTGAACGGTCGGGGTCGCGGGGCTATTATAGAACGTGGCGCCGACGTCGGGCGCCCCTACTGAGGAATACCCTGGTATGACACCAACGTCACCGGGCCCGGCGGCGGTTCCGAGCGGCCGCCGGCCCACCAGCCGCGGCCCCCGCGAATGGGCGCGCGCATTCACGGGGTTCTATCCGCCCACCGCGGCCGAGCTGGCGCACCTCGACCCGGTGGCGCGGTTCCTGTATTCGGCGCGCAGCGTGATTCTCGTGATTTCCTTCCAGGCCGCATTGCTGGCGGGGCTGCTGGCGCTCGCCGACCGGCGGTTCGCGGCCGTGCCGTTCGCGCTCGTGCTCGTCGGCTACGTGGTGCTGCACGCCATCAGCAATCTTTCCAACGACTTCTTCGGCGCCCGCCGCGGGCACGATACCGCCGACTCGCCGCGACGGCGCTACACGGTGCACCCGCTGCTCAGCGGCGCGGTGAGCGCGCGGCTGCTGGTGACCGGGCTCGTGGTGCTGGCAGCGATCGCGATATCGATCGGCATCTACTTCATCGAGCTGCGGGGCCTGGGCGCCGTGCTGCTCGTGGCGGCGGGGGCGCTGCTGCTCTGGGCATACGACGCGGCGCCGCGGGCGCTCAAGGAGCTGGGGCTGGGCGAGGTGGCGGCGTTCGTGGTGTGGGGTCCGCTGATGGTGGCGGGGGGCTACTACGTGATCACGGGGCAGGCGTCGAACGCGGCGCTGCTGGCGTCGGTGCCCTATGGCCTTGGCGTGATGTCGATTCTCGTGGGCAAGCACATCGACCAGCGGGCGTTCGACGCGGGCAAGCACCAGCGCACGCTGCCGGTGGTGCTGGGCGAGCGGCGGGCGCGGATCCTGAACCGCGCCTCGGTGCTGGCGATGTACGCGATCGTCGTGGGCGGCGTGGCGACCGGCGTGCTGACGCCGTTCGCGCTGCTGGTGTTCCTCGCCTGGCCGCGGGCGTGGCGCGCCGTGCGGGTGATGTCGGCGCCGGCGCCGGCCGAGCCGCCGGCGGGGTACGTCGGCTGGCCGCTCTGGTATCACCGCGTGTGCCTGGTGCACAACCGGCTGTTCGGGTGGCTGTACGTGGCTGGGCTGGCGCTGGGGGCGCTGCTGCCGGCGGCGCGGCTGTAGCGCCGTCGCACCTGGCGTTCCGGGCATTCGGTGCGCCAGGCGTGCTACTCGGCGCTGGGAGAGTCAACAGCTATTGACGCACAACAGACTGAATGGACGGACAAAAACGGAGACATCAAAGGGATTTGAACCTGCGCTGTTTCACCCAGAGTCTTCTCCGTCTGGTCAGTTCCCTCCGTCAGTTGTGGTAGTGCAAGCAGTTGATGCCCGGATGCTCGAGTGACATCCCGGCCGCGCCGATTGCCCGGAATAGATGAAGCGCCGGCGACGGGAGATCCCGCTGCCGGCGCTCTGATCATCCAGGCAATGGCCTACCGCCCGCCGCCGCCCTTGGGATGCGTACGGTCGGGACCCGGAGGCACCGGCTTGAGGTTCACCGGATGCTCGCGCAGCAGTTTCATGGCCTCGGCCACCGCGCGCTCGAGCTGCGGATCGTGCCCCGCGTTGCGCTCGGCCGGCGTCTGCTCCACCTCGATGTCCGGCGGCACGCCCTTGTTCTCGACGTCCCACTGGCCGTCGGGGTTGTAGAAGCCCGTGCTCGGCGCGCTGATGAATCCGCCGTCGAGCAGGCGGGGCTCCCCGCCCCACCCCACGAGGCCGCCCCACGTCTTGGTGCCGATGAGCGGCCCGATCTTCATCTGGTGGAACATGTACGGGAACATGTCGCCGCCCGAGCCGCTCATCTCATTGATGATGAGCACCTTCGGGCCCCAGATCGCGGCCGCCGGCGCCGTCACGGCGTCGTAGCGGTCGCCCAGCCGCTGGCTGAAGTAGCCGTGCAGCTGGCGCGACATGATGTCCACCATGTAGTCGGCAATGCTGCCGCCGTGATTGAACCGCTCGTCGATCACCGCGCCCTTCTTGTCCTGCTGGGCGAAGTAGTAGCGGTTGAAGCTCGTGTACCCGCCGCCGCCCGTGTCGGGGATGTAGATGTACGCCAGCTCGCCGTGCGACAGCGAGTCCACCGTGCGGCGGTTGTCCTCGATCCAGTTGCGCTCGCGCAGCGCCATCTCGCTGGCGATGGGCACCACGGTGACCAGGCGCGAGCCCTCGAGCGTGGGCCGCTCGTTCACGCGGAGCTGCACCTGCTGCCCCACCGTGCCGACGAACGCCTCGTACGGGTTCTCGGGCGGCGCGAGGTTGCGGCCGTTGACGGCCAGGATGTAGTCGCCCTGTCGCACGTCCACGCCGGGCGCCGACAGCGGCGCGCGGAGGTCGGGGTTCCAGTTCTCGCCGCTGTAGATCTTCTTGATGCGGTAGCGGCCGTTGGCCACCTCGAAGTCGGCGCCGAGGAGCCCGGCCGGAAGCGCGTCGGCCCTGGGGAAGTCGCCGCCGCCCACGAAGCTGTGCCCCACCGTCAGCTCGCCCTGCATCTGCGACAGCAGCGTGGACAGATCGCCGCGGCTCCGCACGTAGGGCAGGAACTGGGCGTACTTCTGCTTCATGGCCGGCCAGTCGGCGCCGTTCATGTTGGCGACGTACAGGTAGTCGCGCTCGATGCGCCACGCCTCGTCGAACATCTGGCGCCATTCGGCTTCGGGATTCAGGTCCACCCTGAGCCCCGACGTGGCGAGCATGCCCTTGTCGGCCGCCGGCGCGGGGCCGGTGGCGTCCACCACGGCCCATCGGCCGGTGGGCATGCCGCTGGGGGCGGCGCCCTGATAGAGCAGCTTCTTGCCGTTGGCCGAGACCGCGTATTCCTCGGCGGCGGCCGGCACGAATTCGATGGCCTTGCGCTCCTTGAGGTCGTAGCGGTGGAGCACGTCGGCGTGGTTCGGAACGCTTTCGAGGTAGAACCACTGGCCCGCCGCGCCGGCCTGGAGCCCCGAGTAGTCGCGGCTGGGCACGTCGAGCGACAGGATGCGCTGCGAGAAGCCGTCGAAATCGATGTGCACCGTGTCGGCCTTCGCGCCGGGCTTGGCGGTGTCCGGCTTCGCGGCCTTGCCGCTGTCGGCGGGTTCGTCTCCCGCCTGCGGGAGCAGGGGCGAGGGATCGGCCTTGGAGAGCACGGCGATGTACACGCCGCGCTGCACCGGATGGTCGTACGAGCTCATGTCGAGCCAGCCGGTGTGGAGCGCGAAGTCGGTGGACGCGAGGAACAGCATGTACTTGCCGCTCTTGTCCCACACCGGATCGATGACGTCGGACAGCCCGTCGGTGAGCTGGTGCGTGGCCCCGCTGGCCACGTCGTACACGAACACGGCGTGGAACTGCGAGCCCTTTAGTCTTTTCATATAGGCAACGAACCGCGAATCGGGCGACCAGGTGGGCGCCAGGCTGCGGTCGGGCCAGGTGTAGTTGTCCTGGTCCACGTGCGATTCCTTGCCGGTCTTGAGGTCCAGCACCCACAGGTTGGTCTCGGCGTCGGTGAACAGGATCTTCGTGCCGTCGGGCGACCAGGCGGGGGCGTAGAAGTAGGTCGGGTGCTCCAGCGGATAGGCGCGCGCCGGCGTGGTGCCGTCCTGGCCCCCCACCATGAGCTGGTACTCGCCGGTGCTGTCGCTGAACCAGGCGATCTGCTTGCCGTCGGGCGACCAGATGGGCTCGCGATCGGCCACGCCGGGCGAACGGGTGAGGTTGCGCCACGTGCCGTGCTCGGTGGGCACGGTGAACACGTCACCGCGGGCTTCGAACAGGGCGCGCACGCCCGTGGGCGAGAGCTGCGGCGCGGTGAGCATTCTGGACACGTCGGCGGCGTGCGCCATGGCCGCCGGGAAGTCGCCGGTGGCGCGGACGTCGAGCTTGCGATCGCTGCCGGTGGCCG
>JAGWRI010000013.1 GCA_028876525.1 Gemmatimonadota bacterium | reverse complement strand
GTCGGCGGGCGCCGTCACGATCTCGCGCGGCGCGGCTCGGCCACCGAGCTTCATGGTGTAGAATCCCGCGGCCTTCGTGTCCTCGTTCATCGCGCTGAGCAAGAGCGGCTGTTTCGGATCGAGGAACGGGTCGTCGCGATCGAGGTCGACCACGCGGAAGATCAGGTGCTGCCGCCGGCCCACCGAGTCGGTGGCCACCACGGGAGGCTTCGCGCCGGTGGGATCCACTTCCCAGATGTCATAGCGGTCGTAGAGCAGCACGGTCCGGTCGCCGGGCGTCCACCCGCCGATGCCGTACGCGGGCGCGATGTCGGGGTGGTCGTCCAGCTCGTCGTCGAACCGGTTGCCGGACAGCCCCCCGGTGAGGTCGGCCGTCCGCCGTGCGGCCAGGTCGTAGGCGTACCAGCGCCCGCCGTCCATGTACACGATGAACCGGCCGCCGGGCGACAGGGTGGCCCGATTGCCGCGCAGCTCCCGCTTCACCAGCGTGCGCTGCCCCGTGGAGGCGTCCACGGCGTAGATGTCTTCGCCCCCCTCGCCCCACATCGCGGGGATGGCGTAGGGCACGGGGCTCGTCTCCATCGCCACGCGGCCGTCCGGCGACACCGTGGCGTTGGGCACCGAATCGTCGGTGAGCCGCACCAGCTGGCGAGTCGCGACGTGGTAGAGCGTGAGGTACGTCTTGTCGCGGTCGCGCGCCGCCTCCGCCTTCTGCTGCGGCATCAGCTCGGCGTCCTTCCAGCTCCAGAGATCGAAGATCGCCTTGTCGTACAGGGAATCGTGCGGCACGGTGTCGGGGCGCGGCGGCGCCACGCCGAACTCCAGCGCGCTTCCCGTGCGCGTGAACGCCACGCGCCCGTATTCAGCCACCAGCAAGCCGGCCCCCAGCGTGCCCGCCGCGGCCACCGTCACCGGCTTCGCGTCGGCGAGCGACACGTAATACAGCGTGTAGCGCGGGGCCTTCGCCGCGTAATCGTCGCGGTCGGACGCGAACGCCGCCTGCGTGCCGGAGCGGTCGAAGGCGAAGTCGCGGTAGTCGCCCTTGCCGGTCATGAGCGCGATGGCGCTGTCGCGCCCCGGCGCGCGCACGAACACCCCGTCGCCCTCGCCGTCCTTCGTCGAAACGACGTAGCCGAGCCACCTGGCGCTGTCGTCGAACGCATAGGCGGTCACGTGCTCCAGGCGCGTCTCGGCGCCCGTGGCGAGGTCGCGCAGCACGACCGTCGTGCCCGGCGTCTTGCGGTGGCCGTTGGAGTCGGCCGGCGCCTCGCCCGCCCCGCCTCCCGGCCCCCGGCCGCCGCGCCCGTTCCCGTTGGCGCCCGTCGTGTCCTCATCCAGCTGATAGGCGATCCACCCGCCCGCCTCGGCGGGCATCTCGAAGCTCCGCACGTCGGCGACCGTCGTGACGTGGCCGTCGGCCAGACGCACGATCGCGAGGGCCGCCTTGGGAGGACGTCCGGGCCGCCCCCCGCGCCCGGCGTGCCGCGCCGAGTCGAACGCCGTCATCGGGGCATAGGTGAGCACCGCCGCATAACGCGAGTCGGCCGAGATCCGCCCGCCCGGCACGCCCCCGCCTCTCCCGGTGGACCCGGGAATCATGTTCGGGCGCCCGATGAAGCCGCGCGGCACGCGATATTCGGCGGCGCCGGACGTGGCGCGCACCACGAACTCGCCGTCGCCCGCCTGCGGCGTGAGCGAATACGCCACCCACTTTCCGTCGGGCGAAATGGCGGTGCCGGTAATGGACTTCCAGTGGTCCCAGTCGGCCGGCGTGAGCGGGCGCTTGGGGGCCTGGGCGGCCAGCGAGGAGGCCGCGGCAACGAAAACGAGGGCTGCGAGATAGGGGGAAGCTCTGCGCATGGCTCGAGGTGTCCGGTGGAGGCATCGGGAGGGGCGGCGCCCCGGCATTCGTCGAAACGTCTCACCGGGACATGGGCCGCGCCAGAGGCGCGCCGGGCCGGGACCGCCTAGATTGGGCTGACCTCCGCCACCCCGCTCCCGCCGACTCCCAATGATCTTCCGCCGCCTCTACGACGACGAACTTGCACAGGCCAGCTACCTCATCGGGTGCGAGGTCACCCGTCGCGCCATCGTGGTGGATCCCACGGTCGATGCCGCCCGGTACACGCGGGCCGCCACGGACGAGGGGCTGACCATCACGCACGTGGCCGAAACGCACATCCACGCCGACTTCGTGTCCGGGGCGCGGACGCTCGCCATGCTCACCGAGGCAGCGCTGTGCGTGTCGGCGGAGGGCGGGCCGGAGTGGAGGTACCGCCTCGACGACCGCCTCACGATCGAACCGTCCGGCGGGCAGCCGGCGCGGCTCGCCTACACGCCCCGGCTGCTGCGTCACGGCGACACGGTCGACGTCGGCACCCTGCGGCTCACCGTGCTGCACACTCCCGGGCACACGCCCGAGCACGTGTCGTACCTCGTGGCCGACACGACCGTGTCGGACGAGCCGATCGGGATGCTGAGCGGCGATTTCATCTTCGTGGGCGACGTCGGGCGCCCCGACCTGCTCGAGCGCGCCGCCGGCGTGGCCGACACCATGGAACCGTCGGCCCGCCGCCTGTTCGCGTCGCTGCAGGCGGCGCGGAGCCTGCCCGATTACCTGCAGCTCTGGCCCGGACACGGCGCGGGCTCGGCGTGCGGCAAGGCGCTGGGGTCGATGCCGCAATCGACCCTCGGCTTCGAGCGGCTCACCAACGCCGCGCTGCGCGCCACCGACGAGGACGCCTTCGTGCGCGACATTCTCACGGCGCAGCCCGAGCCGCCCCGCTACTTCGCGCGCATGAAGCGCGTGAACCGCGACGGCGCGCCGGACCCCGCGCCGGAGGCCACGGCCCCCGAGCTGTCCGCCGCCGAGCTGGACGCCGCGATCGCGGGGGGCGGATTCGCGGTGGACACCCGGCCGTCGGCATGGTTCATGAGCGAGTTCGTGCCCGGCACGATCTGCGTGCCGAAGTCGAAATCGTTCACGAGCTACTTCGGATCGGTGGCCCCCGAGGAGTGCCCGGTGGTGCTGCTCGTTGCCCGCGAGGAGGATCTGCGCCCGCTGGCGCTGCGCCTCCACCACATCGGCTTCGACCGCGTCGCGGGGTGGGCCGTGGCGGGGGAGGTCATCGCCGACCGGCGTGCCGCCGGGCTCCCCGTGTGGACGCTGCAACCCGCTCCATTGGACGACGTGCGCCGCCGCATGGACACCGATCCGTCGCTCCGGCTGGTGGACGTGCGGAACGCCGCCGAACGCTCCGGAGGCGTGATCCCGGGGTCGCTGGGCATCTCGCTGGGCGACCTGGCCGACTGGGGCGGCCGCGCCCCCCGGGAGGCCCCGGTCGTGGTCCAGTGCCACGCGGGCACGCGGTCGGTGATCGGCGCGAGCGTGCTCCGGGCCGCCGGATTCACCGACGTGACGCCGATGGCGGGCGGTTACGACGCCTGGACCGCGGCCGGGTTGCCGGTGGTGCGCCCGAGCGACGGCTGACGCCCCGGACGTCCGGGCCCGGCGGAGGGCGTTGGTGATGCGGGACGGGACGGCCTACCGGACGCCCTCCAGGCGGCGCCGTCCCCGCGGCGTGCGCGCGGCGATGCGGAACCAGAGCGGGCCGAGAGCGACGGCCACCGCGCTCCCGGCCAGCGCCGGCCACTCGTAGTCGCCGCCCACGACGCCCTGATATACCAGATATGCCATGATGGCCATGGGGATGGCGGCCAGCGCGATCACGCCGCCCCGTCCCACCGGGATCCGGAAGGCCCCCCGGAGCTGCGGCTCGCGCTTGCGCAGGGCGATGAGCGAGCCGAACTCCAGGAACAGCGCGAGCGAGTAGAGCACCACGTCGGCCACGATCAGGCGCCCGAACGGCACGAGCACGAACACCGAGTAGCACACCGCCGACACGAGCACGGCGTTGGCCGGCGTGCCGGCGCGGTCGGTCTTCGCGAGGCGGGCCGGCAGGAATCCGTCGTCGGCCATCACGAACGGAATGCGGGAGTAGGCCAGCAGGAGGGCGTTGAACAGCCCGAGCGCGCTCACGATCCCGGCCAGGGCGATCCACCCCGCGAGGAAGGGTCCGAATCCGCCGGTCGCCGCGCGCGCGATCTCGGGCCACCCGCCGTCGGTCCACGTCCGCCAGTCGGTGGCGGCGAGCGTGGCGAGCAGGGGAAGCAGGTAGCCGACGGTGACCAGCGGGAGGGCGATGGCCAGCGCGCGCGGGTAGCTGCGCGTGGCGTCGCGCACCTCGCCCTGCACCGTCGAGGCGTTGTCCCATCCGATGTAGTTCCAGAGGGCGAGCGAGAGCCCGACGGCAATGCCCCGGGCCGCCCCCTGCCCCGGCTTCGTGAACGGCACCCAGGGGGTGTGGTGCGCGTGCGGCAGCGCGGCAAGCGTCACGGCCAGGAACCCCACGACGATGAACACCCCGCTCACCACGGAGCTGCGCCCCACGCGGAGGGCGCCGAACAGGTTGATCGCCGTGGCGCCCCAGATCATGGCCAGGGCCAGCGCCCACTTCTCCAGCGGCGTGAGGCCCGGCACGAAGTAGCCGAGGTACGCCAGGAAGAGCAGCGGGTAGAGCGCCATGTCCACGAGGGAGTACATCCAGGTGAGCCAGCCGTTCTGGAAGGCCCAGAAGGGGCCGAACGCGCGCTCGACCCAGCGGTAGTAGCCGCCCTCTTCGGGGAGCATGCTGGCCAGCTCGCCGACGATGAGCGCCTCGGGTACCGACCAGACGATGGGGACGAGCAGGATGAGGAGGAGCCCGACGCCCGGGCCCACGGCGTGGACCAGCCCCTCGGTGGTGAACGGGCCGCCCGAGACGGTGAAGTACAGGATGGCGACGAGCGAGAGGGTGCCGAGGGAGCGTCTGAGTCGCATGCCGGGCGGCGGATGGGACGGAAGGAGCGGGCGGCGCGTCCGGGGCGTCGCGGCTCAGTGGTTGCGCGAGATGAGCTGGATGACCCCGGTGCCGTACCACTTCCCGAATTTCGTCACGGCGTCGATGCCGGAGAAGTAGCGCACCTGTTCGATGTCGCTGGCCGGGAAGTCGCGCAGGCCGGCGATGGGCCCGTACTCCTCGCTGTTGAGGAACACGGTGGCGACGTCGCGGGCCCCGCCGGTGAGGGCGACGGGGCCGCGGTCGCGCAGGTATTCGGGGCGGAGCTTGGCGATGACGTCGTAGATCGTGTTGGAGTGGCTGGCGTCGATCTCGTCTTCGGTGATGACGTTGCCGTTCGGAACGTCGGCGAGACGGGCGCGATGGAAGCACCCGGCGGCGAGCAGGGCGACGACGACAAGCCAGACGGCGCGACGGGACATGGCGGGCCTCCTTCCCGGAGCCGGGAAAGAACGAACGGCCCCGGCGGTCGCCGGGGCCGTTCGCACAACAGTACTGCTCGGCGGGCGTCAGTTACAAGTCAGCGCGCCGATGCTGCCGCCACGGCCGTCCACCTCGCGCGTGGGAACTGGCAGCGCGGTCTGGAACACGTCGGTCGCGGTTTCCTTCCGGAGGTACGTGGCGTTCAGCCGGCTGTAGGCCCGCAGGTCCACGAACCGCTGCGCGCCGGTGAACAGGAGCGAGTACCGCTTCTCGTAGAGCACGGCGTTGATGGCGTCGGTCTGCGAGGCGAACGTCGGGTAGGCCGGGAGGCCGCCCTGGTTCGTGCGGACGAAGTTGATGTCGGTCGTGGCCGCGGCCAGGTTGTTCTGCTGGATCTCGGCCTGGGCCCGCAGCAGCACCATCTCGGCCTTGGTCAGCACCGGCATCGGCCGGGTGAGGTTCCCCGTGCCCGACGGCATGGCGTACGTGTAGTCGTACGACGTCGTGACGCCCTGGCCGGTGGCCGCCACCGACCGCTTGGTGATTTCCACCGAGCGGAGGTCGCCGGGCTGGATGCTGTCGGCCACCATCGGGTTGAGGTGGATGGCCGCGTCCACGATGGGGCTCGTGGCATCGCCCGGCGCGGTGCTGTACGTGTAGTACACCGAGTTGTTCAGCGTGCTCGGGTCCATCGCGCCGATGGCCGTGTTCAGGTCGCTGACCGCGGTGGCGAAGCTCGCCGCGTTCGGCTTGCTGTGATCCATGCCGCGGTAGAACGCCACCTTCCCCGCCAGGCCGCGGTTCCACGCCGCGAACGCGGCCGGCGTGGTGTAGTCGCCGGCGGTGCTGAACCCGCCGGGCAGCGACACCGGGAACGGCGTGCTGCCGGCGCTCTGCAGGTTGGCGTAGGCGCTGTCGAGCAGGGCCAGGATGTAGTCCAGCGCGTTCGGCTTGCAGACGAACGGCGCCGGCGGCGAATTGATGTCGTGATCGACGTCGATCGGGATGCCGATGGAGTCGCGCATCTCGAGCGTGCGGTAGTAGGCCAGCGCCTTGAACGTCTGCGCGAGTCCCTTCACGCCGGCCTGCTCGGCCGACGAGAGGTCCTTGGCCGTGCCGATGTTGTCGATCAGGTTGTTGGCGGCGCGGATCTCGGAATAGTAGCCGATCCACATGCCGCCGCCCACGAAGCCGCCGGGGTCCGCCGGCAGGCCGATGAGCTCGGTGATGAAGCGGGGCTCGGCGGAGTCGAGGCGGTACATGTCGCGCGCCATCGTCTCCGGGAACACGATCCCGAGGTTCCCGCGGTCGGAGTTGAGGAGCCCCGTCACCAGGAGCTGCACCGAGGAGGCGTTGAGCCCGCTCTGGAGCAGCGACGACGAGACGTTGTTGAGGTCGGGCACTCCGGTCGAGTCCTTGCACGCCGAGAACAGCGTGAGGCCCGCGATGAGCGCCACTGTGCGTTTGATCATCATGCGATGCATCCTCGTGAGATAATCACGTCAGAAGTTGGCGACCACCGAAACGAAGAGACTGCGGCTGGGCGGATACGGCGTCACGTCCTGGAAGCGGCCGATGTTCTGGTTGCTGAAGTTCGAGACTTCCGGATCGTAGCCCTTGTACTTGGTCCACGTGGCGAGGTTGCGGCCGCTGACTTCCAGCCGCAGGTCGCGCCCGCCGCCGATCAGCCGCTCGGTCAGCGCGCGCGGCAGGTGATACGTGAGGTTGATCTCGCGGAGCTTGACGAAGCCCGCCGGCTCGACGTACGACGCGTAGCCCTTGAGGTAATTGCCGAACCGCGTGTTCGTCATCATCGTGTCCTGCAGGATCTCGACCGGGTCCACGTACAGACCGGTGAGGTCCACCGCGTAGCCGCCGCGGCGGTAGTCCACCAGGCCCGACAGGCTGAAGTCCTTGTAGTCGAATTCGTTGTAGAAGCCCATCGTGTACTTCGGCGCGCTCTCCCAGTTGGAGATGTGGCGCTTGCGGCTCACCATCTTGCCGCTGGCGAACGTCGTGTCCCAGCCGTTGAACGCCTGGAGCGTCGTCACCGAGTAGCCGGTGCAGACGTACGGGGCGCCGAACCGCTGCGAGAAGAACGCGCCGCCCAGGAAGCACGGCACGGCCAGGTTCGTCACCCGGCTCCAGACGTTGGCGAACGTCGTGCGCGACACCCACGTGAAGCTGCCGCGATCGACGGGCGTCATGCTCAGCGAGTACTCGGTGCCGGTGTTCCGCATCGAGCCGCCGTTCAGGATCTTGGTCGTGTAGCCGGTGGACGGCGCCACCGCGGCCGAGAGAATCAGGTCGTTCACGTCCTTGTTGAAGTACGTGGCGCTCAGCGCGGCGCGGCCGCCCAGGAGCTGGATGTCCGTGCCGAACTCCGTCTCGGTGGACGTCTCGGGCTTGATGGCCGGATTGCCGGCCGTGCCCGACGGCGTCGCGCCCAGGGCGCCGGAGTACACGCTGATCGGCAGGCTGGTGAACTTGCTGCCATAGCCCGGCTGGTTGCCGGCCTTGCCGTAGGCGGCGCGGAGCTTGATGTCGTCGGCCCACCTCGGCAGCCAGGGCAGCCGGTACGACACGGCGTACTTGGGATACGTGTAGAACTTCTTGTCGTCGCCGTTCACGCTGGACCGCTCGGCGTTCATGGCGGCCGTCAGGAACAGGCGATCGTTCAGGGTGAGGAACTCTTCCTGCAGGTAGTAGGAGTAGTCTTTGACCAGGAACTGCGTCTCGAGCAGCGACTGCTGCACGCCGTAGTTCACGTCGGTCACGCCGGCCGGGAGGTCCTGGCCGCGGTTGTACACGCCGTCGCTCTGCCGCCGCCCCTGGCGCAGCCCGAACGAGGTCGTGGCCGTGAACCGGTTCGTGATCAGCTTATGCTCGCCGGTGAGGCTCATGTTCGCGAACACGCTGCTCGTCTTGTTCGTGACCACGGTGCCCGGCAGGCCGTCGGCCGACTCGAAGTAGGCGTTCGGCGGCGAATAGAGGTGCGAGTTGTACTGGAAGGCGTCGATGCCCGCGATGAGCGTGAAGTCCAGCGTCTGCCGCGCCGACGAGTAGGCCGACAGGTTCGTGTTCACGCTGCCGATGTAGCGGTACACGTCCTCGGGGTTCTTGACCAGCGCGGCGTCCTGGAACGGATTGGCGCCGTCGCTCACGAACGGATTGTACGGATAGTTGCCGTTCGTGCCCTGCAGGTTCACCCACGTGGGCGTGGCCGAGAAGACGTCGCCCGGCGAGACCACGGGGCTGTTGTCGTTGCCCGAGATGCCGCGGTCGGTGAGCGTGTGGATGAACTGGTTGTTCGACCGCAGGTTGATGTGGGCGCCGATCAACTGGCCGATGTTGGCCGTGATCGACTGCTTCTGGTAGTACGAGTTCATCTGGATGGCATTGTCGCGGCTGGCCAGCCCGCCGATGTAGTACGAGGTGGCCGCCGTGCCGCCCGAGACGGACAGGTCGGTCTCGTACGACGCCGGGTTGCCGCCGTAGAACTCCTTCTCGAAGTCGTGGCACACCGGCTGCCACGGCACAGGCGGCAGGCCGTTGCCACCATAGACGTTGGTCCACCAGTCGTTCGCTTCGGCCGCCGACGTGAAGCAGCGAAAGTGGAGCTCGTGCGAGAGGGAGTACTGGCCCACGCGTTGCGTGAAGCTCACCTTGGGCGCGCCGGCCTGGCCGCGCTTGGTGGTGATCACGATGACGCCGTTGGACGCCAGCGAGCCGTAGATGGCGCCCGCCGACGGGCCCTTGAGGACTTCGATGCTCTGGATGTCGTTGGGATCGAGGTCGGCGATGCGGTTGACCGGCTGGTCCTGGATGTTCGTGAT
>JAGWRI010000127.1 GCA_028876525.1 Gemmatimonadota bacterium | reverse complement strand
GACCCGGGCGTCGCCGAAGCGCTGCGGCGCAGCGCGGCCGCGGGAGCCGCCGACGTGCCGGCCCTGCGCGCCCCCTCGGGTGCGCGCATCCGGATCGGCACGGCCAGCTGGACCGACCCCACCATGATCGCGCCCGGCGTGTTCTATCCCGACGGCGTCGCCTCTCCCGAAG
Source organism: Gemmatimonadota bacterium (assembly GCA_028876525.1). Taxonomy (GTDB): domain Bacteria; phylum Gemmatimonadota; class Gemmatimonadetes; order Gemmatimonadales; family Gemmatimonadaceae; genus JAGWRI01. The sequence continues at coordinate 7,206 of JAGWRI010000127.1, read as the reverse complement.
CGCGGTTGCGCTACTACGCTTCGCGGTTTCCACTGGTCGAGGTGGATTCCACGTACTACGCCGTCCCGGCCCGCCGCGTGGCCGCGCTGTGGGCCGAGCGCACCCCCGATGCGTTCGTGTTCGACGTCAAGGCGCACGCCTTGATGACGGGACAGCCAACGGAGACCGCGCGCCTTCCGAAGGCGATCCGCGACGCGCTGCCCGTGGCCATCCGCGGAAAGCAACGGCTGTACGCCAAAGACCTGCCGGCCGAGCTGCTCGACGAGGCCTGGCGCCTGTTCCTCGGCGCGCTCGATCCGCTGCGAGCCACCGGCAAGCTGGGCGCGATCTTCCTGCAGTATCCGCGCTGGGTGCGCCCGTCGCGCGCCAGCGCCGCGGTCGTCGAGGATGCCCGCCGGCGGCTGGGCGACCGCCCGGCGGCGGTGGAATTCCGCCACCGCGACTGGCTGGCCGATGGCACCCGTGATCGCACGCTCGCCCTGCTCGCGCGTAACGGATTCGCCTACGTCGTCGTGGACGAGCCGCAGGGGCTCGAAAGCAGCGTGCCGCCGGTGAGCGAGGCGACGAACCCCGCCCTGGCGGTGGTGCGCTTCCACGGACGGCGCGCGGAATTCTGGGAGGGCCCGGTCGCCACGGTGAGCGAGCGCTTCCGGTACCTGTACGACGAGGGCCAGCTCGCCGAATGGGTCCCCAAGGTGCTCGCCCTCGCCGAGCGCGCCGGGGAGGTCCACCTGCTATTCAACAATTGCTATGCGAACTACGGGACGACGAACGCGCGGGAGATGGCGAGGCTGCTGGGTGAGCCGGTGAGCCGGTGAGCCGGTGAGCCGGAACGGGCGCGCGGCGAACGCCGGGCGCGACCTGCCGATTCACCACGCGTCCCGATGCCCGCCGGTTCTCACTCTCCGTACGGAATCCAGATGTTCTTCACCTGCGTCGCCTGGCGCAGGAATTCCCGCCCCTCGCCCTGGCGCGGATCCGGCCAGTCGCGCTCGTGCCACGAGCACCAGGTGCGCTTCATGTTCGCCGCCGACGCCGCCTCCACCGTCCGCACGCTCTCGCGCGGGCCGAAGCACCACACCCCTTCCACGTCGTCGTGGTCGGCGAGCACCTTGATCAACCCCCGCGCATCGCCCGTCACGATGTTCACCACGCCCGCCGGCACGTCCGAGGTCTCGAGCACGCTGTAGAAGTCCGTGCCCGAGAGCGGATGCGGCGTGGACGGCAGCGCGATCACCGCGTTCCCCGTCGCGATCGCCGGCGCGACCAGCGACACGAACCCGAGCAGCGGATAATCGTCCGGGCAGCGCAGACCGAGCACGCCGACCGGCTCGTTCATGGCCAGCGCCACGCCCCGGATCGGCACCGCGTGCACCGCGCCGTCGTACTTGTCCGCCCACGCGGCGTACGTGAACAGCCGCGAGACCGACGCCTCCACCTCGCGCACCGCGGCCCGCCGGCTCACCCCGGTCATGGCGCAGATTCGCTCCGCGAATTCGCCTTCGCGCGCCGACAGGTTCTCGGCGACGTAGTACAGGATCTGCCCGCGCAGATGCCCCGTCGCCCTGGCCCACGCCGGCCACGCGTTGTGCGCCGCCTCCACTGCGTTGCGGATGTCCTTCCGGTTGCCCTCCCCGACCTCCCCCACGAGCCGCCCCTTCGCGCCGACGACCGTCCGGCTGTAGCCCCCGTCGGGGCGCACCTGCTTCCCGCCGATGAACAGCTTCGGCGTCCGGTCGATCGCCGGCAGCTCGCGGGACCCCGCCTCCGCCGACGTCGCCGCCGCGGCGTCCGCCGGATGGGCGCGCACCGCAATCTCCCGGCCATCCGCCTCCCAGTCGGCCTTCAGGTACTCCCACATCCCCTCGCGCCCGCCCTCGCGGCCGAAGCCGCTTTCCCGGTATCCGCCGAATCCGGCCGCCGCATCGAACAGGTTGGTCGAATTGATCCACACCACGCCCGCCTTGATCTTCGGTGCGATGTCCAGCGCGAGGTTGATGTTCTCCGTCCACACGCTGGCCGCCAGCCCGTACGGCGTGTTGTTGGCCAGCGCCACGCTTTCCTCGGGCGTCCGGAAGGTCATCGTGACGATCACCGGTCCGAAAATCTCCACCTGCGCGATGGTGGACGCCGGCTCGACGTCGGTGAACAGCGTGGGCGGATAGAAATAGCCCTCCGTGGGGCAGGCCCACGACGGCTGCCACAGCTTCGCCCCCTCGGCAACTCCCGTCTCCACCAGGCCGCGGATCCGCTCGAGCTGCACCGGCGCGACGATCGCCCCCATGTCCACCGCCTTGTCGAGCGACGACCCGAGACGCAGCGACTCCATTCGCGCCCGCAGCTTCGCAACGAGCCGATCGGCCACCCCCTCCTGCACCAGCAGCCGCGAGCCGGCGCAGCAAACCTGCCCCTGGTTGAACCAGATCGCGTCCACCACGCCTTCCACGACACTGTCCAGGTCGGCGTCCTCGTACACGACGAACGGGCTCTTCCCGCCCAGCTCGAGGCTCAGTTTCTTGCCGCTTCCCGCCGTCGCCCGGCGGATGACGCGCCCCACCTCGGTCGAGCCGGTGAATGCGATCTTGTCCACGTCCCCGTGCTCGACCAGCAGCCGTCCGGTGTCGCCGTCGCCCGTCACGACGTTCACCACGCCGTCCGGAAGTCCCGCGCGCTGCGCGATCTCGGCGAACAGCAGGGCCGTGAGCGGCGTGAACTCCGCCGGCTTGAGCACCACCGTGTTCCCGGCCGCGAGCGCCGGCGCGATCTTCCACGACAGCATCAGCAGCGGGAAGTTCCACGGAATGATCTGCCCCACCACGCCCACGGCGTGGTAGCCGGCGAATTCGGTCTCCGCCAGCTGCGCCCAGCCCGCGTGGTGGTAGAAGTGCCGCGCGACGAGCGGAACGTCGATGTCGCGCGTCTCGCGGATGGACTTCCCGTTGTCCATGCTCTCCAGCACGGCGAACAGGCGGGAGTGCTTCTGCACCTCGCGGGCCAGCGCGTAGAGATACCGGGCCCGCGCGTGGCCGCTCAGGCCGCGCCACGCCGGCAGCGCGTCGCGCGCCGCCTCGACCGCCGCCGACACGTCGGCCGCGGCGCCCTGCGACACCCGCGCCAGCACCGTCGCCGTCGCCGGATCCATCACCTCGAACGTCGCCCCCGGATCGGTCCACCGGCCGCCGACGAAATGCCCGAACGTCCGGCCGTGGGCCGTCAGCCACTTCACGGCCTCGGCGTCGCTCTCGGGCGCCGGCCCGTATTCCATGGTCTCGAAGATCGCCGAAACACTCGCCATGTCGCGCTCCTCCCCTAACCCATCGGCTGGCGGTGCGCTGCCGCGTACCGGCCGGTGAGGAACATCTCGAGCTGCCGCTCGATGTCGGTGAGCAGCGAGCTGGCGCCGAACCGGAACAGGTCCGCGCGCAGCCACCGGTTGCCCAGTTCTTCCTTCATCAGGTACAGGTATTCGAGCGCCTGCCTGGCCGTGCGGATGCCCCCCGCCGGCTTGAACCCGACGGCGTACCCCGTCCGCTCGAAGTACTCGCGAATCATCCGCGCCATCACGAGCGCGAACGGCATCGTCGCGTTCACGCCTTCCTTGCCGGTCGACGTCTTGATGAAATCCGCTCCGCCCTGCATCGCCACCAGGCTCGCCCGCGCCACGTTGCCAAGCGTCGCCAGCTCCCCGGTGGCCAGAATCGCCTTCATGTGCGCGTCGCCGCACGCCGCCCGGAACGCCTTCACCTCGTGATACAGCGCCTCGTAGTTCCCCGTGAGCACGTGCGAGCGCGTGATCACGATGTCGATCTCGCGCGCCCCGGCGGCCACCGACGCGTGGATCTCCTCCAGCCGCTGCGCGAACGGACTCAGCCCCGCCGGAAACCCGGTCGACACCGCGGCCACCGGGATCTCCGTGCCCCCCAGGGCCTCCACCGCCGTCGGCACCATGGCGTGATACACGCACACCGCGCCCGCCGTGATTCCCAGCGACTCGACGCCCAGTCCGCGCTCGACGTCATCGCGCAGCGGACGCATCGCCTTCGCGCACAGCCGGCGCACGTTGCCCGGCGTGTCGTCGCCCGACAGGGTCGTCAGGTCGATCAGCGTGATGGCCCGCAGCAGCCAGGCCGCCTGCCATTCCTTCTTCACCGTGCGACGGGTCGGAATCGTCGCCGCGCGCCGTTCCACTGCGCTCCGGTTCACGCGCACCGCGCGCACGGCGTCGAGGTCCAGCGGCGTGCCGGGATTCCGCTCGACGTGGTCGGCGGGCGGCTCATGGCGGGGCTCCCGGACGAGGACCGGCCGGAGTCCGTGGCCGCCGCCCTGGGGGGCGCTTCGCGCCACCGGGTCGGAATGGCGATTGACGGTCATGAGTGCGACGGGTGCGACATCGCGGACGAGATGTCCGGATGGACCTTCATACTAATGTCCGCCAATCGCTTCCGCACACGCGACCGCCCCGGCGGGCTGCGCCCGCCGGGGCGGCTCGGGAGGGGTCACTCCTCGGTCAGCAGCCCGAGGTGCAGCGCGAACTGCACGTACTCCGACCGGTGCTGCAACCCGAGCTTCTCCTGGATGCGCTGCTTGTAGGTGTCCACGGTCTTGGGGCTGATGAACAGCCGCTGCCCGATTTCGGGCGCCGAGTAGCCCTGCGCCACCAGCCGCAACACGTCGCGCTCGCGCTGCGTCAGCCGCTCGAACTTCGTGCGCTCGTCGATGTGCTCGGCTTTCTTGCGCAGGCCCCCCGCCAGTACTCGCGCCGCCGACGGCTGGAGATACGTGTCGCCGTGCGCCACTGCCCGCACCGCGTCCACCAGCTCCCGATCGGCCGCGCTCTTCTGCAGGAAGCCGCTCGCCCCGCTTTCCAGCAGCGGCACCAGCGCCTCGTCCGGCGAGTGCATCGTCAGGATCAGGATCCTGGACCGCGTGCCCGCCGCGGCCAGCGCCTTCGTCGCCTCGGCGCCGTCCATCTGCGGCATGGACAGGTCCATGACCAGCACGTCGGGGTCGAGCTTCTCCGTCATCGCCACGGCGTCCGCGCCGTTCGCGACCTCGCCCACCACCTGGATGTCCTTGGCTCCGCCCAGCACTGCCTTGAGGCCGGCACGGACCACCGTGTGGTCGTCCGCCAGGACGACGCGAATGATGTCGTTGGTCACTGGTTCAAATCCTCGTGAACGGTGGCCGTTGCGACCACACTGGTTCCACTGCCCGGCGCGCTGGAAATCTGCATCTCGCCGCCTGCATGGGCGAGCAGCTCCCGCGCCCGGAACAGTCCGATTCCGGAGGACGCCCGGTCCTCCGCGGCTACGTCGAATCCCGTTCCATCGTCCTCGACCTGCAGCACGATCGTCGAGCCCTCGCGCGACAGGTTGATCCACACCGTCCCCGCGTGCGCGTGCAGCTCGACGTTGCGCACCGCCTCGTCGGCCACCCGGTACAACGCCGTCAGCAGCGCCTGCGGCAGGCCCGTGATCTCTCGGTCGGCCGAGACCTCGACCGCCAGGTTGCTCCGCCGCGAGGCCCGGCGGCCCAGCGCCTCCAACGCCGCCGGCAGCCCGAACTCGCCGAGCAGTCCGGGATAGACCGACTCGGCGACCGACTGCACGTCCTCCACCATCCGCGCCGCGATGTCCCGCGCCGCCACCAAGTTCGGCGCCACCGCCGGATCCGGGCACTCCCGGACCGCCGCCGACAGGTGCATCGCCAACCCGGACAACTGCTGCGCCGTCGCCTCCCGCAGCTCCTCGGCGATGTGCGCGTGCTCCGCCTCGCGCACCCGCAGGCTCTGCCGCACGAGGTGCTGAATCCGCGCCCGGTCGCTCTCCACCCGGCTCAGCAGCCGGTTGAACGCGTCGGCCAACTCCGCGATCTGCGCGTCCGCCAGCCGCGACACCGGCACCCGCGCCGAGAAGTCGCCGTCCGCCACCCGGCTGGCCACCTCCCCCAGATCGTCCAGCGGCACCAGGGCCAGCCGCACCATCAGGGCCCCGACCACGAAGCTGATGGCCAGCGCGATGCAGACCAGCGCGAACAGCCCGGGATGCCCGAATACCGCCGACACCGTCAGCGCCGCCAGGGCCACCAGCATGTTGGCGCCCAAGAGCTTCCCGATGAGCGGCATCCGGAGGATTCGCTCGATCAGGCTCCAGTCGCGCGCGGGAGAAGTCGAGAACACGTCGGGTTTGGCGGTGGCCCGAAAGGCCGAAGCGTTGGGATGGGTTGTGGTCACCCGGCGAGCGCCTCCACGCGGAGGATGGCGACCGCCGGTCCGAGCGCGAGACGTCGCGCGCGGACCGGGGACGTCCATCCGGGAGGGTTCCTGCGTCGGGATGTCATCGATTCGGCTGTCCGCTGACTTACCGAGGGCTCAACCTATGCTCCAAGGCCCACTTGAACTGTCGGGTTTGCGCGGGCTTGCGCTCAGGTATTTTCAGGAACAATGTAGGGAAAAGCCCTACAGGCCACCTCAATCTCTTCCTTGTTCGCTGGTTATTCTTCTCGAAGGTCACCCTGACTGCTTTTCGATGACAGCGCCTCTCCCCGGGTCTGTACTTGCTGCCATCATCGGCATTTCGGCCGATGCGATTATCGCCGTTGACCGTGATCAGCGAATCACCTTCTTCAACGACGGAGCGTCGCGCATCTTCGGGTATTCGCCCGACGAGATCCTGGGCCAGCCGATTGACGTGCTCCTCCCGGCGCAGGCCCGGAAGATCCACCACAAGCACGTCGAGCAGTTCATCCGCGCCGAGCTCCCGGCCCGGCGGATGGGCGAGCGTCAGGAGATCGCGGGCCGGCGGAAGAACGGCGAGGAGTTCCCCGCCGAAGCGGCCATCGCCCGCCTGGAGAGCAACGGGCAGTTCTACGGCTCGGTCGTCCTGCGCGACATCACCGAGCGCAAGCTCATGGAAGCCCGGCAGCAGTTCCAGCTCGAGGTCTCCGAACTGCTGGCGGCGTCGGTGGAGCTGCCCGACACGCTCGCCCTGCTCGGCCGCCTCTGGATCCCGATGCTCGCCGACCTGGCCGTCGTCGAGATGGAGGATCACGCCGATCTGTACCATCTGCGGGCGGCGCGCCATCCGCGCTCCGCGGCGGTGGTCGTGGAGCCGCTCGCCGTTGTCCGCGGGGAGTGGCTGCCGGCCGCCGGCGGCGACGCGGCCGCCCTCCAGCGGGTGTCGGTCGTGCCCGTGTCGGTGGCGCTGG
>JAGWRI010000126.1 GCA_028876525.1 Gemmatimonadota bacterium | reverse complement strand
GGCCGGCGGCGCTTCCGCCGGTTGCGGCGCGCGGCGCGGCAGGGCCTGCGTGGTCACCGGTTCCGCCCCAGCTTCTCGTGGGCCGAGACCCACTCCAGCGACGAGATCGCCGAAGCGAGCGACAGCTCGCCCGCCAGCACCGTGCCGGCCACGATCTCGGCCAGCTTGTTCACCATCCCCTTGCCGTCGCACCTCAGCATGCGCAGGCACTCGCGCTGCGTGGCCAGGTGCGTGCCGCCGCCGTGCGTGGCCACGATCAGCGACGGAATCGTGATGGAGAAGTACAGCGCGCCGTCCTCCGTCACCTCGGTGTACGTCGTCGCCGCCGCGCCCTCGGCCACGTTCGCCACGTCCTGCCCCGTGGCGATGAACATCGCGGTGATCGCGTTGGCCGAGTGGAGGCCGTTGTTGTTCGCGCCCGACAGCATGGCGCCCACGTTGGCCACTCCCCAGTGGTACGCGAGCTGCTCCGGCGCCACGCGCATGTGCTCGCGCAGGAGGTCGCGCGGAATGGTCGCCTCGGCCGTCACGCGCTTGCCGCGCGGATGCAGCACGTTCACGTGCGACGGCTTCTTGTCGGTGGCGAAGTTCGATTCGAGGTAGGCGCGTCGCACCGTGTGGTTGTTCGCCAGAATCCACTGGTACGCCGCGTACGTCGCCTTGCCCACCATGTTCTGCCCGGCCGCGTCGCCGGTGGAGAAATTGAACCGCAGGAACGCGAACCGGTTGGACAGGTACGGCTCGATGCGCCGCAGCCGCGCCACGTGCGACGTCGCCTCGGCCACCTGGCGGATCGGGGCCAGGTGCTCGTCCACCCAGACCAGGAAATCGCGCGCCTCGCGCGCCGAGTCGAACACGAACACCGGGGCGCGCTGCATCCCGCCGCCGCACACCGTGGTCTTCACGCCGCCCGAGAGGTTCAGCACCTTCATGCCGCGGCTGTACGACGCGACGAGCGAGCCCTCGGTGGTGGCCAGCGGGATCAGGAATTCGCCCTTCGCGTGCTCGCCGTCGATCCGCAGGGGACCGGCGATGCCGAGCGGGATCTGCGCGACGCCGGTGAAGTTCTCGATGTTGCCCATCGCGTGCTCGACGGGCAGCGAGTACACCGGGATGTGCTCCAGATGCACACCGGTGAACGTCTCGACGAACGCCTGCCGCCGCTTGATGAGTGCCGGCGCGTAATCCGACGGATGGCCCTTCGCGTGCGGGATGTGTTCCGGACCGGGCGCGGAATCGTGGGGCGGAAATTCGGCGACGCCGGGGGGGCCGCCCAGGGTGGTGGTAGGCGTTCCCATACGTCCCTCGTGGGTGGATACCAGAGGATGCCGGGATTCGCGCCGCCGAGGCATCGGGAGGTGGTACGGCAGGTGTCGGCCCTTTCCTCACCGGCGGGTCGGCGTTCGGGGAAGGCCGCGCGGACGGGCCAGACGTTCGTTTGCGCCCGCCGGCGACGATTCGGTGGTGGGCGTATGTGGCCCTCGGCCTACACTCGCCGCGTCGCCGGGCGAGCGTCCGTTCGGACCGCGTGCCGGCGCGATCAGATGCGTCGTGTTTCCGATCGTGGGGCGGCGTCAACTTTCAGGGAGGCTCCCGCCCATGCTGCTTGCCCGCTTGCGTCGCGTGCCGCTGGCCGCCGTGTCCATGGCCTTCACCGTGCTTCTCGCCGATTGGGCGTGTCGCGCCGAACGGTCCACCGCGCCGGGCGCGGCCGCCGGCGCGGCTGCCGCCGCGCAGTCCCGCGCGTCGGTCAAGGCGCGTCACGACAGTGTCGACCTCGACTACGTGTGCGCCAACCGGTTCCGGATCCGGAGCCGCAACGATTCCGCGTTCGTCGCGCGGTGGGTGGTCGAGGGCACGTCCGACTCGGGCGCCGTGGCGCTGCCCGGGCGGCCCGCCGGCGCGCGGTTCTCGGAGATCTACCTGGACGTGCCCGACTCCGGCACCGTCCAGCTGTTCGAGGACGGCGTCCGCATCGCCGCGGCGAGGAACCGCGGCGGCGTCTGCGACACGCGCCCGCTTGCCGTGCGGGTGGATCCCGGCGTCCTCACGACGGGTGCGGCGCGGGACAGCGCGTATCCCGAGGGCAGCACCGTCCCGTATGCGTTCGCGGCGGCGCCGGGCTACACCAACGTGCTGGTGCTGCTCGACGACACGCTCGTGCCGGCGTCGGGCGCCGTGACCATGGGGCGCGGGCACGTGCTCTGGGCGGCGGCGGACGTGGACGTTGCGCTGCCGGCCGCGGACGACGAGTGGGTGGTGGAGCTGCGGAGCCTGCTCACCGCGGCCGACCCCGTGGGGCGCTACCAGGAAATTCTGGATCGTGCGGGGCTGCTGTTCGACGCCGTGGGCCCGGAGGAGGCGGGCCGGCGCATCAGGCTGGCGGGGCTCGCGGCGTACGATCTGATCCGCGATTCGGCGGCCATCGTGCGGGTAGACCGCGCGCTTGCCCTGCGGGAGTTCGTGCTGGGCGGAAGCGAGTTTGGCGGGGGCGGCGGCGGGGTGGTGACGGTGGCGAGCCGGGCGCCGGGGGCGGCGCGTGACGTGGCGCCGGGCCTGGGGTGCGCGCCGCAGCGCGCGCCCGAGGTGGCGGGCACGGCGGAGCCGACGCGGGTGGTGTACGTGAACGGGATACGGACGACGTTCGAGGAGGCGCTTGCGACGGCCCGGCGATTGTCCTGTGAGTTGGGTCGCTCGGGACAACTCAACTCGTCCATTACAGAAGTCGATAAATTTTACAATCGCACATGGTCGCAGCAGCTTCCGGCAGACCTGTCCAGGAACTTCTGGTGCGCTGCCGTCGGCATCCGCTGGCAGTTCGCGTGGTCCGTTGTGGCACGCATGGTGGCGTTCGCCCGTTGTGCAGGGGACGCGGCGACGACGGCGGTAGAGACCAATGACTACATCGAGGCCGTTCGTCAGTACGCCGCTGTCGTGGCTGGCTCCAGCTCCTCTGCGGAAGACGCCGACAGCCTCGCCCGCTACCTGGCCAGCGCAAGAGACCAAGATGGGCAGCATGTGATTCTTATCGCTCATTCGCAGGGGAATCTGTTCACCCAACAAGCGCTGCAGGTGCTGAAGGCGAAGGGGCGGTACAATGCGCGACATGACTCACTCTGCATCGGCGCGGTCGCGGTCGCTGCTCCTACGAGTTCGAACTGGCCTGTCCCAGCCGACCTGTTGGTGGGCGTTCAGGTTCCTGGCGACCTGCTGACCCTCCTGACCCGGCGCAATCAATTCCCGTCGTTCAGCACGCCGTATTCGGACTCCACGGCTGCCCTAATCGCCGAGCTTCAGAGACAGATTGCCGCCTCCAGCGATCGTGCTGAACGGCAAGCGGTTGCCGCCATGCTGGAGGTGGTGAGGCTTGCGCACGGGGTCCGATTGCACTCGATGAACGACACCTACCTGGGCGAGGAACCATCGCGCAATGCCATCACTGGCGGCGTGGCGTACCTGCACCGCCAGTGCACCACCGGCCGGCTGGCGATCTCCCCCGAGTACGCGACGCTCCGCGTTCAGTCGACGCTGCCGATCAGCGTTGCCGCCTGGAACCGTAATAGTACCAGTATGGTACTAAATCGCCGGGTCGCGTGGAGCGTCCCGTCCCATCTCACGCTCGCGCCCAACGGCCGCCAGATCACG
>JAGWRI010000125.1 GCA_028876525.1 Gemmatimonadota bacterium | reverse complement strand
GCGTGATCCTGGAGACCGAGCGCGCCGGCAAGCGCGAGAAGCTCATGAAGGAGCTCCAGAAGGATCAGGTGCGGAAGGGCGTGGTGAAGAACATCACCGACTTCGGCGCCTTCATCGACTTGGGCGGCGTGGACGGCCTGCTCCACATCACCGACATGTCGTGGGGCCGCATCTCGCACCCGTCGGAGATGGTCCAGATCGGCCAGGAGCTGGAGGTCAAGGTCCTCGACATCGACTGGACCCGCGAGCGCATCTCGCTCGGCCTCAAGCAGCTCCAGAGCTACCCGTGGAAGGACGTCGCCGACAAGTACCCGGTCGGCACGCGCGTCACGGGCAAGGTGGTGAGCATCACGAACTACGGCGCGTTCATCGAGCTCGAGCCCGGCATCGAAGGGCTGGTGCACATCAGCGAGATGAGCTGGACCCGCAACGTGCGCCATCCGTCCAAGCTCGTCTCCATCGGCGAGACCATCGAGGCGGTGGTGCTCAAGGTCGATCCGGCCGAAGAGAAGATCTCGCTCGGCATGAAGCAGACCGAGCAGGATCCGTGGATGGTGCTGCCGCTGCGCTACCCCGTGGGCACGCGCATCACCGGCAAGGTCCGCAACCTCACGAGCTTCGGCGCGTTCGTCGAGATCGAGCCCGGCATCGACGGGCTCATCCACATCTCCGACATGAGCTGGACCAAGCGCGTGCAGCATCCGTCGGAAGTGGTGAAGAAGGGCGACACGGTGGACGTCGTCATCCTCAACATCGACAGCGACAACAAGCGGATCTCGCTCGGGCTCAAGCAGGCCGAGGAAGATCCGTGGCTCCGCATCGGCGAGACCTACCCGGTGGGCACCGAGCTCCAGGGCAAGGTCGTGCGCCTGATGGACAAGGGCGTGGTCGTGGACATCGGCAACGACATCGAAGGATTCGTGCCCATCTCGCAGCTCTCGCCCAACGAGAAGCCGGTCAACAGCCCGGCCGATCTCGTGTACGAGACGATGAATCTCGACATGCGCGTGCTGGAGGTCGATCCGATCCACCGCCGCATCGTGCTCGGCGTGACCAACATTCCCGCCGAGCAGCCGCCGCGTCCCGAGACCCCGTCCAAGGTGCACACCGAGGACGAGGAAGTGCCGGTGCCGGTGGACCTCGCGGTGGTCGAGGAGGACGACGAGTCCGCCGAGGCGGCGGCCGAAGGAACCGAATCGCCGAGCACGACCGAAAGCTGAGTCGCTCGACGTTTCACGAAGCCGCCCCGGCTGGGAGACATCCCGGCCGGGGCGGCTTCTTTTCCGGGCTCGTGCGACCGGCGATGTCCCGCAGCCGGGAAGGGTTCACCGATTGGCCTACGGACTGGAACGGAGCGGATGGACCACAAACGGCAACACCCAAAGAATTGGCTGTTGCCGTTTCCGGGCCGTCCTCCGTTCCCTCAGTCGGGTTTCGTCCTCCCAATCGTTGATGCCCGAATGCGTCGGTGGCCTCCCGGGCGGTACCATGCCCGGATGGCCCCGGGCGCGGCGGCCGATCTGGAACCCACCCCGCCGCCGGGCTACCTTTTGCCCTCATGACCATGCGAGACAAGCTGGATCTGCTCGACAAGCGGCGGGCCGAGTCGGAGCAGGGCGGCGGGGCCGCGCGCCTCAAGGCCCAGCACGACAAGGGCAAGCTCTCCGCTCGCGAGCGCCTCGACCTCCTCCTCGATGAAGGATCGTTCGTCGAATTCGACCGCTTCGTCACCCACCGGTCCACCGACTTCGGCCTCGACGAACAGATCGTGTACGGCGACGGCGTCGTCACCGGATACGGGCGCATCGACGGGCGGCTGGTCTACGTGTTCTCGCAGGATTTCACCGTGTTCGGCGGTTCGCTGTCGGAGACCCACGCCGAGAAGATCTGCAAGGTCATGGATCTCGCCGTGCGGAACGGCGCGCCGCTCATCGGGCTCAACGACTCCGGCGGCGCGCGCATCCAGGAGGGCGTCGTCTCGCTGGGCGGCTACGCCGACATCTTTCTCCGCAACACGCTCGCCTCGGGCGTCGTGCCCCAGATCTCGGCCATCCTCGGGCCCTGCGCCGGCGGCGCCGTGTACTCGCCGGCAATCACCGACTTCACGTACATGGTGCGCGGCAGCTCGTACATGTTCGTGACCGGGCCCAACGTCGTGAAGACCGTGACCCACGAGGACGTGACGATGGAGGAGCTGGGGGGCGCCGACACGCACGCCGCTACCTCGGGCGTGGCCCACTTCGCCTTCGACTCCGAACCCGCGCTCCTCCACGCCGTCCGCGACCTCTTCCGCTTCATTCCGTCGAACAACGTCGAGACCCCGCCGCGCGGCGCCGGCACCGATCCGCGCGACCGGCGCGACGAGGCCCTGCTCGACATCGTGCCCGACAACGCCAACAAGCCGTACGACATGCACGAGGTGCTGCGCCGCGTCGTGGACGAGGGCGAATTCTACGAGGTCCAGCCCGACTACGCCGCCAACGTCATCTGCGGATTCGCCCACCTCGGCGGCTACAGCGTGGGCATCGTGGCCAACCAGCCCGCCGTCCTGGCCGGCGTGCTCGACATCAACGCCTCGATCAAGGCGGCGCGGTTCATCCGGTTCTGCGATGCGTTCAACGTGCCCCTCGTCACGTTCGAGGACGTGCCGGGGTTCCTTCCCGGCGTGGCCCAGGAGCACGGCGGCATCATCAAGCACGGCGCCAAGCTGCTCTACGCCTATTGCGAAGCCACGGTGCCCAAGCTCACCGTGATCACGCGCAAGGCGTACGGCGGGGCGTACGACGTGATGAGCTCCAAGCACATTCGCGGCGACTTCAACGTGGCCTGGCCCACCGCCGAGATCGCCGTCATGGGGCCCAAGGGCGCGGTCGAGATCCTGTTCCGGAAGGAGATCGCCGACGCCCCCGACGCTGCGGCCGCGATGGACGCCAAGGTCGCCGAGTACTCCGACAAGTTCGCCAACCCGTACGTCGCCGCCTCGCGCGGTTACGTGGACGACATCATCGACCCGCGCGACACCCGCCCCCGGCTCATCGACGCGCTGGAGACCCTGCAGACCAAGCGCGACCGGAATCCGCCCAAGAAGCACGGGAACATCCCGCTGTGACGGCGCGCCGCAGCTCGAAGCCGGCGGCCGCGAACCCTCCGGCGCCGGGCCCGTTCACCAAGGTCCTCGTCGCCAACCGCGGCGAGATTGCGGTGCGCGTCATGCGGGCCTGCCGGGAGCTGGGCATCCGCTCGGTGGCCGTGTTCAGCGACGCCGACGCGCGCGCCCCGCACGTCCGCGAGGCCGACGAGGCCGTCTACATCGGCGGCGCCGCGGCGTCGGAGAGCTACCTCCGGGGCGACCGGATCATCGAAGCCGCCCGGCAGGTCGGCGCCCAGGCCATTCACCCCGGCTACGGCTTCCTGTCCGAGCGCGAGTGGTTCTCCCGGGCCGTGCGCGACGCGGGGCTGGTGTTCATCGGCCCGCCCCCCGAGGCCATCGCCGCGATGGGCAGCAAGACCGCCGCCCGGCAGCTCGCGCTGGCCGCCGACGTGCCCATCGTTCCGGGCACCACCGAGAACGTACCCGACGCCGGCGCGGCGCGCGCCGTGGCCGATCGCTTCGGCTACCCGGTGCTGCTCAAGGCCGCCGCCGGCGGGGGCGGGAAGGGCATGCGCGTCGTCCACGCGCCCGCCGACATGGAGTCGGCGCTCGACACGGCGCGCCGCGAGGCGAAGAATGCCTTCGGCGACGACGCCGTGTACGTCGAGAAGTACATCGTGGGACCGCGCCACGTGGAGATCCAGGTGCTGGCCGACCACCATGGGCGCTGCGTGTCGCTGGGCGAGCGCGAGTGCTCGGTGCAGCGCCGCCACCAGAAGATGATCGAGGAAGCGCCGAGCGTGGCCGTGACGCCCGCGCTCCGCCGGGCGATGGGCGACACGGCGGTGCGCATGGCCAGGGCCGCCGGCTACCGCAACGCCGGCACCTGCGAGTTCCTGCTCGACCGCGACGGCCACTACTACTTCCTGGAAATGAACACGCGCCTCCAGGTCGAGCACCCGGTGACCGAATTCGTGACCGGGATCGATCTCGTGAAGTGGCAGCTGCGTGTGGCGGCAGGCGAGGCGCTTCCCGACGAGTTCGAGGAGCTGTCCCCGCGGGGATGGGCCATCGAATGCCGGATCACGAGTGAGGATCCGAGCAACGGGTTTCTCCCGTCCACCGGCCGGATCTCGTACCTGCACGTGCCGGCCGGCCCCGGCGTGCGCTGGGACGGCGGCATCGAGGTGGGCAGCGAGATCGGGCTGCACTACGACCCCATGCTGGCCAAGCTCATCGTCTGGGCCGAGAGCCGCGAAGCGGCCGTGGCGCGCATGCATCGCGCCCTGCTGGAG
>JAGWRI010000124.1 GCA_028876525.1 Gemmatimonadota bacterium | reverse complement strand
CCGGCCCCGCGGCGGGAGGCTGCGCCTCCGGCCGATCCGGAGGCCGCCCCGCCGGCCTTGCCGGCCCCGGCCGACACCCCGGTGGTCCGGCGGCCGGACCCGGCCGTTCTGGCCGACGCCCCGCCGGGCTCGGCGCCGCGCCCCGAGTCGCTGGACCTCCATCGGGTGGTGGCGCGATGGGACGAGCTCAAGGCCCGCGTACGGGGGGCCGGGATGTCGGTGCTGGCCAGCGCCCTCGAAAACGGGATGCCCTCGGCGGTCTCCGCCCAGGGGGGCGGCGAGATCACGATCCGCCAGGACGAGCCGAACCCGTTCCACGCCGAGGTGATCGAGGAGAAGCACGCCGAGCTGCTCGCGATCGTTCGCGAATGGTTCGTTGGCGTGTCGCGCATCACAGTGGCGTCGGGGGCGCAGGCCGCGCCGCCCAAGCGGCTGACCGACGAGATGATCCGCAGCCAGCGGCTGGACCGGCTGCGTCAGCAGAGTCCGCTGCTGGGCACGGCGATCGACGTCCTCGACCTGGACGTCGTGGACTGAGCCGGCCGTGCTTGCCCCGCCCCTCGTGCGGGGGGTAGTTTAACGGTTCACCCCCGTTGTGGACGCGATGAAAGACTTCATGAAGATCCTGCAGCAGGCGCAGGAGATGCAGGGCAAGGCGCAGCAGATGCAGGCCGAGCTGGAGAAGCTGACCGTGACCGGGACCGCCGGGGGCGGGCTGGTGCGGGTGGAAGCGGCCGGCACCGGCACCGTGCGCAGCGTGAAGATCGACCCGTCGGTCGTGAACCCGGCCGACGTGGAGATGCTCGAGGATCTGATCGTGGTGGCGGTGGCCGAGGCGCAGAAGAAGGCGCAGGCGGAGGCGCAGCAGCAGATGTCGGCGCTCACCGGCGGTCTTCAGCTCCCGTTCAAGCTGCCGTTCTGACGTGTCGGCGATCGACGATCTGGCTACGGAATTCGCGAAGCTGCCGGGGATCGGTCGGAAGACCGCGCTCCGGTTGACGTACCACCTGCTCAAGCAGCCGGCGGAGCAGAGCCGGAGATTGGCGCAGACGCTTCTCACGATGGGGGAGCGGGTGCGCCCGTGCGAGCGGTGCTACAACCTGACCGAGGACGTCCTGTGCGCGGTGTGCCGCGATCCGCGGCGTGATCAGGCGGTGGTGTGCGTCGTGGAGGAGGCGTCGGACATCGGCGCCATCGAGCGGGCGGGCGAGTACCGGGGGGTCTACCACGTGCTGGGCGGGCGGCTGTCGCCGCTCGATGGGGTGGGGCCCGAGGATCTGACGGTGGCGCGGCTGGTGGAGCGGGTGCGGGGGGGTGGGGTGCGGGAGGTCATCGTGGCGACCAATCCCAGCCTCGAGGGGGAAGCGACGGCGCTGCTGGTGCGGCGGGAACTGGCGGGAGCGGGGGAGGTGGCGGTCACGCGCATCGCGCTGGGGCTGCCGGTGGGTGGCGATCTCGAGTACGCCGACGGCGTGACCATCGCGCGGGCGCTGACGGCGCGGAGGGCGATGTGATGGGGCGGCGGGACCGGATGGCCATGGGGATGGGGTTCGTGGGCGGATTGGTGCTTGGCCTGGCGGGGTGGAGCGCGCAGATTGAGCGGTCACGGCGCGATCTGTTCGCCCGGAGCCCGGTGCGGCGGATGGCGGCGTTGGGATCGTTGCGGGGGCGGCCGGGGCTGCGCACGGCGCGGCTGCTGGCCGAGTACGTGGAGTGGGAGCCGCGCCCGGCGCTGCGGCGTCGGGGCGAGCGGATGTTGGCGCGGATGCAGGCAGACCTCGAATAGGCAGGCGAGAACCCATGCCCGTTGGTGCGGCGAGCTGGTCGTTCACGGAAGAGGACTTCAACGCCATCACGGCGGCGTTGCAGCGGTTCCTGGCCGACAGCAGCGCGCGGTGCGCGCTGCTCGTGGACCGGACGGGGCAGCTCGTGGCCACGGTGGGGGAGCAGCCCAAATTCGATCCGACGACCTTCGCCACGCTGACGGCGGCCGATTTCAGCGCCAACGACCAGCTGGCCAAGCTGATCGGCGAAACCGATTTCAACTCGCTGTTCCATCAGGGCGAGAAGGAGTCGATGTATCTCGCGGACGTGGCGCGGCGGGTGATTCTCGTCGTCCTGTTCGACAGCCGGACCACCCTGGGCCTGGTGCGACTCAAGATGAAGCAGACGGTCGAAGAGCTGACGCGGTTGTTCGAAGCGGTGTTCACCCGGGGGGCGTCCGGCCAGCCGGCCGCTCCGAACATTCTCGCCGGCGCCGACGACGAGATCGACAAGCTGTTCCAGTAAGAGGAGACCGACAGCATGTCGATGATCAACTACGCGTCCCGCGAGATCAACTGCAAGATCGTCTACTACGGCCCGGGGCTGGGCGGCAAGACGACCAACCTCGAGCACGTGTACGGCAAGGTGCAGCCCGACACCCGCGGCAAGCTGATCTCGCTGGCCACGGAGACCGAGCGCACCCTGTTCTTCGACTTCCTGCCGGTGGACCTCGGCACGATTCGCGGCTTCAAGACCCGCTTCCACCTCTACACGGTGCCCGGCCAGGTGTACTACAACGCCAGCCGGAAGCTCATCCTCAAGGGCGTGGACGGGATCGTGTTCGTGGGCGACTCCCAGCTCGAGCGCATGGAGGCGAACCAGGAGGCCATGCAGAACCTGTACGACAACATGGCCGAGTACGGGTACGACCTCACGAAGATGCCGTTCGTGATCCAGTACAACAAACGCGATCTGCCCAACGCGTCGCCGATTGCCGATCTCCAGGCCGCGCTCAATCCCGGCTGGGAGATCTCCGACCCGGCCCGGCAGCGCGTGACGCCCGACCCGTACCACGCCGGCGAGAACCTCATCGAGCAGCTCCCGACGGGCGAGTGGATGGAGCGCGCCATCTATTTCGAGGCTGTGGCCATCACGGGCGAGGGCGTGTTCGAGACGCTTCGCGCCGTGAGCAAGCTCGTCCTCAAGTCCCTGGCCTGAACCCGAAGGGCGTGCGGTGAATCTCCCCAACTGGCTGACCGCGGGACGCATCATCGCGGCGCCGTTCATCGCCTGGCTCCCGTTCTCCGGCTCGTCCACCGCGCGGTTCGTGGCCTGGGCGCTGTTCGCCCTGGCCGCGATCACCGACTACGTGGACGGATACCTCGCCCGCTCCCGCGCGCAGATCACCGATCTGGGCCGGCTGCTCGATCCGCTGGCCGACAAGCTGCTGATCGTCGCGACGCTGATCCCGATGTTCGTGCTCACCGGCTCGGCCACGTCGGCGTCGCTCCTCTCGCCCCTCACCACGCCGATAGTGGCGGGCACCCTCGGCCCGGTGATGAAGGCCAGCGGGCTGGCGGCGTTCCCCTTCGTGACGCCGCTCGGACTGATCGGGCTTCCGTGGTGGATCCCGGTAGT
>JAGWRI010000123.1 GCA_028876525.1 Gemmatimonadota bacterium | reverse complement strand
GCTGGGCCTACTTCCGGCCCGCCGGCGTGATCGACGTCGGCGCCGGGATGACCGCCGACGGCAAGCTCACCGCCTGGAAGTTCGACAACTACAATTCGGGCCCGGCGGCCATCGACCCCTGGTACGACATTCCGAACCAGCGCGTGGAGTACCATCCCAGCGAGTCGCCCCTGCGCCAGGGCTCGTACCGCGGCCTCGCCGCCACGGCCAATCACTTCGCCCGCGAGATGCACGTGGACGAGATGGCGCACCTGATCGAGGCCGACCCGCTCGAGTTCCGGCTGCGCAACATCGCCGACGATCGGCTGCGCCACGTCTTCCTGACGGCGGCCGACCGGTTCGGGTGGGGCAAGCCGCGCGCCCCCGGGCACGGCGTGGGCATTGCCGGCGGCTTCGAGAAGGGCGGCTACATCGCCACCGCCATCGAGGTCGCGGTAGACACCGCCGCCGGCTCGGTGAAGCTCGTGCGCGGCGTCAGCGCGTTCGACTGCGGCGCCGTCGTGAATCCGGACATCCTGCGCAATCAGATCGAGGGTGCGTTCGTCCAGGGCATCGGCGGCGCGCTGTTCGAGGCCATCGACTTCGACCACGGCGTGATCCGGAACGCGCACCTCGCGCAGTACCGGGTGCCGCGGTTCAGCGACGTGCCCGAGCTCGACGTCGTGCTCGTGGACCGGAAGGATCTCCCCTCGATGGGCGCCGGCGAGACGCCGATCTTCGGCGTGGCGCCGGCCATCGGCGCGGCGATCTTCGACGCCAGCGGCGTCCGCTTGCGCGCGCTCCCGATGGCGCGCGGCGGACTCGGCGCCGGGTGATCAGCGGCGCTGGGCGCACGCCGCGGCGCCCAGCAGACCGACCTTCGTGTTCGTCACCACGTGCACCGGCGCCTTCGCCACCAGCGGCGACAGGCGCCCCTGGTCGTGCAGCGCCTCGAGGAACGTCGCCGTCTGCAGCTTCTCCACGATGCGCGGCGCGATGCCGCCGGCGATGTACACGCCGCCCGTGGCCACGGCAATCAGCGCCAGGTTGCCGGTCACGCCGCCCATGACGGCGACGAACAGGTCCAGCGCCTGGACGCACAGCGCGTCGTCGCCCGCCAGAGCGTGCGCGGTCACCACGGCGGCCGGGTCCTGCTCCACCATCTCGCGCTCCACCGAAGGCTGCGGCTCGGCGGCCGCCGCCTCCCGGAGATACGCGTACAGGTCGCCCAGTCCGCGCCCCGACAACACGCGCTCGTTCGACGCGCGTCCGTACTTGCCGCGCAGGAAGCGCAGCAGCCCGTCCTGGAGCGGATTGCGCGGCGCGAAATCCACGTGCCCGCCCTCGGATGCGTATACCCGGTACCGTTCCCCGTCCCAGAGGCGGAACCCGACGCCCAGGCCGGTGCCGGCGCCGAGGTAGGCCACGGCGCCGTGCTGCCGCGGCTCTCCCCGCTGCAGCGTCACCCGGTCGCCGGGACCGAGCAGGTCGAGCCCCATCCCGACGGCGAAGAAATCGTTGATCAGGCCCAGCCGCGGAATGCCCAGCGCCTCGCCCACCCGCGCCGCCTCGATGGTCCACGGGAGGTTCGTGGCCTGGACGGTGCCGTCCACGACGGGACCGGCGATCGCGATGCAGCCGCGGTCGGGCGCGTCGTCGCCACCAGCGAGGAACTCGCGCGCGATCGCGGCCAGCCCGTCGTACGCGGCGCTCCGGTAGTCGTGCTCGCGCACGAGGCGCGCCGTGCCGTCGCCGATCTCGACGATGGCCAGCCGCGCGTTCGTTCCGCCGACGTCCCCCGCCAGCACTCTCATGCGCCAACGATAGCGCGATCGCGGCGCGGCCGCACGGGTGGCCCGCCGCTCACCGGACCAGGGCCATCACGATCTCGACCACGATCAGGACCACGATCATCGCTTCCAGCAGCTCGCTGCGGCGGACCTGCGCCTCCTCGTTCAGCATCGCGTACGCGTTGCGGATGATGTCGAGCTTGCGGTCGATGCCCTCGCGCCACACCGGGCCGCGGAAGACCTCCATCGCCGCCGTGTACACCCGCGCCAGGTACACGTCGTCGGTCACCCGGAGCGCGTTCTCCACGCGCTCCACGGTCTCCGTCGTGTCGGCGTGCAGCGTGGACAGCCGCGGGAGCACCCGCCCGACGCGCGGCCAGACCAGCGCGCGCACCCCCCGGCGGGCCCGCGCCACGTCGTCGTACATCCGCGGCAGCGCGTCGTCGAGCACGGCGTCGTAGTACCGCAGCTCGAGCAGCTGGGCGTTGGCGAACTCCAGCACCCACTCGATGTCGGTCTCCTCGTCCGCGCCGGGCGCCAGCACCAGCGCGTGCTCCCACGTGAGCACCGCCAGATCGTCGTCGTGGTAGCTCAACCGATGGGGCAGCAGCTCGGTCCGCGCCGACGCGCTGAGCGGCCGGTCCTCCTCGAGCAGCAGCGAGGCCAGCCGCGCGTCGTCCAGCGCCGCGGGCCCGGCAAGGTCCCCGCCCCCGGACCAGAGGCCTTTGAGATGGAACACGGTGTACTCCTCGGTCACCGGCGCCACGCGCGGCCGGACGACGGCCGGGCCGATGCGCTCGACGAGCCCGCGCAGCGCGGCGCCGAGCGGGTCGCTCCGTTGAAGCGCCGGCTCCACGTCACGCGCAAATCGGATGAACGCGGGCCAGTCCAGGCGCTCCGCCGCCGGCGCCACGCGGGCCCGCACGGCGATGGCGCCGAAGTCGTACAGCCGCGCCGACAGCTGCGCGGTCGCGCCGCCAAGCCATCCGTCCAGCTCCGCCGTTCCCAGGCTCACGAGCAGCGGCGGATTGGGAATCTGCAGCGCCACGGCCTGGGCACTCGACGGCGCGAGGCGCACGGGGCCCGCCGACGGCATCAGCCGGGCGGCACGCTCGAGATCGATCGCGTACCCGACGTCGTACAGCCGGTAATTGCGGATCCACCCGGCCGCCGCCAGCACGCCCGCGCCCCGCTCCACCACGGTGCCCATGTCAGCGCTCCCACCCGCGTCATGCGAATGGTCGCGCGCGGGCCTGCCTCGCCGCCGTCGGGGGTTGTCCGCCGCCGGCTAGGGGAGTTCCCGCTCCTTCCCCGCGCCCCGCTCCTCCCGTTCGTCGTCCGGAATGCTCACCGACATCGGGAAGAAGAGCGAATGCCGCACCGCCGGGTACGGGGTGCCCCACCCGCGGGCGTCATGCCAGAGAATGCGGTTCAGCGCGTCGCTGGGCGCCGCGTCGGGCACGTCGAGCCGCATCCGCGACGACGCCA
Source organism: Gemmatimonadota bacterium (assembly GCA_028876525.1). Taxonomy (GTDB): domain Bacteria; phylum Gemmatimonadota; class Gemmatimonadetes; order Gemmatimonadales; family Gemmatimonadaceae; genus JAGWRI01. Next base: position 685 of record JAGWRI010000123.1, on the reverse strand, counting down.
GCGCCGCGGCCCGCGCCGGACCGCGCAGCAGGCCCAGCCGCGGGTTGACGTCGTAGATGGACTGCGCCGGCGCGATGGCCGTGTACGGGGCGAGGTCCGGCCGCTGGCCCGGGTCGATGAAGCTCGCGCGCATGTCGGTGGCCACGAGATCGAAGATGCTCATCGCCGGAAGGCCGAGCATCAGCTCCACCGTCTTCACCATGCTCGGCTGGCTGTAGAACGTGCTGTCGATGGTGCCGCGCCGGACGTACGGCGAGATGGCCAGCGCCACCGTGCGGTGGCCGTCGATGTGGTCCACGCCGTTCTGCGCGTCGTCTTCCACGACGAGGATCGCCATGGACTTCCAGAACGGCGAGTGCGAGAGCGCCTGCACCATCCGGCCCAGCGCCCAGTCGTTGTCGGCCACCGAGGCCTTCGGCGTGCTCCACCCCGGAGACGTGCCGTTCGTGTGGTCGCTGGGCAGGATGACCATCACGAGGTTCGGCATCGTGCCGCGCGACGTCCATCCGCGCACGTGCTCGTCGAACAGATCGGCCTTCACGACGTCGGGCACCTCCTGCGTCCAGCCCGGATAGGCCCGCACCAGCGCCCGGTCGAGCGACGGGATGTCGGAGTGCGTGTCGTATCGCTTGGCCAGCAGCCCGGCGAAATACGCCGCGTCGTGCGTCGCGCGGTCCTTGTAGTC
>JAGWRI010000012.1 GCA_028876525.1 Gemmatimonadota bacterium | reverse complement strand
GCGCGGCGGCCGTGTCGCGCCGCGTCGTGTCGCGCTGGGCGCCGGCCACCGCCGGGGCCAGCGCCAGCCCGGCGGCCAGGAACCGCCGGAGGGCGGCGGGGCTTACTGGCACGGAGGAACCCGCGACCGATGACCTGCCCATCCTGCGCGCGGCGCGCCGGCGGCGCTATCTTCCAGCGTCCGCTCATGACCCCGCCGCCCGCAGACCACCCCAGCTCCCAGAGTCCCGACGCCGCGTTCGAGCGCGAGGCGCTGCCCTGGCTCGACGACGTCTACCGCTTCGCGCTCTCGCTGACGCGCGACGCCAGCGACGCCGACGACGTCGTGCAGGAAACGTTCCTGCGCGCCTATCGCTCGTGGCATACGTACACGCCGGGCAGTGACTGCCGCCGGTGGCTGTTCACCATTTGCCGGAACGTATTCCTCCGCTCGCTCGAGCGGGAGCGCCCGACCGTGGACCTCGAGGACGCCGAACGCGACGTCGTCGGCGCCGGGCGCGTGTACGTCACGATGCTCCAGGAGGGGTACGGCGACCTGCTGTCGCAGGTGGACGTGCTCCCCGCCATCGAGCGCGCCGTGCACGAGCTCCCCGAGCCCTTCCGCTCCGCCATGATCCTCGTGGACATCGAAGACCAGCCGTACGAGGCGGCCGCCGAGATCCTCGGCGTGCCGATCGGCACCATCCGGTCGCGGCTGTTCCGCGGCCGGCGCCTCGTGCAGGAGCGGCTGCTGGCGCACGCCCAGGACGCCGGGCTCGCGCGCCGGAATCCCAAGGAGAACGAATGAGTCTGGCCCAGATTCCCCCGCTGCCGCCGGAATGTCTCGAGGTCCTGAATCACGTCTGGGACTATCTGGATGGGCAGTTGAACGACGAGACGACGGAGCGGCTGCGCGCCCACATCGCCGAATGCCGGCAGTGCTTCGAGTACAAGACCTTCCAGGAGAACTTCTGCGACGCCGTGCACTCGCTTGCCGAGCGGCCCGGCGCCTCGCCCGGGCTCCGGGCGCGCGTGCTGGACAGCCTCCGGCACGAGGGATTCGCCGGCTAGACGGCCGCAGCCCGGCTACCGGCCGATCTCGGCCACCACCGCCTCGCCCCGCTCGCCGTTGAGCACCACCACCGTCCGCACCACGATGTCGGGCGCCAACGACGACGACACCGAGCAGTAGCGCTCCAGCGACAACGCCACCGCCCGCTCGGCGTGCACCCGCTCGACCTCGGCGCCCGTCACGTGGTACGTGACGTCAATCGCCAGCAGGCGCCGCGGATGCGCCGCCCGCCGCTCGCCCACCACCTCGACCTCCAGCGCCGCCACCGGCGTGTGGCGCTTGGCCAGGATGTCCACCACGTCGATTCCGCTGCACGTCGCCACCGCGGTGAGCAGCACGTCCACGGGCCCCGGCCCGGTCTCGGCGTGCCCGTCGATGCGGATCTGCGGCTTGCCCACGCGGCCGGCGTCGAAGCGGTGCTCGCCCTGCCACACGGCGCGGATCATGTTGACGGGTTTCACGGGTGCGGTCATGACGGTTCCTATCCGATGCGGGTGCCGTTGGGCACCGGGTGGTCCACGGCGAGCAGCACGACTTCGGCCGGCTGCGGCAGCGCCCCGAGCACCAGCACCTGGCTCTCGAACGTCGCGATGCGCCGCGTGCCGAGGTTCACCGCGGCGATGACCTGGCGCCCGACCAGCGCGTCCGGCGTGTAGTGCACGGTGAGCTGGGCGCTCGAGCGGCGGATGCCGATTTCCGGGCCGAAGTCGATGGTGAGCTTGATGGCCGGCTTGCGCGCCTCGGGAAAGGGGTGCGCGGCGAGCACCGTGCCGACGCGCATGTCGATCGCGGCGAATTGCTCGGGGTTGGCCATGGCGGAAAGGTAGCGGTTCCCGGCCCGGCTCACACCGGCGCGGCGGCCGGCGCGGGCCCGGCGCGCTATCTTGTGCTGCGCATGGACCCGACCCCGCCGCCGCTCGCGCCGCTCATGGAGCCGTACGCCCGCCACGTGCTGGTGTGCACGGGCGGCTACTGCTCTCCCGACCGGCGGGGGCGCGAGCTCTACCGACGGCTGCCCGAGCTGCTCCAGCGGGAGGGATTGCTGTTCGGCCCCCGCCGCGTGAAACGGGGCGAGACCCCGTGCCTCGGCGTCTGCGCCGGCGGCCCGGTGGTGGTGGTGTACCCCGAAGGGGTGTGGTACGCCGGCGTGACTCCCCAGCTCCTGGAGCGGATCGTGACCCAGCACCTGCGCGACGGGCGGGTGGTGGACGAGGCGGTGTTCCACCGCCTGGGCGCCCCATGAGCGGGTCGCTTGCGCCGGTGCGGCGCCGGCGGCACCTTCTCCGGCCCGTCCCCCATGCACGGTGTGCCGATGGCTGACGCGATACTCTACCAGCGATTCCTTGCCTACGGGCCCGCGGTCCGGATCCGCCGCACGAGCGACGCCGGCGTGGTGCCGGTCACGGCCGTGCTCGAGGTGGACCGCCGGGCGGGCACCCCTCGGGAGAAGGAGGGGGGCACGCCCCCGCCGCTGATGCATTGCGAGGGGGCGAGCGAGGCCGAGGTCCGGGCGCTCCTCGAGCCCACGGCGCGCGACGACCGGATGATCGTCCAGCTCATGCGGGAGAAGCAGCTCCGCTGACCGGCCGATTGCCGCCCCGTCCGACGGCGGCTAAGTTGCCCCGAGACCGGCCTTTGCCAGAACCCGATGCCCGACGAGCCGCTGCAGTCCCGCCGCATGATGATGACCGCCGCCAAACGGCTGCTCGCCGTGCGCAAGGACGACCCCCGGCGGGACCCGGCCGACGACATTCCCCGACTGACCCTCAGCGCCCTCGAGAAGATCCGTATGTCCCGCTCCCGCGACCGCATCCTGAGCAACCTGGACGACATGTACCGCGAGGCGTTCGAGCGCGCCAAGTCGTCCGACGACTCGCAGCAGATGGCGACGCTCGACTTCGCGTACCGCCGCGAGCAGCTCTACCTCGAGATCCTGCTCGACATCCGCGACGCGATGGAAAGACGGTAGGCCGAATACGGCCGGCGGTTACCCGTCGGCCGCCCGCCTGGGCCAGATCAGCGACGCCGCCACCGACGCCGCGAGCACGGTCAGGATCACGGTGAGCGACAGGCCGATGGGCACCTGCACCCAGTGGTCGGCCAGCATCTTCACCCCGATGAAGGTGAGGATCAGCGACAGGCCGTATCGGAGCAGGTGGAACCGGTCGATCACGCTCGCCAGGAGGAAGAACAGCGAGCGGAGCCCGAGGATCGCGAACACGTTCGACGTGAACACCAGGAACGGGTCACGGGTCACGCCGAAGATCGCGGGAATGGAATCGATGGCGAACGCGAGGTCGGTGATCTCGACCAGCACGAGGACGAGCAGCAGCGGCGTGGCCAGCCGGCGGGCGTTCTCCACCGTGAAGAAGCGCGCGTCGTCGTAGTGCGGCGTCATGGGCACGAACCGGCGGGTGAGCCGCACCGCCAGGTTCCGCTCCCCGTCGAACTCCTCCTGTTCGCCCTGGACGCCCATGCGCACGCCGGTGAACACGAGCAGGGCGCCGAACACGTAGAGCACCCAATCGAAGCGCGCCAGCAGCAGCGCGCCCACGGCGATGAACGCGCCGCGCAGCACGAGCGCCCCCAGGATGCCGTAGAACAGCACCCGGTGGTGGGCCCGTTTGGGCACGCCGAAATAGGCGAAGATCAGCGCGATGACGAAGATGTTGTCGGCGCTGAGCGACTCCTCAAGCACGTACCCGGTGAGGAAGGTGAGCGCCGTGCCCGGCGGCTCGAAGATGCGCAGCAGCAGCGCGAAGAGCAGGGCCAGCGCCACCCAGAGCGCCGTCCACAGCGCGGCCTCGCGGGGGCGGACTTCGTGGGCCTCGCGATGGAACACGCCCAGGTCCAGCGCCAGCATCGCGAGGATGAAGGCCAGGAACCCGAACCAGAACCAGAGGTTGGACGCGATGGTGTGCATCGGTGGGGGCGACTGGTGGGCGAAGCCCCTGTAAGCTAACGTCCGGCGGTCCGTCCGCCTCCGCGTCCGACCGCATGACCCTCCATTTGCCGCGAGCCGAAATCACGCGCCTCGTCGTCAACGCGCGCATCGCGACCGGTGACGCGCGCCGGCCGTGGGCCGACGCGGCGGCGCTGGCCGGCGACCGCGTGGTGGCCATGGGGTCGAGTGCCGAAATGCGGAAGCTGGCGCCGGCCGGCGCGGCGGTGACCGACGCGCGGGGCGCGGAGCTGCGGCCCGATCAGCTCGCGGCCTGCGCTACGGGTAGCAGCTCGCCGGCGTGACGCTGCCGCCGGCGTTGACCGTGACGAACGCCCCGATGGACGACGAGCACCCGCCGGCCACGTTCAGCGCGCCGCTCACCGTGATGTGCCCGGTCGAGCCGATGACCACCGAGCCCGCGTTGAGCGTGACGCCGGCGGGGATGCTCAGGAAGTGCGGGCTCACGCCGCTGCTCGAGACGACGAGGCCGTTCACGACGTTGTACGCCGTGGCGCCCGGAGCGGCCAGCGACGTCGTGTAGCCGCCCTGGAAATTGACCAGGCTGAGCGTCCAGAACTGCAGCGAATCGGACGTCGCCTGGATCGTCTGGTTCATCTGCGGACCGTAGGGCATGTTCTCGAGCAGCAGGGTCGTGCCGGTCGAGTAGAAATTCTCGTATGACGCCGCGACGCCGGCCACCGTGTCCTGGTAGAAGCCGGGCCCCATCACCTGGATCGAACCGCCGGTCAGCAGCCCCTGCGACGACTGGTCGGACTTGTAGTTCAGGCTCCCCTCGACGTACAGCCAGGTGCCCGCGCCCGTGATCTGAATCGTGCCGTGGTGCTTCACGTTCACGTCGCCGCGCGACGTGAGCCAGCTGTTGGCCGTGGCGCTGATCGCCAGCGGGCAGTTAACGTCGATCGCCGACGCGCTGTCCATCCCGATGGCGGTCACCGGCGCGGCGCCGGCGCAGGCGATCGTCGAATCGCCGATCGCCAGCTTGTACGGGAACGACTCGGCGATCGTCGTGCCCGGGGTCATCATCTCCACGTAG
>JAGWRI010000122.1 GCA_028876525.1 Gemmatimonadota bacterium | reverse complement strand
TCGTTGCCCGCGCCGTTCTTGCCGGCGCTGCACTTGTCGGCGCAGTCTTTGCCGGCGCCCCTTGTACTTCACGAATCTCGATACGGCGAATCGGCCCGATGCGGTTTCAAGGCCGAGAGAAATGCGGCTCCGAGCGCCTCACGCTGCCAGTTCCTCAGTTCCGAGACTTCGGCGAGTTGTTCGGCCGTTTCCGGGCTGCGCCGCGCCACCGCTTCGAGCCGATCCTTGGCGCAGAGCACCCCCGGATCCATGTCCAGCTTCGCCGCCATCTCGTCGCGCGCGGTCTTGAGCGCCGACACGCGGGCGTCGAAGTCGGGGTCCCGGTCCCAACGGCGCCCCTTGGCGAATCGCGGCAGATCGGCTTCGGGCACCTCGAGCCCGCGCTCGATGGCGGCGACGATGTCCGCCGTCTGCTGGTCGATCATCCCCTTCGGCATGCCCTTGATGGCGGCCAGGCCCTTGCGGTCGCGCGGCTGGCGGTGGGCAACCTCGAGCAGCGGCTCGTTGCCCACGACGCGGAAGGTGGCGCGGTCGAGCTCGGCCGCGATGCCATCGCGCCAGCGCACCAGCTCGCGGAACACCGCCAGCTCGCGCCGGTTGAGGTCGCGCGTGCCCTTGATGCGGAGGAACGACGCGGCCGGGTCTTCGGGCTCCCACCGCACGCCCTGGGAGATCTCGAATTCCTCCTCGGCCCACGCGAGGCGGCCGGCGCGGGCCAGCTCGTCGCGCATCCGGTCGCGGAGATCGAGCAGGTACATCGTGTCCTGGGCGGCGTACTCGAGCATCCCGGGCGTGAGGGGGCGCAGGGACCAGTCGGCCCGCTGGTACTTCTTCTCCAGCTTCACGCCGAAGTAGCGTTCGAGCAGGGCGGCCAGTCCGAACGCGCGGATGCCGAGCAGTTGGGCGGCGACGCGCGTATCGAAGATGCGGACCACGTCCCAGCCGTAGTCCTGGCGGAGGAGGCGCAGATCGTAGTCGGCGTCGTGGAACACCACCTCGACGTCCCGGCGTTCCATCAGCGCCCCCAGCCCGTCGAGCTGCGGGACGGCGAGCGGATCGATGATCGCCGTGCGATCGCGCGTGGACAACTGGAGGAGGTAGATGCGGTCCACGAACCGGTGGAAGCTCGCCCCCTCGGTGTCCACCGCGATCTCGCGCGTGGTCGAGATGTCGCGCAGGAACCGGGCGGTGGTTTCCGGAGATTCGAGAAAGGTCGGGGTGTGCGGCTTCGGTGGCGCCACGCGCATCCTCGTTGCGGGTCTTCCGTCACAATCTAGCAGCCCGCGCCACCTCCACGATCCACCGCGAGCCTCCGATGCCCGATGCCAGCGCCGACGTCCTCTTCCACATCTACCCCACCGACTGCGACATGCTCGGACACCTGAATCACGCCACGATGCTGGGGTTCCTGGAACGCGCCCGGTGGGCGCTGTTCGACCACCGGCTCACGGCGCTCGACATGGCCCGGCATCCCGCGTTCCCGGTGGTCCGGCACGTGGACATCGACTATCTCGCGCCGACGCTGCCGGGCGAGGACCTCGTGGTGCGTTCGGGAATCCTCAAGATCGGCACCACCAGCTACACCATCCGGCAGCGGGCGCGGAAGGCCGGCACGGGCCAGGTCGTGGCCGAGGCGAACGTGGTGATCGTGGCGATCGACCGGGCCGGGAACCCCGTGCCGATGCCCGACGTATGGAAATCGGCGGTTCCGCCCTGGGGCGCGGACGGATGAGCCCGCGCGGTTGCCCGGAGCCCGCCCCGCCCGTTATTGATGTTCGTATCCGATGACGATCAACATCGAGCTGCAGCGCGCCGCATCCGCGAAGTCTCCCGCCGAACGCCGCACCACGGCCAGGCTGGGCGCCGTCCTGTTCCGCAACCGGGGCTGGCTGCCCGTGCCGTTCGTGCTCGTGCCGCTCCTCGCGCCCGGCGATCCGACGGTCATGCACTGGGTGGTGGGGATCTGCGCCATCGCCCTGGGCGAGGCGTTCCGGCTGGCCGGGGTCGCGGCCGCCGGGAACGTGACGCGGCGCCGGTCGCGCGACGTCCAGCGGCTGGTCACCTACGGGATCTTCGCCTGGACCCGGAATCCGCTGTACCTCGGCAACCTGCTCATCTGGTCCGGATTCGTCGTGGTGTCGGGGGTGTTCTGGTTCCTGCCCCTGGCCGTCGCGCTGTTCGCCGTCGAGTACACGTTCATCGTGCGCTACGAGGAGGGCGTGCTCGAGTCCATTTTCGGCGCGGAGTACCTGGCCTACAAGCGCAGGACGCCGCGCTGGGCGCCGCGGCCGCCGGGCCGCGGGGCGCGCGGCTCCCACGACTGGCGCGAGGCGTGGCAGAGCGAGCTCAGCACCTTCGTGCAGTACGCGGTGCTGGCGGGGATGTTCGTGGTGAAGGGAAGGGTCGGTTGACGGTCGACGGTCAACGGTTCGGGCGGCCCGGGGGGGTGGGACCCTGGAACACCTGCCGGTTCTTGTCGACGTACGACTTGAGCTGCACCGGCACGTCCTCTTCCGGGAAGATCGCGGTTACCGGGCACTCGGGCTCGCAGGCGCCGCAGTCAATGCACTCGTCGGGATGGATGTACAGCTGGTCCTCGCCTTCGTAGATGCAATCCACGGGACAGACATCCACGCACGCGCGGTCCTTGACTCCGATGCAGGCTTCCGTGATGACGTAGGGCATTTGGGGGCCTCGACAGTGGCTGCGGCCGAACGATGGTTCGACTAAGATAATCGGTGGCGTCCGGGCGAACAGGGTCGCCCGCCGCCCGCTCCCGCCACCGTCCGCGCATGCGACTCACCGTCAACGGGCAGCCGTACGACCTGGCCATCGCCGGCCACGAATCGCTCGTCGCCATCCTCCGGGGGCGGCTGGGCCTTACCGGCACCAAGGTGGCGTGCGGCCGCGGCGAGTGCGGTGCCTGCACGGTCCTCATCGACGGCAAGCCCGCCTACGCCTGCCTCACCCTGGCCGCGGCCTGCGAGGGCGCCGCCGTTTCCACCATCGAGGGGCTGGGCGCCGCCGAACGGCTGCATGCGCTGCAGCAAGCCTTCATCGCCCACGACGCCCTGCAATGCGGCTTCTGCACTCCGGGGCAGATCATGGCCGCCGCCGCCCTTCTGGCGCAAACTCCGCGTCCCACCGAGGCCGAGGTCCGACACGGCATGAGCGGCAACCTCTGCCGCTGCGGCGCCTATCCCAAGATCGTCCGCGCCGTGCTCGACGCCGCCCAGCGCCTGGAGGCCGCCCGTGGCGCCTAGGAAGCGCCCTCCCGCGCCCGCCCGCGGCGCCTCCGCGCCGCCCGCGCCAACGGAGGCCCATCGCCCGCCGCGCTTCGTGGCCACGAAGGTCGAGATCGAGGGCCGCGAGGAGACCAAGATCGTCGAGCTCCCCGACCGGAATCCTCAGCCGTGGGACGACGCCGCCGAGCTGCACGTGGTGGGCGCGCGCGTGCCGCGCATGGACGCCGTGGAGAAGGTCACCGGCGGGGCGCGCTATACCGCCGACGTCCTGCGCCCCGGAATGCTGTGGGCGGCGGTGGTGCGCGCCCCCGCCGCCGCCGGCCGCGCCACGCTCGACGTCTCGGCCGCCCTCGCCCGCCCCGGCGTGCGCGGCGTGCTCACGCTCGACGACGTGCGCGGCATCCGGCTGGACGGGATGCAGCTCCTCGACGACGCGATCCACTACGCCGGCCAACCGCTGTGCGTGGTGTGCGCCGACCACTACGCCTTGGCCAGGGCGGGCGCGGCCGCGGTGCGCGTCACGGTCGAGCCCGCGCCGCACGCGGTGAACCTGGAGCAGGCGCTGGCCGACGGCGCGCCCCGTGTTCGCTCGCGCGGCAACGTCTCGCCCCGTTCGCCGCGCCTGATCCAGCGCGGGGACGTGGACGCCGGGCTCCACGACGCCGAGGTCACGATCACCCGCGAGTACCGGACCCCGGTGGCGCTGCACTCGGCGCTCGAGCCGCACGGCGCGGTGGCCGAGTGGGAGGGGGGGCGGCTGTCGGTGTGGGAATCCACGCAGGGCATCTTCAACACGCGGAGCGATCTCGCCAAGGCGCTGGGCCTCGGGCTGTCGAACGTGCGCGTGATGAAGGACTACATGGGGGGCGGATTCGGCGCGAAGAACGGCGCGTCGGCGGCGGCCTACCTCGCCGCCGTGGCGGCGCGGAAGCTCGGCCGCCCGGTGCGCTGCGCCTGGGACCGCGAGGGCGAGCAGACCGACGCCGGCAACCGCTCGGCCACGGTGCAGCGCGTCACGCTGGGCGCGAAGCGGGACGGCACGCTCACGGCCATCGTGCTCGACGCCACGATTCCGCTCGGCATGGGCGGGTGGGAGGCGGGCCCGGGGCGGATCTACCACGAGCTGCACGCCTGTCCCAACGTGCGCACGTCCGAGACATTCGTCTACACGAATACCGGCCCGATGGCGTCGTTCCGCGCCCCGGGGCACACCGAGGGAGCGTTCGGGCTGGAGAGCGCGCTGAACGCGCTGGCCGGCGAGTTGGGGCTCGACCCGCTGGAGCTGCGCCGGCGCAACTACGCCACCGCCGACCAGTCGCGCGACCGGCGCTACTCGGCGAAGCGGCTGGACGAGTGCTACCGCCGGGGCGCCGAGCGGTTCGGATGGCACGACCGCGCCGCGCGGCGCGCCACGACTTCGGCCACGCACGTGCGCCGCGGGTTCGGGATGGCGGCCTGCGTGTGGGGCGGCGGGGGCGGCCCGCCGGCCTACGCCACAGTGCGGCTCAACCGCGACGGCACGGCGGACGTGCTCACCGGCGCGCAGGACCTGGGCACCGGGTCGCGCACGGTGCTGGCCCAGATCGCCGCCGAGACGCTGGGCGCGAAGCTCGCCGACGTGCGCACGGTGCTGGGCGACACCGAGCGGCTGCCCTTCGCCTCGAACTCGTGGGGGTCCATCACCACGGCGTCGGTGGGGCCGGCGGTGCGGGCAGCCGCCGAGGAGGCGCGCGACCGGCTGTTCGAGGCGGCCGCGGCAATGCTCGACGCCGGCGTCACCGAGCTGTCGTCGCGCGACGGCGTGATCTCGGTGCGCGGCAGCGAGCGCACGATGACGATCGGCGAGGCGTGCAACCGGCTGGGCGACGTGATGATCATGGGCCAGGGAAGCCGCGGCCCGAACCCCGAGCAGACGACGATCCCCGCGTTCGGCGCGCACTTCGCCGAGGTCGAGGTGGACGTCGAGACGGGGCGCGTGCGCGTGGTGCGCATCGTCGCGGCGCACGACAGCGGCCGGATCATCAACCCGACGCTGGCCGAGAGCCAGCTCGAGGGCGCGGTGCTGCAGGGGCTGGGCTACGCGCTGTTCGAGGAGCGCGTGCTGGACGCGCGGCTCGGCCTGCCGATGAACCCCACCCTGCACGACTACAAGGTGCCGACGATGGCCGACGCGCCCGCGATCGAGGGGTTCTTCGTGGGCGGCGCCGACACGGTGGCGAACCACACCGGAGCCAAGGGGCTGGCCGAGCCGCCGATCATCCCCGTGGCGCCGGCCATCGCTGCCGCGGTGGCGGATGCGATCGGCGCCGAGATGCCGGAGATCCCGATGACGCCGTGGCGGGTGCTGGCGGAATTGAAGACCGCCGGCTGACGTCGGCGGTTGGCTCCGATTCCCCGCCCTACCGCCTCCACGGCGGCGGCGCGTCGGGTTTCTTCTTCAGCTCCGGATTCTCCCGGTACAGCGTGGCCGTGCGGCCGATCACCTGGACGACGTCGGCGCCGAGCTTCTCGGCCAGCGCGTTGGCCGCCGCCTTGGGCTTCTCGGCGGCGGCGCGATTGAGCTGGACCTTCACCAGCTCGTGCGTGCGCAGCGCGTCGTCCAGCGACTGCACGAGCGCCGGCGTCGCGCCCTGGTGCCCCAGGTGCACAGTGGCGGTGAGGTGGTGCGCTTCGGCGCGCAGCTCGGCGCGCTGCTTCGAGGTCAGGGTCATGGGAAGTGGGCGTGGCTCACGGAACGTTCATTCGCCGGCGGCCAGCCGCGCAAGGAACGCGGCCAACTGGCCGGCATCCACCGGGTAGGCGTGCGACGGCTCGGGGTACCGGCCGCCACGCACGTCGGCCGCGAACGCCTGCACCGCCTGCACCATCGGATCGAACAGGTCGGCGTACCGTTTCACGAAGCGCGCGTTCCGCCCCCGGCTCAGCCCGACGAGGTCGTGGAACACCAGCACCTGCCCGTCGGTGTCGGGCCCCGCGCCTATGCCGATGGACGGAATGGCGAGGGTCCGCGCGATCGCGGTCGCCACCGGCGCGGGAATCGCTTCGAAGACGATCGAGAAGCATCCGGCGGCCTCGAGCTCGCGGGCCGACCGCGCGATGGCCAGGGCCTCGTCCACCCCGCGCCCCTGCGCCCGCGGCGGCGTGCCGGGCTCCAGGTGCTGCGGCAGGAGTCCGACGTGCCCCATCACCGGGATCCCGGCCTCGACCACGGCCCGCGCCCGCTCGGCGATCTCGCCCGCGCCCTCGATCTTGACCGCGTCGCACCCCGCGACGTCGCGGAAGCGCCGCGCGGTCTCCACGGCCAGCGCGTTCGACGCCTCGTAGCTGCCAAAGGGAAGGTCGCACACGAGGAGCGGCGTCGAGACGCCGCGGCGCACGGCGCGCGACAGCACGAGCAGCTCGTCCACGCTTACCTCGCGCGTGGATTCGTATCCGAGCACGACGTTGGCGCCCGAGTCGCCGACCAGCACGACGTCCACGCCCGCGGCTTCGGCCACGCGCGCCGACACGATGTCGTAGGCGGTGACCATCACGATCGGGGTGCCGGCGGCCTTCAGCCCGGCCAGGCGGCGGATCTTCGCGGTGTCGGTCATGCGGTGAGGTCCACGATCACGTTGTCGATGAGCCGCACCGGCCCCACGGGCGCGGCCACGGCGACCAGGATGCGGCCGGCCAGCGGGTCCACGGGCTCGAGCGTGTCGGCCGAGACGAGGGCGAAGTACTCCGGCGCCACGCCGCGCTCACGCATCGTCGCCGCCGCGGCCTCGGCGATGCGCGCGCCGTCCCGCTCGCCGGCGGCGATGGCGCGCTCGGCCGCCGTCAGTCCGGCGCGCAGGGCCAGCGCCCGCCGCCGGTCGTGGCCGGTCAGGCGCACGTTGCGGCTCGACATCGCCAGCCCGTCGGCCTCGCGCACCGTGGGGCGGACTTCGATGGCGAGCGGAAAGTCGAGGTCGCGCGCCATGCGGCGGACGATCAGCGCCTGCTGCGCGTCCTTCTGGCCGAAGAAGGCGACGTCGGGCTGCACGACGTTGAACAGCTTGGCCACGATCGTCGTGACACCGTGGAAATGCGCCGCGCCGCGCGCGGCGCCCTCGAGCACGTCGCTCAGCCCGCGCACGATCACCGTGGTGGCGTGCCCGGGCGCGTACAGCTCGGCGGCCTCGGGGGCGAACAGCAGATCCACGCCCTCGGCGCCGGCCATCGCCGCGTCGGCGCGCTCGTCGCGCGGGTAGGCCGCCAGATCGCTCGGGTCGTTGAACTGCGCGGGGTTCACGAACAGCGACACGACCACGAAACCGCTCCGCTCGCGCGCCCGGCGCATGAGCGAGAGATGGCCGGCATGGAAGGCGCCCATCGTGGGCACGAATCCCACCGTCTTCCCGGCGGCGCGTGCCGCGCGGACCGCGGCGCGCACCTCGGCCACCGTGCGGGCCGTGTTCACGCGGGCGCCAGATCGCCGCGCGCGAGGGCGGCGGTGCGTTCGGCCAGCGCGTCCCAGAGCGGCAGCAGCTCGGGGG
>JAGWRI010000121.1 GCA_028876525.1 Gemmatimonadota bacterium | reverse complement strand
CCGCGCGGCCGGTCAGCGCGCCCGGCGCGGGCGGGCGCTGCGGCTGCTGGAGGCGGGAGCGGGGGCGTAGCGGCCGCCGCTCGGCTTGCCCCATTCCGGTCCCCCCTGCATGTTCGCCCCCGTCCAAACGGGGGACACCCATGCACACCAGTCGAATGATGATCGGCGCGCTGTCCGCGGCGCTCGTTTCCGCGCCCGCCGGCGCTCAGCAGCGGGGACGCGGACGGGGCGGAGCGCCCGAGGCGCCGCCGCCGGCGGCGATGACGCGAATGCCGGCCGTGGATTCGGTGGTCGTCACCCACCACAGCGCCACGATCGGCGGACAGAAGATCGACTACACGGCCACCACCGGGACGTACGTCGTGCGCGACGACGAGGGGACGCCCAAGGCGACCTTCTTCTTCGCCGCCTACACGAAGGACGGCGGGGCGAACGTCGCCGACCGGCCGGTGGCCTTCGTCTACAACGGCGGGCCCGGCTCGGCGTCGCTGTTCACCCACATGGGGATGGGACCGCAGGAGGTCGTGCTGACCCCCGACGGCCACGGCATGCCCGCGCCCTACCGCATCCGGGACAATGACGATTCGTTCCTCGACGCCACGGACCTCGTGTTCGTGGACGCCGTGTCCACCGGGTACAGCCGCCCCGCCGCGGGCCAGAACCCGGCGCAGTTCTACGGCGTGGAGCAGGACGCCAACATCTTCTCCGATTTCATCGACCTGTACATCACGCGCAACGGGCGGTGGGACTCGCCCAAGTTCCTGATCGGCGAGAGCTACGGCACCACGCGGTCGGCCGAGCTGGCCGGCGTGCTCGAGCATCGGCACGACATCTATCTCAACGGCATCGTGCTCCTGTCCACCATGGCGTTCGCGCCGTGGGGGGCCGACGACCGCACCGAGTTCTTCCTCCCGACCTACGTCACCTCGGCCTGGTACCACCATCTGCTGGCGCCGGACCTGGAGAAGCTGTCGGTGGACTCGGTGGCCCAGATCGCGCGGACGTTCGCCCACGGCGAGTACGCGCAGGCGCTGGAACAGGGCGACGAGATCTCGCCGACGGAGTACGCCAGGGTCACCGCCGACATGGCCCGCCTCACGGGGCTGTCGCCCGACTACATCGACGAGGCCGATCTGCGCGTGAGTCCGCAGCGCTGGTTCGCGCAGCTCATGCGCAACCGGCGCCTCATCATGGGCCGCCTCGACTCCCGGTTCACCGGATACAATCGCGACGCGGCGTCCGAGCGCGCCGAGTACGATCCGAGCGAGGCGTCGTACCTGGGCGCCTTCACCGCGACGTTCATGGACTACGTGCGCCGCGACCTCGGGTGGACCAGCGACGCGTTCTACGCCGTGAGCGCCAACGTGCGGCCGTGGGACCGGACCGCGCTGCCCGACGTCGCCGAGACGCTGCGCTCGGCGATGACCGAGGAGAGCTCGCTCAAGCTCCTGGTGCTGTGCGGCTACTACGATCTGGCGACGCCGTTCAATGGGATCGAGGAGACGGTGTCGCACATGGGGCTCGAGCCCGCCATCCGGAAGAACGTGAGCTTCGACTACTACGCGTCGGGGCACATGGTGTACATCGATCAGAAGCAGCACGACAAGCTGCATCGCGACGTCGACGCGTTCATCGACGGCGCGTACAGCCATTGACGGCGCGCCGCTGACGGGTGCCGGCTGACCGCGTTCGGCCGGCCGTGGGGCGGGGCGGGGACGCGCGTTCGGTCACCATTACCACCCCCGGGCGCCGGGCAACTCCAGCCGAGGCAGGGACTTCCGCCGATCCGTGTTCCGATCCTGAACACGGCGGCGGAGCCTCGGTCAGCATGGCGCTTGTCGGCCCCGGTGGCCGGCTCTATTCTCGCCGCCATCGATCGGTCGATGTTCCCCCTCTCGAAGCCCCGTGCCAGGAGGCCCGCATGACGCGCACCGCCATTCGCAATGCCGCCCTCGTCGCCGCCGCGTGCGCGCTCGCCGCGTGCGCCGATTCCCCGATCACGAGCCCCGCGCTCACCGCGCCGGGCGCCGCCCCGTCGTTCAGCGTGGCGGGCGGCCAGGCCAAGGTCGACGTCTGCCACCGCATGGCCAAGGGCTACGTCAAGCTCACGGTCGGCGCGCCCGCGGAGCAGGCGCACCTGGGTCACGGCGACATGCTGCCCGGGACTTTCACGCCCGACTTCCTCTGGTACATGACGCCGGACTGCCAGCTGGAGCCGAACGTCAGCATCGGCTGAGCGGACTTGCCTGACACGACACCCGGCCGGCGGGACCGCTTCCGCCGGCCGGGTGTGTCTCGTTTCGCGGCGGGGCGTCGCGCGCTCGGCTACCGCATTGCCGCCAGCGCCAGCGCTTCCTCGACCCGCGCGCCGAAACCGACGGCGAACCGCTCGACCTGCGACCAGTCGGTGTATTCGT
>JAGWRI010000120.1 GCA_028876525.1 Gemmatimonadota bacterium | reverse complement strand
GGGGCGACCCGCCCGGTGTCCGCGCGCGCCAGCGCGGCGAACGGCACGTCGAGCGTCCAGAGCGCGCCGCTGCGCACGGCGATGCCGCTGGCCGTGACGAGCACCGGACGCAGCACGATGGCGCGCGCCAGGCCGACGAGCCACACGACGCCCACCGCGCTCACCGCCGACAGCGCCCACGCGGCGCGGGGGCTGAAGGCGCGCACCACGAGATGCACGACGAACAGCTCCACCACGCAGGCCGCGACCACCGCCGAGAGCAGCGCCACGAGCCCGCTCCGGCAGTGGTACGTGAAGGCGCGAGTGCCCGGGGGCACGTGCGGGGGGCGGCGCCACGAGGCGAAGGCGTACCAGCCGAGGGTGAGCTCGGTGGCGAAGACGCGGCCGACGACGGGATACGGAAAGGCGTCGGCGAGCGCGGCGCCGATGCGCTCGGGGACGTCGGCGTCCGCGCCGGCGCCGTGGAACCCGCGCGCCGCCCGGCGCGCCTTCACCGCCACCCAGGCAATCAGGGCGAGCTCGAACGGGGCGGCGAGGAATCGGGCATACGACAGGTACTCGCGCTGGTCGGGCCGGAGCACGAGCCGCGCGCCGAGGATGCTGAGCACGAATACGGCCACGACGCGGGCCGGCGGGGCGCCGGCCGGCCGGATGACGAGCAGCCAGTAGAGCGCGGGCACGACCAGCGTGAGGTCGAGCGTGACGGCCAGGGGAAGCGCCGGGTGCGCGGCGGCGGCCGCGGAGTGCGCGAGCGCGTACTCGAGCGCGTAGATCGACGCGGCGAGCGCGACGAACGGGAGCGGGATGCGGCGGGCGTCGACGGTGCGGGCGGCGGTCATCGCGGAGCGTCCCTGTTTGTGTTCCGTAAATGTAATCGCGGCGGGGCCCTCCTTTCCATCGCGGCGCGGCCCGGTAAGTTGAGCCAGACCTTCACCCGCACTTCCATGTCACGAACCTCCCGCCTCACCTCGTGGACGACCGGCGCGCTGGCCCTGTCGGCGCTGCTGCTCCTGCCCCTGCCCGCCGCCGCCCAGCGCGGCCGCGCGGCTCCAGCCAAGGCCGACACGGCGAAGCCCGCCGGGCCGTCGCTGGCCGGGCTCAAGCTCCGTTCGATCGGGCCGGCGATGATCTCCGGTCGCATCACCGACATCGCGGTCAACCCACGCGACGAGTCGCAGTGGTACGTGGGCGCCGCGTCGGGCGGCCTGTGGAAGACCGACAACGCGGGCACCACGTGGACGCCGGTGTTCGACGGCGAGCCGGTGTACTCGATCGGCGTCGTGACCATCGACCCCAACAACCCGAACGTCGTGTGGGTGGGCACGGGCGAGTACAACGCCCAGCGCTCGGTGGCCTACGGCGACGGCGTGTACAAGTCGGAGGATGGCGGCAAGACGTGGACCAACATGGGGCTCAAGGAGTCGCAGCACGTGGGCCGCATCATCGTCGACCCGCGCAACTCGAACGTCGTGTACGTGGCGGCGCAGGGGCCGCTGTTCAGCGCCGGCGGCGACCGCGGGCTGTACAAGACGACCGACGGGGGCAAGACGTGGACGCGGATCCTGTCCAACGGCGACTGGGCCGGCGTCGCCGACGTGGTGATGGACCCCCGCAATCCCGACCTGCTGATCGCCGCCACCTGGCAGCGCTACCGCCGCCAGTGGGGGTACATTGCCGGCGGCCCGGAGTCGGCGCTCTGGCGCAGCACCGACGCCGGCGCGACGTGGACCAAGATCACCGAGGGGCTGCCGTCGGGTGACGCCGTGGGCCGCTACGGGCTGGCCATCTCGCCCAAGGATCCCGACGTCGTGTACGCGGTGGTCGAGGCCGAGCCGGGGGGCGGGTTCTACCGCTCGACCGACGACGGCGCGAGCTGGACGAAGGTGAACGACTACCACAGCGTGGGGCTGTACTACAACCGCATCTACGCCGATCCGAACGACGCCGAGCGGGTGTACGCCGGCGACTTCCTGGCCCAGGTCACCGACGACGGCGGGCATTCCTTCCGCAACGTGGGCGACAAGGACAAGCACGTGGACACGCACGTGTTCTGGATCGACCCGAAGAATTCCGACCACCTGCTGGTGGGCTGCGACGGCGGGCTGTACGAGAGCTGGGACCGCGGCAAGACCTATCACTTCTTCGCCAATCTGCCGCTGGCGCAGTTCTACCGCGTGGAGGCCGACAACGCCCTGCCCTTCTACCACCTGTACGGCGGCACGCAGGACAACGCCTCGGTGGGCGGCCCGTCGCGGACGCGCGCCGACTACGGCATCGTGAATTCCGACTGGTACTACACGCAGGGCGGCGACGGCTTCCAGTCGCGCGTCGACCCCGAGGACCCCAACACCGTGTATGCGCAGTACCAGAACGGCGGGCTGTCGCGGTTCGACATCGCGACCGGCGAGAACGTGGACATCATTCCGCAGCCGGCGCCAGGCCAGCCGGCGCTGCGCTGGTTCTGGGACGCGCCGCTGATCATCAGCCCGTTCTCGCACACGCGTCTCTATTTCGGTTCTCAAATACTCTGGCAGAGCGACGACCGCGGCGACACCTGGCGGGCCATCAGCCCCGATCTGTCGCGGCAGATCGACCGCAACCGGCTCAGGATGATGGGCCGCGTGTGGGGCGTGGACGCGCTGGCCAAGAACACCTCGACCTCGTTCTACGGCAGCATCGTGACGATCGGCGAGTCGCCGCTCAAGCAGGGCCTGCTCTGGGTGGGCACCGACGACGGCCTGCTGCAGGTCACCGACGACGACGGCGCCCACTGGCGCCGCATCGACCACGTTCCCGGCGTGCCCGACACGAGCTTCGTCTCGCGCGTCACGCCCAGCGCCTTCGACACGAACACGGTGTACGTGGCGTTCGACAACCACAAGGCGGGCGACTTCAAGCCGTACCTGTTCAAGAGCACGGACCTCGGCAGGACCTGGACGTCGATCGTGGGCGACCTGCCCCAGAGCGGCACCGCGTACACGATCATCGAGGACGTCAAGGACCCGCAGCTCCTGTTCGTGGGCACCGAGTTCGGCCTGTACTACACGGCCAACGGGGGTCAGCACTGGACCCAGCTCAAGAACGGGCTGCCCACGATTGCCGTGCGCGACCTGGAGATCCAGAAGCGCGAGGACGACCTGGACGTCGCGACGTTCGGGCGCGGCTACTACATCCTGGACGACATCGCCCCGCTGCGCGAGCTGACGCCGGCCGTGCTGGCGTCCGGCGCCGCGCTGCTGCCGGTGAAGCGCGCGCCGCTGTACATGCAGAACAGCCCGCTGGGCGGCACGCTGGGGAGCGACTTCTACACGGCGCCCAACCCGCCATTCGGCGCCACGTTCACCTACTATCTCAAGGACGCGATCAAGACGAAGAAGGAGGTCCGCCAGGCCGCCGACCAGGCCGCGGCGAAGAAGCACGACGACGTGTTCTATCCGCCGTGGGATTCGCTCAAGGCCGAGAACGACGAGCGTCCGCCCGAGCTGATATTCACGATTACTGATGCCGAGGGGCGCGTCGTGCGGCGGCTGATGGACAAGCCCCAGGCCGGCGTGCAGCGCGTGACCTGGGACCTGCGGTACGCGAGCCTGACGCCGGTGTCGGGCGCGGGGAAGGGCGGGAACGGCGGCGACGGGCCGCTGGTGGCCCCGGGCACCTACCACGTCGCCATGGCCAGCCTCGTGGACGGCGTCGAGACCGCGCTCGGCGCCCCGCAGAGCTTCGACGTCTACCTCCTGGACGGCTCGGCCACGCCGCGCACCGCGGCCGTGGTCGCGTTCCAGGAGAAGACCGCGCGGCTGCAGCGCGCCGTGCTGGGCGCGAACGCGGCCGCCGGCGAGGCCGCGACGCGGCTGAGGGCGTTGCGGCAGGCGCTGCTGCAGACGCCGACGCCCACCGATTCGCTGATGCGCCGCGCCCAGGCGCTGGAAGACACCCTGCGCGCCATCCAGGAGACCCTGGGCGGCGACCAGACCCGGGCGCGCTACAGCGAGCCCGTGCCCCCGTCGCTGCTCGACCGGCTGGGCAACGTCACCGACGGGCTCTGGTTCTCCACGCTCGAGGACGCGACCAACACGCAGAAGCGCCAGTACGACATCATCGCGTCGCAGTTCGGCGCGATCCTGTCGCGCCTGCGGCAGTTCATCGACGTCGATCTGCACGGGCTGGAGACGGCGGCCGAGGCGGCGGGCGCGCCGTGGACGCCGGGAAGGATTCCGGCCTGGCAGGGCAACGGGTAGCGGAAGGAACGGCTGCGGCGGCCCGCCGTCAGGCCGGCCGCCGCAGCAGCAGGCTCACGAAGAACACCATCGCCGCGAGCACGATCGACACCGGCCCCGCTTCGAGATGCAGGGCGGGCGCGGCGAACGCTCCGGCGAGCGTGACGCCCACGGCGATGCCGACGGCAATGGCCTGCATGCCCCCCAGGCTGCGCGCGAGCTGCTTGGCCGTGGCCGCCGGGATGATGATCAGCGACCCCATGAGCAGCACGCCCAGAAAGCGCAGCCCCAGCGCCACCGTGAGGGCGAAGCCGAGCAGGAAGATCAGGTTCACCCGCTCGACCTTCACGCCCGACGTGCGCGCCAGGTCCTGCGACACGAGCGCGATCACCAGCTCGCTGCGCGCCCACAGCATGAAGGCGATCACGAGCAGCGCGCCGACGATGCCCAGCAGCAGCTCGACGCGGCCCAGGGCCTGGGCGCCGCCGAACAGCGCGTCGATCAGCTCCTCGCCCGACGCCATCATGCTCCCCACCGCGAGCGCCGCCGAGAACACGACGCCGATGATCGCCTCGGTCGGGATGCGCGTCTGACGCTCGACCAGCCACACGAGCAGCGTGCCCACCAGCAGCGCCGCCAGCGCGCCGAGCACGGGATTGAAGTGCAGGATGAGCGCCAGCCCCACCCCCGGCAGCGCCACGTGCGAGATCGCGTCGGACGCCAGCGTCATGCGGCGCATCACGGCCACGGAGCCGACCAGGCCCGCCGCCACCGCCATGAGCACGGCCAGCACGAGCGTGCTAGTGGCCGGCATTGCCGTGCGCGTGGTCGTGGAACTTCACTTCGGTGCCATACATCTCCTGCAGCCGCTGGGTGGTGAGCACCTCGATCGGCGGGCCGATGCACGCCTCGCTGCGCGAGAGGCAGAGCACCGTATCGGCGTAGCGGTACACCAGCGTCAGCTCGTGCGAGATGAGGAGCAGGGAAAAGCCGTGCGCCCGCTGCAGGTCGCGGAAGAGCGCGTAGATGCTCTCCTCGCCCGGCTGGTCCACCCCCGCCGTGGGTTCGTCGAACAGCAGTACGGTCGGGCGGCCCATGAGGGCGAAGGCCACGAGCAGCCGCTGGAACTGTCCGCCGGAGAGTGTCCCGATGGGTCGTGCGGCCACCTCGGCGTCGAGGCTCACCGCCGCGAGCACGCGGGCGATTTCCTCCGGCGCGTCGCCGGTGACGTGCGCCTTGGCCCCGAGAAAGTCGTACCCGGTGAGCGGCAGGTCGCGCTCGATGTCCAGCTTCTGCGGCACGTACCCGATGCGCGTGCCCGGCGCCCACACCACCTCGCCCTCGTACGGCAGCGCGCCGATGAGCGCGCGGAAGAGCACCGTCTTCCCCGCCCCGTTGGGCCCGATGATGGCCAGCGTCTTCCCGGCGTCCACGCTGAAGCTCAGGTCCCGCAGCACGCGGTCCCGGCCGAACGTGACGGAGAGGTTCCGGACTTCGAGGGCGGCAGTCATGTGGGGTGAAGGTTACCCCCCTCGTCAAGCGCCGGGAAGCGCGGCGCCCGCTCAGCCGTGTCCGGTGGAGAACCCCGGGAAGAGCGTCATGCCGCCGTCCACGAACAGCGTGGCGCCGGTGACGTAGTCGGCGTCGTCCGACGCCATCCACGCGGCGACCTTGCCGATGTCCATCGGCTCGCCGACGCGCCCGTAGGGGATGAGCTCGAGCAGCGCCTGCTCGGCGGCGGGCGTGGCCCACGCGGCGTGGTTGATGGGCGTCTTGATCGCGCCCGGCGCGATGCTGTTCACGCGGATCCGGTGCGGCGCCAGCTCCTGCGCGGTGCTCTCCATGAGCTGCATCATCCCGCCCTTGGAGGTGGCGTAGTTCACGTGCCCCGCCCAGGGGATCATCTGATGCACCGAGCTGGTGAAGATGATCTTGCCCGCGGCGCGCGATACGTCGGGGCGCACGCCGCGCCGCACGAATTCGCGCGCCGCCTCGCGGGCGCACAGGAAGCCGCCGGTGAGGTTGATGTCCAGCACGTGCTGCCACTGGGCGAGCGTCATGTCCAGGAAGGGCGCGTCGTCCTGGAGCCCCGCGTTGCTGGCCAGAATGTCCACCGTGCCGAACGCCCTGATCGTGGCGGCGAACATCGCCTGCACCTGCGCCTCGTTGGACACGTCGGCCTGCACGGCGATGGCCCGGCCGCCGGCCGCGTTGATGTCGGACACGATCGCGTTGGCCGCCTCGGGCTGCACGACGTAGTTCACGGCCACGGCAGCGCCCGCGGCGGCCATGGCGCGCGCGATGGCCTCGCCGATTCCCGAGTTGGCGCCGGTGACGATCGCGACCTGCCCGTCGAGCGGGGCGCGGGTGGACGATGATGGCATGTGCGGATGCTCCTCGTGCTCGGCGATGCGCGACCGTGGGGTACTGGATGCTTGATCGGCCGGCGGGGCGGGCGCAAGCGGTGACGGCAAATCTTACCGCCGCCGTGACGCCGCCCTACCCGGCAATCAGCGTCCCGTCCACGTCCGCGACCCGGCGCCGCCCCGCCAGCGCCATCGCCAGCACCACCTCGTTCCGGAACGTCTCCAGCACCCGCTGCACCCCCGCCTCCCCGTCCACCGCCAGCCCCCAGAGATACGGCCGCCCGATCAGCACCGCCCTCGCCCCCATGGCCAGCGCCGCCACCACGTGCCAGCCGCGCCGGATGCCGCCATCCACGTACACCTCCAGCCGGTCGCCCACCGCCTGCATCACCTCGCGCAGCGCGTACACCGGCCCCACCGCGCCGTCGAGCTGCCGGCCCCCGTGGTTCGACACGATCACCCCCGCGGCGCCATGCTCGGCCGCGAGCTTCGCGTCCTCCTCCGCCAGCACGCCCTTCAATACCACCGGCAACCGGGTGATCGACCGCAGCCAGTCGATCGCCGACCAGTCGAGGCTCGGATCCCACAGCGCGTTCACGTACTTCGCCAGCGCCGAGTCGCGCTCGGAGGCCGCCATCTCGGCGGCCGCGTAGGGCTCCAGGTTCCTGAGGGTCACGCCCGGCGGCAGGTGGAAGCCGTTGCGAATCTCGCGCTCGCGCCGCCCGAGGTAGGGCACGTCCACGGTGATGCACAGCGCCTCGTAGCCGGCGGCCTCGGCGCGCTGAACGAGCGACCGCGTCACCTCGCGGTCGCGGTAGCAGTAGAGCTGGAACCAGCGATGCCCGCCGGGCGCCGCGGCGGCCACGTCCTCCAGCGTCGTGGTCGCGGCGGTGCTCACGACCTGGATCACGCCGGCGGAGGCCGCGGCGCGGGCCACGGCGCGCTCCCCCTCGGGGTGGGCCAGCCCGTTGAATCCGCAGGGCGCGGTGAGCACGGGAAACTCGACCCGCCGGCCGAGCACCGTGGTGGAGGGGTCCACGCTGGCCACGTTGGCCAGCACGCGGGGGCGGAGGCGCACGGCCTCCCAGGCCCGCCGGTTCTCGGCGACGCTCACTTCGTCGTTCGCGCCGCCGGCATAGTAGTCGTAGACCATCTGGGGCAGGCGCTCGCGCGCCAGCGCCTCGAGATCGCTCAGGTTGACCGGTGCCGTCATGCCGATCCTCGATGGAGTGGAGAAGGGCCGCATGGACAGTATCGCCCGAACCGGCGCCCGGGAACGGCGGCGTGCGGAATCGGCGCGCCGGACGTTCGCCAACACCTCTGGCCGCCGCCGCGTATGTGGGGCAGCTTTTGCGTTGCGCTCAGGTTTCCCCCGCCCCGCCGCTTCCCACCGAGGCCTCCATGCCCAAGCGTGCCCAACCGGCCGCCGGCCCGTCGTCCGCCGCTTCCTCCCGCCGCTACCTGCCCCTGCTCCTCCTCCTGTTCGTGGGCAGCGGGTGCGCGGCGCTCATTTACGAAATCGTCTGGCTCCAGCTCCTGTCGCTGAACCTCGGCTCGTCGGCCGTGTCGCTCGGCGTTCTGCTCGGAACGTTCATGGGCGGGATGTTCATCGGCAGCCTGCTGCTGTCGCGGGTGGTCTCGCCGAAGCGGCATCCGCTGCGCGTCTACGCGGCGCTCGAGGCCACGATCGGCGTGCTCGGCCTCGTCGTGCTGTTCGTGCTGCCGTACGCGGGCGGGCTCTACACGCGGATCGCGCTGCACGGGATGCCCGGGCTGTTCCTGCGCGGGCTGGTGAGCGCGATCTGCCTGCTCCCGCCCACCCTGCTCATGGGCGCGACGCTGCCCGCCATTGCCCGCTGGGTGGAGACCACGCCGGCGGGCGTCGCGTGGCTGGGCTTCTTCTACGGCGGCAACACGGCGGGCGCCGTGTTCGGCTCGCTGCTCGCCGGGTTCTACCTGCTGCGGGTGTACGACATGTACACCGCGACGTACGTGGCCGTGGCGATCAACGCGATCGTGGCCGCCGGCGGGTTCGCGCTGTCGACGGTCACCGAGCACGCGCCCCCCGCCGATCCGGCCGTGCCGGCGGAACCGGCAAAGGCGGCGCCGGGGGCGTCGCTGGTCTACGTCACGATCGGCATTTCCGGCGCGACGGCGCTGGCCGCCGAGGTGGTGTGGACGCGCAACCTGTCGCTGCTGCTCGGCGCCACGACGTACACGTTCTCGCTGGTGCTCGCGGCGTTCCTCATCGGCATCGGGCTGGGCAGCAGCCTGGGCTCGGTGGTGGCGCGCTCGACGGCCGACGCGCGCCGCGCCCTTGGCTGGTGCCAGGCGCTGCTCGTGATCGCCATCGCATGGGCGGCATACTCGCTCACGCAGATGCTGCCCTACTGGCCGGTGAATCCCGGGCTGGCCAGCCAGCCCAAGTACCTGTTCGAGCTGGACCTCGTGCGGTCGCTGTGGCCGGTGCTGCCGGCGGCCCTGCTCTGGGGCGCGAGCTTCCCGCTGGCGCTGGCGGGCGTCGGCTCGGGCGAGCGGGACGGCGGCAAGCTGGTGGGCCGCGTGTACGCGGCGAACACGGTGGGGGCGATCGTCGGGGCCACCGTCACCAGCCTCTGGCTCATCGCCTGGATCGGCACGCAGGACGCGCAGCGGGTGATGATCGGGTTCGCGGTGGTGAGCGCGCTGCTCATGTTCCTGCCCGTGCTGTCGCCCGACGGCGCCACGCTGCGCGTGACCAACGGCGGGATCGCGCGGGCCGCGCTGACGCTGGCGGCGGCGATCTGGCTGGCGTCCGGCGTCTCGGCGGTGCCGGGGCTGCTCGTGGCGTACGGGCGGTGGATGGTGACGTATCTGCCCTACGACGGGCAGATCATCTACGTGGGCGAGGGACGCGAGTCGTCGGTGGCGGTCACGCGGTCGGCCGACGGCGTGCTGAACTACCACAACGCGGGCAAGGTGCAGGCGTCGAGCGAGCCGCAGGACATGCGGCTGCAGCGGATGCTGGGCCACCTGACCACGCTGCTGCCGGCGCACCCCAGCTCGGTGCTGGTCATCGGGTGCGGCGCCGGCGTGACGGCGGGGGCGGTGTCCATCGACCCCGCGGTGAAGAGCGAGACGATTGCCGAGATCGAGCCGCTGGTGCCGAAGGTCGTGTCGAAGTACTTCTCGGGCCCGAACTTCGACGTCGTGAACAACCCCAAGGTGCACATCGAGATCGACGACGCGCGCCACTACCTGCTGACCACGAACCAGAAGTTCGACGCGATCACCTCCGATCCGCTCGACCCGTGGGTCAAGGGCGCGGCCACGCTGTACACCGAAGAGTTCTTCCAGGTCGTGAAGCAGCACCTCAACCCGGGCGGCGTGGTGACGCTGTTCGTGCAGCTCTACGAGAGCAACGACGCGGCGGTGAAGAGCGAGGTGGCCACGTTCATGAAGGTGTTCCCGCAGGGCATGGTGTTCGGCAACGAGTACAACGGCGGCGGCTACGACATGGTGCTCGTCGGCTCGCCCGACCCGATCAAGATCGACGTCGATTCGATCGAGGCGCGGCTGCTGACCCCGGCCTACGCGCCGGTGGCCCGGTCGCTCACCGACATCGGGTTCTACTCGGCGGTTGACCTGTTCTCGACGTTCGCGGCGCAGGGCCCGATGCTCGCGCCGTGGATGGCCGACGCCCAGATCAACCACGACCGCAACCTGCGACTGCAGTACCTGGCCGGGATGAGCAACGACCAGTACAACCAGCAGGCGATCTACGCGGGGATGCTGCGCTACCGGCAGTACCCGACCGACCTGTTCGTCGGGTCGCCGCGCACGCTGCAGGCGCTGCACGCGGCGATCGGCGGGGGGCAGTAGCCGCCCCGCGCGCCCTTCGCCCGGCCCCTCACCCCGGCGGCTGGGCGAAGGTCCGCACGCCACGCAGGATGTCCAGGCGGAACTCGGTCCACCCGTCCACCTGGAAATACTCCACGTGGATCCGGTGCTTGCCGCCGCGAATCGTGGCCGTGTCGAGCTGCGAGCCGTGCGGGGCCCAGTCGTCGATGGCCAGCGTGTCGTCCACCCAGACGCGCACCGCGTCGTCGCTGATCGTGCGGATGGTGTACTTGCCGGGCGCCAGGTCCACCGCCGTGGTGGCGTCCAGGGCCCAGCGGTCGATGGGCAGCGCCTTGATCGCCGGCCCGTACCATTCGTAGTCCAGGCGGGTCTCGTGGCGGGTGAGCCGCGGGGTGCCCGCGAGCAGCGTGTCGAACGCCGCGGGGTGGGCCCGGGGGTCGGTGCCGTCGGTCCAGACGAAGAACCGCGCGTCCCAGTCGGCCGCCGGCTCGAACCGGCCATATGAAAATGTGTATGGCCGCCCGGCCGCCAGCCGCTCGCCGCGCGGCGAGACGGTGGCCGCGCCCCGGTACTCGAGGGTCACCGACCAGTCCCCGGCCGAATCGGACGCCGGGGCCACGACGAGCGTGTCGCCCACCTTGCCGCTGGTGGCCGAGAGCTTCGCCACGCCCCGCCGGCCCGCCACGGTCCACCGCCCCGGCGGGCCGAGCACGGCCAGCCGCAGGGGATTCTCGTGCGCGCTGTCCACGGGCCAGAGCCTGGGCGACTTCCAGTCGTACGGCCCCCAGTCGTCCACGACGATCGCCGAGCGGTCGCGGCGGGTGAGCGCCGACGAGGGCACCGCGCGGTCGGCCGCGGGCGCCGGCGGCGCGAGGCGCGCGTACTCCCGCGGGAGCATCGCCTGCGGGTCGCACGCCTCGGTCTCCGCGGCGCGCGACTCGGGGCCCGCCGGCTGCTCGTCGTTGCCCGCGAACCGGTAGCGGCTCGTGTCCTTGAGCACGGCCACCGTGTCCACGCCCAGGAACCGGTTGCCGGTCACGGCCACGCGCGCCGTGTTCGAGATGCTCAGCGCCACATGGTTGCCGGCAAAGGTGTTGCCGGCGATGCGGTAGTCCTGGCTGTGCGTCTCGTGCCGCTTGGGGTAGCCCCAGTCGGCGGGCTCGGGGAAGTTGGCCCACAATTGCACGCCGTCCATTCCGCCGGTGATGCGATTGTTCAGGATCAGGTTGCTCTGCCCGTGCTCGATGGAGATGCCCCAGCGGTCGCCGATCAGGCAGTTGGCCACGATCTTCGAGTCGTAGCTGTATCCGCCCCACAGCCCGTGGTCGCTGCCCGCCACGCGGTTGGCGATGAAGTCGTTGCGGCTGAACGTCGCTTCCATTCCGTTGGTGGGCGCGTAGCTGAAATCGTTCCCGAAGTACAGGTTGTCGTTCACGCCGCCCAGGCCGGTGTCCATGGTGGTCTGGCCGGCCCACACGAACAGCCCGTCGCCGCCGTGGGTCACGGAGTTGTAGGCCACGACGTTGCTGTCGCTCTGCTCGTACATCAGGAGCCCGGCCGAATCCTGTCCGCGGTTGTAGAAGCCGTGGCTGTAGCCGCGCACGTCGAAGTCCACGCGGTTGTGCAGGATGGTGTTGCGCGACGACCGGTAGAGGCCGATGCCCAGCCCCGAGTTGAACGACAGCGTGTTGTCGTGGATGCGCAGCGCGTCGCTGCGCACCAGCATCAGGCCGTTCATGTTCTGCTGGGCGGTGTTGCCGGCAATCTCGCCGCCCTGCACGTCGGCCAGGTAGATGGCGGCGCCGTAGCGCAGCCACTCGTCGTGCTCGTTGTGGTGGTACGAGAGCCAGTCGAGCAGGCTCTCGTGCCTGACCACGCTGTACAGCCGCGGCTTCCAGTTGTAGCTCAGGTCGTTGCCGGCCAGCGTGAGCCCGTGCGTGCCGCGGGCCATGATGGCGACCTTGTAGCCGCGGATGTGCGCGTTGACGATGCGGACGTTTCGCCCGCCGTCCACGCGCACGGCCACGCCGGCCGCCTGGTCGGGGTCGGCGTGCGGGTCCGCGCCCTCGAGGCGGGCGCCGGCGAAGTCCACGGTGACGTCGTCGCCGCGAATCGTGACCAGCGCCGAGTCGAGCGACGCCGGCGCGGCCAGGTGGTAGGTGCGCGGGACGATGCGCACCGACCGCGTGATGACGAGGCCCGGCGTGAGCGCGATGGAGGGAAGGCGGCGCCGGCCCTGCGCGAGGGTCAGCGCGGGCGTGAGCGCGAGGAGCGCGAGAATCGTAGTCGGGCGGTTCATGTCGCGGATCGGGAGCTGATGCGCGTGTCTGCGGGGGCGCGGGAAGATGCACCCGCCGGGCCCCCGGCACCAGCCGGGGGATGCACTACCGCGGCTTTCGTCGCAGATTCACGGCATGACGCGCACCCTCCGATTCCCGACGTTCGCGACGGCGGCGACCGCGGCGGCGCTCCTGGCCTGGGCGCGGCCCGTCCGCGCGCAGACCGCCGACTCGATCATCGCCCTCAACGTCGCGGCGCGGGGCGGGCTCGCCAGGTTGGCGGCCGTGCGCAGCGAGCGCCTGACCGGACGCATCGCCCTGGCCAACGGGGTGGCCGGCCCCGACACGGTGGAGCTGGAGCGTCCGCTCCACGTCCGCACGACCCTGCACCTCGGCGCGGGCACCATCGTTCAGGCGTCCGACGGCCGCACGACGTGGACCGTGAACCCGCTGGCCGGCGATTCCGTCCCCACGGTGATGACGGGGGGCGCGGCGCAGAATGTCGAAGCCGGCGCCGACTACGACGGCCCGCTGGTGGACTACGCGGCGAAGGGCAATCGCGTGACCTACGCCGGCCGCGACACGGCCGACGGCCGCCCCGCGTTCGTGCTCGACGTGGTGACGGCCGCGGGGCTTCACGACCGCTACTTCATCGACCGGCGCACGCATCTCCAGACCAAGTGGCAGGGTCGGCGCGTCTTCAACGGCGACACGCTGGTGTTCGAATCGTACTTCCGCGACTACCGGCGCGTGGACGGCGTGGCCATCGCGTTCCGCATCGACAGCGACACCCGCGGGCGGCCCGGCGGCCAGCACATCGCGATCGACCGGGCGGAGATCAACGTGCCCATCGCGCCCGCGCGGTTCCGCTTCCCCCGCTGAGCCGCCCCGGCCCGAGCACGGGCCGGCATCAGGAACGAAGGGCTTGAACTGCAGATGATCCGGACCCGGCCGGATGAGGCGGGTACGGCAATTGCATCTGCAACTGCACGACGTGGGGGCGTTCGGGGGAGACTCGGCGCGCCCACCCACTGGATTGCGGTCAGGGCCGGCGCGATATTCCGGCGCCGCGGTCCACCCTCCCCGACCCCTCCCGCTTTCCCGATGCTCCCGTCGCGCGCGACGCCCGCCCTCGCGCTGCTCCTTGCCCTGTCCGCGCCCGCCGCCGGCGCGCAGCGCGCCTTCCCGGTCACCCAGGTGCGCTCGTACCTCAGCGCCACCGCGCCGATAGCCGGGGCGTGGGAGGCGCAGGTGCATCTCTACGAGTACGCGAGCCCGGCGCGCCAGGCCCTGGACGAGGTCAAGGCCGGGCTGGGCGCCGAGTACGCCGGCGGCCCGTGGAAGTCGCTCCTGGGCTGGGAGCACGTGGCCGGGGTGAGCGGCGGCGCCCACGTCACCGAGGAGCGGTTCTTCGTCGAGGGCACCGCCGAGCGCCGCCTGGCGCCCTGGCTCGCGGCGCGCGACCTGCAGAAGATCGAGGTGCGCGACATGGCCGTGGGCTGGGCGTCGCGGTGGACCAACCGCGTGCGCGCCGACCTGGGCGACGCGGAGCTGCCGCTGGCCACGCCGTGGGTGGGGCGCCAGTGGTCGTACGACGCGCGCTACCGCGAGGTGAACAAGAGCACCTGGCTGTACGGAGTGCGCCTGCACGCGCCCGGGCGCCTGGGCGTCGAGCTGTACTTCTACGACGAGACCGACGTCGCGCGCACGCCGCGCCGCATGACCGCGGCCTGTCTCACGCTGAGCGTCCGCGGCTGACGCGCCCGGCGGGCACCAAGAAAGTGGGAACTGCAGATGATCCGGATGGACCGGATGACACGGATTTGAAAAGAGGGGGCTTCGGGGGAGAGACTCGCTACGCCCGGCGCGCCGAGTCTCCCCCTGAAGCCCCCTCGTCATGCAGTTGCAGTTGCCGTTGCAGTATCCGTCTCGTCCGGCCCATCCGTTGAATCTGCAGTTCCCTTCGTTCTTGATGCCCGCCCCGCGCCACGATCAGGAGACGGGCGGAATCCGGTCGTCGGGCGGCACGAAGTTGGACAGGAAGGTCCGCTCTTCGGCCGACAGGCTCTCCAGGCCCTGCGCGCTGATCTTGTCCAGGATGCGATTGACCTCGTCGCGGTTCAGCTCGTGGATGGCCGTGGGGTCCACCCGCTTCCACTCCAGCACGCGCCCGCGCGCCACCTTGGGAGCCGTGGCCCGGGCGCGGAACTTCCGCGTGCCGTAGTGGCGGTCGGCCCACCAGAGATACAGGAACCCGCCGGCGATTCCGCCCAGGTGCGCGAAGTCGGCCACGCCGCTGGTCGAGCCGTTCATCCCGCTCCAGATCGAGTACGCCACCGTGAGCGCGATGAGCCAGATGGCCTGGATGGGCAGCACGCCCCAGATGTAGATCAGCTCGCGCGGCCAGTACTTGGCGAACGCCGCCTCGACGCCGAAGATGGCCGCCGACGCGCCGATGATCGCCGCCTCCGGCGCCAGCACGAACGACAGCAGCGCGCCCGAGATCCCGGCCACGAAGTACAGCGTGATGAACCGGTTCGACCCCAGCCGCTGTTCCACCCGCGGGCCGAAGAAGAACAGCACGATCATGTTGAACAGGATGTGCATCCACCCGCCGTGGAGGAACATGTACGTCACCACCGTCCACGGCCGCAGCAGGATGAGCGCCGGCACGAAGGCGAACGTGCTCGTCACGCCGGGCACCATCTGCTGGATGAAGAAGACGATGAAATTCGCGGCCAACAACCGCTTGACCCATGGGGTCACGACGAATCCTCCGATGCGGACCGGGCGGGGGTGTCTCGAAGATAACGCCGCGAGCCCCGATGCGCGGGGTTCCCCCGCCCCGGCGATCCCTTCATTCTTCATGCATGCGCGCGATGCTGCTCAGGAAGCCGGCGCCGCTCGCCGAGCGTCCCCGCCCGCTCGAGGCAGCCGAGGTTCCCGCGCCGGTGCCGGCGGCGGGCGAACTGCTGGTGCAGGTGAGCGTCTGCGGCGTGTGCCGCACCGACCTCGACCTCGCCGAGGGGCGCCTTGCCGCGCCGGCCTACCCGCTGATTCCCGGGCATCAGGTCGTGGGGCGCGTGGCTGCCGCCGGGCCCGGCGCGGCGGCATTCCGCGAGGGCGACCGCGTGGGCGTGGCGTGGATCCATTCGGCGTGCGGCCGCTGCCGCTGGTGCGCGGCGGGGTTCGAGAACCTGTGCCCCGGCTTCCGCGCCACGGGGTGCGACGTGGACGGCGGGTACGCCGAGTTCCTGCGCGTGCCAGAGGCGTTCGCGCACGCGATTCCAGCCGGGCTGGACGACGCCGCGGTGGCGCCGCTGCTGTGCGCCGGCGCCGTCGGCTGGCGCGCCCTGCGCCTGGCCAACCTCGACGACGGCGAGCCGCTGGGGCTCACCGGGTTCGGCGCGTCGGGACACCTCGTGCTGCAGACGGCGCGGCACCGCTATCCGCGCTCGCCGGTGTACGTCTTCGCGCGGAGCCCGGGCGAGCGGGAATTCGCCCGCCAGCTGGGCGCCGACTGGACCGGCGACACCGCCGACGCGCCCCCCCAGCCGATGATGGCGGTGATCGACACGACGCCGGCCTGGAAGCCCGACCTCGCGGCCCTGCTCCACCTCGCGCCGGGCGGCCGGCTGGTGATCAACGCCATCCGCAAGGAGGCCGGCGACCGCGACGAGCTGTCGCGGCTGGACTACGCCACGCACCTCTGGCGCGAGAAGGAGATCAAGAGCGTGGCCAACGTCACGCGGGCCGACGTGCGCGAGTTCCTGCAGGCGGCCGCCGAGCTGAAGCTCTCGGCCACGCACACCGAGGTTCCGCTGGACGAGGCCAACGAGGCGCTGGGCTGGCTGCGCTCGGGCCAGGCGATCCGCGGCTCGCGCGTGCTCCGCGTGGCCGACGACTAGGCGGCGCTAGTCGGCGATCTGCGGCGCCTCGTGCCGGTCGAACCCCTTGAGCCGGTAGACGAGGGCCGAGACCAGCCAGCTCACCACGAACACGGCGATGATCAGGTAGCCGATGCTGCCGAAGTCGTCGTTGAGCCGCTCCACCGCGCTCCACAGCCACCCGTGCAGGTTCCAGCGCGCGGCCACCAGCCCCAGCGCCTCGATGCCGCCCACGAGCAGGGCCACGACCACCGACACGAAGGTGATCGTCATGTTGTAGTAGAGCTTCCGGATCGGCTTGGCGTACGCCCACCCGTAGGCGCCCACCATCAGCACGCTGTCGGTCGTGTCGACCAGCGACATGCCCGCCGTGAACAGCGCCGGGAACACGAGGATGCTCCAGATCGGCATCCCCTTCCCCGCCCCGGCGGCCGAGATGCCGAGCAGCCCGATCTCGGTGGCCGTGTCGAAGCCGAGGCCGAACAGCAGCCCCAGCGGGTACATGTGCCAGCTCTGGCGGATCATCCCGAATAGGGGGCGGAAGATGCGGGCCAGCAGCCCGCCGCCGCTGAGCAGCGTGTCCAGGTCCTCCTCGACGTACGAGCCCCCGCGCCGTACGCGCTGGAAGGTGCGGAACACCGCGGCCAGGATGAACAGGTTCATCACCGCGATGGTGAGCAGG
>JAGWRI010000119.1 GCA_028876525.1 Gemmatimonadota bacterium | reverse complement strand
GAGCAGCTGGTTGAGGGTCTGCTCGCGTTCGTCGTGACCGCCGCCCAGCCCCGCGCCGCGGTGGCGCCCCACGGCGTCGATCTCGTCGATGAAGATGATGCACGGCGCGTGCGCCTTGCCCTGCTCGAACAGGTCGCGGACGCGCGACGCGCCCACGCCCACGAACATCTCCACGAAGTCCGAGCCCGACATCGAGAAGAACGGGCGCCCTGCCTCGCCGGCCACCGCGCGCGCGAGCAGCGTCTTGCCCGTGCCCGGCGGGCCCACCAGCAGCGCGCCCTTGGGCAGACGGCCGCCCAGCCGCGTGAACTTCTGCGGATCGCGCAGGAACTCGATGATCTCCTGCAGCTCCTCCTTGGCCTCGTCGGCACCCGCCACGTCGGCGAACGTCACCTTCGGCGTGTCGCCGGTGAGCAGCTTGGCCTTGGACTTCCCGAACGAGAACGCCTTGGCCCCGCCCGCCTGCATCTGGCGGAAGAAGAAGATGTAGATGCCCAGGAACAGCAGCCACGGCAGGAACGTCATGACGATCGACAGAATCGACGGCCGCGCGTCCTCGGCCTTGATCTCCACGCCCTTGGCGTTGAGCTTCGTGACCTCGGCCTCCGAATTGGACACCGGGTAGTGCACGGTGAACTTCGTGACCTGCTGCCCGTTCACGGTCACCGGGTTGTTGAAGTCGCCCGTCCCCGTCTTGCCGGCCGTGATCGTGATGTCCTTGATGTTGTCGCGCGAGAGCTCGCTGTTGTACTGCGTGTACGAGATCTCCGGCGCTTGGTCGCTCCGTCCCCCCGAGAGCTGGATCAGCGCCACGGGAATCAGGATCACCAGGATCCAGAACGAGATCGTCTTCGAGAGACGGCCCCAGTTGTTGCCTTCCTTCTGCGGTTTGTTCGGAGGAGTCGGTGTCGGCATCTACTGCAAACTCGCGATGTACGGGATGTGCCGGAAGTTCTCTGCGTGGTCCAGGCCGTACCCCACGAGAAATTCGTTCGGCGCGTCGAAGCCCACGAACCGCGTCGGATACCGCAGCTCGTCGGCGATGTGCTTGTGCAACAGCGCGCAGATCTCGAGCGACCGCGGACTCCGCTGCTGCAGCAGCTCCAGCAACCGGTTCAGCGTCCGCCCCGTGTCCACGATGTCCTCCACCAGCAGAATGTGCTTCCCTTCCAGCGTCGTCTCGGGGTCGTACAGCAACCGCACCAGCCCGCTCGATACCGTGCCGTCGCCGTAGCTCGCGGCAACCAGGAAGTCCACCTGCAGCGACCGCCGGATCTGCCGGACCAGGTCACTGAGAAATATAAAGCTCCCCTTGAGCAGTCCGAGCACGAGCAGCTCGCCGTCGGGGTAGAAACGCGTGATTTCCTCGCCCAGCTCGTGCACCCGCGCGGCGATCTGCGCCTCGCTGTACACGATCCGTTTCACCGCACGCCCCATCAGGCGCGGATCACTCGCCGTCGTCGAAGTCACACGTGTAGGTCACTTCCGGCCTGCCGGGCCGGGCGGTTGCCGCACGGCCGCGGCGCACCCCGGGAATCCACACCACTTCGCCATCCGCCACGACCACGGGCCACCGCGCCCGGTCGGCCGCGCTCACCCGCGCATCGCTCAGGAACCGCTTCACGCGGCGGGCCCGCGCGCTCCCCGCCGCCTGCATCCGGTCGCCCGCCCGCCACGTCCGCACGATGGTCGTCGCGTCGGCCGCCAACACCGCCGTCCACGGATCGCCCGGCCGATCGACGCCCGGCGCGAACCGCCAGCCGCCGAACCGGGCCCCGCGACCCCTTGCCAGCACCGCCTCGCCCGCCGCCGGCTCCGCCCCCCGCACCAGCTCGAACCGCT
This sequence comes from Gemmatimonadota bacterium, assembly GCA_028876525.1. Taxonomy (GTDB): domain Bacteria; phylum Gemmatimonadota; class Gemmatimonadetes; order Gemmatimonadales; family Gemmatimonadaceae; genus JAGWRI01. Next base: position 18,103 of record JAGWRI010000119.1, on the reverse strand, counting down.
CGCGCGACCGGTAGAGTTCCCAACCGCCGGACACCTGCACCCGGCGGCCGGCGCCACGCTCAATAGTAAACGCCACGACTCTTTCGGTTCCCCTTCGGTCGAGCGCCAATCCGACGCGCGCCGCCATGGCCGGCCAGAGCGCCGACAGGGATTCCCGAGAATACCCGGCCATCTCCGGCGCCGCAACGGCCAACCGCCCATCCTCCGTGACCACCGACACTTCGGCCGCCACCGCGTCCAGCGCGGAACGCACCGCCGCCGCCCGCTCCGACAGCGCCAGCAGCTCCGCGCCGATCGCCGGGCGCACGCGCTCCAGCGCCGGCAAAAGATCCAGCCGGATCCGGTTCCGCAGATAGCGCCGCGACTCGTTCGTCGGATCGTCGGCGAACGCCAGCGTCCGGCGAAGTGCAAATGCACGGACCGTGCCGCGGTCCACCGCCAGAAAGGGACGCACCACTGCGCTTTCGGCATGAAGGCCCGCCAGTCCGCGCGCGCCGCTACCGCGGAGCACGCGCATCAGCACCGTCTCGAGGTGGTCGTCGCGCGTGTGCGCCGTCGCCACGACCGCGCCGTGCCTTGCCGCCGCCGCGCGCAGGAACGCCCACCGCGCGTCGCGCCACGCCGCCTCCGACGTGCCCACCGGCACTCCCCCGCCGCGCTCCAGCCGCACGCCGCGCGCCGCGCACGCCACGCCGACCAGCCCCACCGCGCGCCGCGCCGCCGGTCCCGTTCCATGGTCGAACGTCGCGGCCGCGGCGATGCGGCGCGGCGCCACGGCCAGCACCGCGTCGAGCAGCGCCATCGAGTCGCACCCGCCCGACACCGCGAGCACGAGCGGCTCGCCGCGCCGCGCCAGGGCCCGCCGCGTCGCATCCAGCACCCGTCGCTCGAGGGAAGTGGCCCGCACGCGGCATAAGCTAGCGTTCGGCGCATTCCGGGCCAGCACCCTCTGGAAGCGAAGGCCCCGCGGTGGTATCTTGGCTCTCGATCATTCGAACCGAGGAGCATTCGTGAACAGCCAGGGCCCGCTCGCCACGCTCTACGTCGGCATCGCGCTGTGCGCCTTCTACTGCGCGCTCGTGTGGATCAACACCCTGCTCCCGCTCTTCCTCCAGCCGCTGTTCATCATCCCGGTGACCTGGCTGCTGGAAATCTCGCAGGGCAAGCGGCCGGGCGCCGCCGGAGAGGGCTGACCGCGTTCCGTGCCGCGTAGGCCTGCGAGTGGCTGGCAAGGGGTGAGGCGCATGGCCTCGCCCCTTTTGCGTCGCCGGCTCCGGCGCGCGGCGTGCGCCATGCTCCTCGCCGCCGCGCCGCGCGTCGGCGCCCAGACGGCCACCCGCCCGTACCTCGACTGGCGCACCATCCGGACCGCCCACTTCCGCGTCCATTACCCGGCCGACTACGAGGGCTGGGCGCGGGGCGTCGCGGCGCACATCGAGGGCGTGGACTCCGCCGTCTCGCGGCTGGTCGGGTTCACCCCCGCGCGGCCGGTCGACGTCGTGATCAGCAATCCGTACGACGAGCCCAACGGCTCCGCCCTTCCCTTCCTCGACGCCCCCGTCCTCAACTTCTGGCCCGTGCCCCCGGACCCGCGCCAGGACATCGGCAACTGGCGCACGTGGGGCGAGATGCTTTCGGTGCACGAATTCGCCCACCTCGCGCACCTCACCCGCCCGTCGCGCAATCCGGCCGACCGCCTGTTCTGGCGCCTGATGCCCGTGGACCTCGGCCCGCTGCCGCAGAAGCTTCCGCGCTGGGCAATCGAGGGGTACGCCACGTACGTCGAGGGGCAGGTCACGGGCAGCGGCCGGCCCAACGGCGCCTGGCGCGCCGCCGTGCTGCGCCAGTGGGCCCTCGAGGGCCACCTCCCGACGTACCAGCAGATGAGCAACTGGGACGCGTTCGACGGCGGCGACTTCGCGTACCTCGCGGGGTCGGCGTTCCTCGAATGGCTCGCCACGAGCTACGGCGATTCCACCCTGGTGTTCGTATGGCGCCGCGCCACGGCGCGCGTCGAACGCAGCTTCGACAACGCCTTTGCCGGCGTGTACGGCGATCCGCCGCCCGTGCTCTACGGCCGGTTCACGGCCCAGCTCACCGCGCAGGCAATGGACGCGCAGCGGGCCATCGCCGACGCGGGCCGCACGCAGGGCGCCGTGGTGCAACACCTCGATTGGGGCACCGGCGACCCCGCCTTCTCGCGCGACGGCTCGCGCGTGGCAATCGTGCTCCGGAGCGGGAACCGCCCCGGGCGCACCGTGATCTGGGCCGCGTCGCCGGCGGCGGACACGGCTGCGGAGCGGCGCGCCCGCGCCATCCTGGCCCGCGACCCCGAGGACGTGCCGGCGATCGCGGTCTACCCGCCGCCGCGCCAGGCGCTCGCCACGCTCACGGCGGTGGACGGGCAGCCCTTCGTGCAGCCGCGCTTCGTGGACGACAGCGCGCACGTGCTCGTGAGCCGCCTCACGACGCAGGCCGACGGCACCATGCGCCCCGACCTCTACCTCTGGAACACCGCCAGCGGCGGCGTGCGCCGCGTGACGCGCGACGCCGGCGTCGAGAACGCCGACCCCTCGCCCGACGGGCGCGACGCGCTGGCCACCCGGTGCGCAGCCGGGAGCTGCGACGTGGTGCGCGTAGATCTGGCCACCGGTCGCGTCACCCCCGTGCTCGCCGGCAACTCCGGCCGCTCGTACTTCCGGCCGCGCTACGCGCCCGACGGACGCCGCTTCGTGGTCAGCGCGTCGGACAGCGGCCGCTGGGTGCTGCAGGTCGCCGACCGCGACGGCGGGCAGCCGGCGACAGTGCTCGCCGGCGACCGCGCCAATCGCTTCGACGCCACGTTCAGCGCGTCGGGCGACACCCTGCTCTACGCCACCGACCGCGGGGGCGTGATCAACCTGGCCGGCTGCGACCTGCGGAACCGCCACCCCCGGCGCGAATTCATGCTCACCAGCGTCACCGGCGCGGCCGTCGCGCCGGCCGAGGATCCCGCCACCGGGGCCATCTGGTTCCTGAGCCTGCACGCGCGTGGCTACGACCTGCGCGCCGTCCCGCCGGCGCGCGCAGCGGCCCCGGTGTCCATCACCGGCCGGTTCGGCGCCGCGTCGCCGCCAAACGTCGTGCCGCGCCCTCCGATGCCCGTGAATCCGGTGTCGGCGCCGCGCGCCTACGGGCTCGGGCCGCGGCACACGCGCTATCTCCCCGGCGAGACCTACGGCCCCGACGGGGCATCCACGGCCGTCTATCTCACCAATACCGACGTGATCGGCCGCCTCTCGACGCTGGTCGCGGGCTCGTACGGCGCCCGGGCGCAGTGGAACGGCGGCACGGCGCAGCTCGCGTGGCGCGGCAGTCGCGTCGAATTCGAGGCCGGCGCCCACTGGGCGCGCCGCCTCGCTTCCGCCGGGGTGGAGGCCGGCTCCGTGGGCCGCACCCTGGACGACACGCGCACTGGCGGCCTTCTCGCCGCGTCGTACGAGCGCTCGGGCAGCGAGTCCGACTGGCGGCTGCGCGTGGGCGTGGGCGGCGAGCGGATCGCGACGCCCGACACCGCCGGATCGCTCGCCCGGACCGTGGCGTTCGGCGAGTGGTCCGGGGCGCTCGGTCAGACGAGCGGGCGCCGAGCAGTGGTGGAGCGGCTCGCCCTGCATGCCGACGCCGAACGAACGGGGACCGACCGCGTGGCGCGCGGTCTCGCGCGCGCCACGCTCGCGGCAACCGGTGTCACCGTGCTTCCGTTCGCGGCATCGGTCACGTACGGGCTGATGTCGGGAAGCAGCCGGGCGAGCGACCGTTTTTCGGCGGGCGGGCTCAATTCCCCCATCGTGGACAGCAGCCTCAGCGCGGCCCGCGTGGCCGTGCCCTGGCTGCCGAATGGCGCCGCCGTGCCCGATGGGCCCGGCACGAGGAGCAGCGTGGTCGCACTCCGAGGTTGGATCCCACTGGGAGTGCTGGCGCCCTTCTACGAAGCCGTGAGCGTGTCGTCGAGCGACGCGTTCCGGGCGTGGCATCGCGGCCTCGGGGCCGAGCTGCGGGTCCGATTCGGCGGCCTCTCGCAGCTCTTTTTGCCGGCGGTGGACGTGCGCCTGGGCCTGGCGCGATCGCTCGACGCCCCGGTGGGCCGGCGGACCGCGTTCTATGCCGTCCTCCGGTACCTGCCGTAGCGAGCCGCGGCGGCGGGACCATCCCGCCGGGGCCCATTCGCCCCCGGGGGCCAATCCTTACTTTGGCAATTCACCCTCTATCGCTCGGGCGCGGGACGTTTACACTTTTGGTCCATACGTAGGGCCGTATTGATGGGTTGGCCGTCTTGGCTTCGTGACGCGGCGAGCATGCTCGTGCGGCGCGACGGCGACGACGCTCGTTGGAGGTCCCCCGTTCCGGTCGCGCGAGCGCGCGACCGTGGCTCACCAGGAGGATGGACATGAGTCTTCACCGTTCTACGCGCCAGTTCTTCGTGGCGGCGGCGGTGCTCGCGCTTCCGGCAACCGTGTCCGCGCAGGGCTTCGGGCTCAATGAGATCGGCAGCTGCGCCATCGCGCGCGGCTACGCCGCGACCGGCGCCCCGTGCAAGGATGCATCCACGATCTACTGGAATCCCGCCTACGCGGCCGCGCTTTCGGGCAACTCGCTCGTGATCGGAGCCGCGTCCATCGGCGTCAGCGGCGCCTTCACCCGCGACACCACGCTGTCACGCTACCCCACCGACATTCCCACCGCGTATCCGCCGAACATCTTCTTCAATCACCGGCAGAGCGACGACTTCTCGTGGGGCTTCGGCGTGTACGTCCCCTACGGCCTCACGTCGCAGTGGAACCCGGACTTCCCGGGACGCTTCCTGGCCCTCAAGGCGTCCATCGCGTCGATCTACTTCCAGCCCAACTTCGCCTGGAAGATCAACGACCGGTGGATGATCGGCGGCGGCCCCATCATCGGCCACTCCAGCGTCGAGCTGATCCAGAGCCTCGACCTCTCGCAGCAGGTGGCGGAAGTCGATCCCAACCTGGGCCCGATCACCTTCGGCATGCTGGGCATCGCCCGCGGCACCGAATTCGCCCGGGCCACGCTCAAGGGTGACGCCTACTCGTACGGCGTCACGGTCGGCATCTACGGCAAGCTCTCCGACCACTGGACCATGGGCGCCCGGTACCTGTCGTCGCTCAACTTCAACTACACGAACGGCAAGGCCACCTTCCAGCAGATTCCCACCGGCCTCGTGCTCGCGGCCAACAACCCGCTCAACCTGCCCGGCGGCACGCCGGTGGATGGCGTGGTGGCCGGCCAGTTCACCGGCACGGGCGCGCTCGTGGCCCAGGGCGGCAAGACCGAGCTGGTGCACCCCGACCAGGCCGAAGTCGGCTTCTCCTACGACGGGTTCGACCGCTGGCTGCTGAGCGGCGACTATGCGTGGATCGGCTGGAAGCGCTTCCACGCGCTGGACATCCACTTCGAGAACCCGCTCCTCGGCACGCGCACCCAGTACGAGGACTACAACAACTCATCGTCCATCCGCGTCGGCGCGCAGTACACGGCCCGCAACAACTGGCAGTGGCGCGTCGGCTTTGCCGGCGTGTCGGCCGCCGCGCCCGACGTCACCGTAACCCCCATCCTGCCCGATCAGGATCGCATGAATTACACGGCCGGGCTGGGCATCCCGCTCACCAAGGGCCTGACGCTCGACGCGGCCTACGCCTACGTCTGGACGCCGGGCCGCGCCGGCCGGATCGTCGATCGCACGTCGCGGAGCCAGACCGCCGCCCAGGTCAACGGCGGGGTCTATACGCTCCAGGCCAACATCTTCTCTGTCACCCTCAAGGCCTCGTTCTAGGCCCACCCACCGGAGATTACGGATGTCTCTCTCGAAGACTCTCCTTCGCGGGGCGGCGGTCGCCGGGATTTTGGGGACCCTGCTCAGCTGCAAGGCCGACCACGTCGTGGCTCCGCAGTTCACCGCGAGCCCGATATTCAAGAGCTACGTCGCGCTCGGCAACAGCATCAGCGCCGGCTACCAGTCCGGCGGCATCGACGACTCCACACAGCAACGAAGCTTCCCATCGCTGCTCGCGCAGCAGTTCGGGACGCCGTTCACCTACCCGTCGCTGAAGAACCCCGGCTGCCCGCCACCCATCGCCAACTTCCAGACGGGCGCCCGCGTGACTCCCCCGGGGTATCCCCCCAGCACCGGCGGCTCGTGCTTCCTGCGCAACGCCTGGTCGGTCACCGACGTCCTCAACAACGTCGCCGTGCCCGGAGCCGTCGTGGCCGACCCGAGCTCACCCCAGGGAGTGGCGGCCAACGCGCTCACCACGTTCATCCTGGGGGGCATGACCCAAGTGCAACGCGCGCTGGTGGCCAAGCCCACGTTCGTCACCGTCGAGATCGGCAACAACGACGTCCTCGGCCCTGCCATCACCGGCCAGCCCGGCGGCGCTACCCCGCTGGCCAGCTTCCAGTCGAGCTACGACCAGATGGTAAGCCAGCTCCTCGCCGGCGCCCCCAACGTCAAGGGCGTCCTGATCGGGGTCGTGCAGGTCTCGGCGGCGCCGGTGCTCTTCCCGGCTGCCGCGCTGGCCAGCCCGCTGTTCGTGGGCGGACTCAGTCAGGCCGTCGGGGCCCCGGTCACGGTCCATCCGGACTGCTTGACTGCACCGGGGAACGGCTCGCTGATCAGCATGTACATCATCCCCTACCTCCAGGGCATGAAGGCCCAGGGGCTTCCCCCAACGATCGTCTGCGTCAAGAACGACGTGCCGGGAATGGGCGACTACCTGATCCTCGACCAGGCCGAGCAGGCCACGGTCTACAACCTCATCAATTCGTACAACAACTATATCCAGCAGAAGGCAGCCGCCATCGGGTTCGCGTACTGGGATCCGAACGCGGCCCTCCTGGCTCTCAATTCGGTTCCGGGCGCCATCAACAGACCCCCGAATCTGGCCAGTGCGACTAATCCCTTCGGAACGGCCTTCTCGCTGGACGGCATCCATCCGAGCAGCAGCACCGACGTCGTGATCGCCAACTCCCTGATCGACGTGATCAACGCCAAGTACGGGACGTCGGTGAAGCACGTGCAATAGGGTCGCCCATGGGGCGTGGAAAGGGGGGGTGGCCAGTTGGCCACCCCCCTTTTTTATTGCCGTACTCGGCTATGCCAAGTTGGCGCGACGGAGTCTCGACCGCTTGCCCGTATGGTGTCCAGGCGACCGCCTGTCACGAAGCTGCGGATGGCTCGCGATGCGGGGGCGCATTCCGGCCCGACTCGACCCCCGGCATCCGTGCCACGGATCGCCGAGCCAGGGCTCGGCCGGGATGACGACGTTCACACGCGTGGGGCAGGCACCGCTGACCGCGATGTGGATAACCCTGCAGCGCGGCCGGCGGGCACACGCGCCACCAAAGCACTCGAGAATCGGCGCTCGTCTCGCGGCAGCCCAGGAAGCTCGTCGTCAGCCGCAGGAAATCCTGGCTGAGCAACTCGACGCAATAAATGTGATGTACGTATAACTGCTTATGCTACATGGTTATCAATGCAACATGATAAGGTACGTTAGATCCATATTATCAACACACCTATTTTCGTCATTCCGCTGCCGCCGGCCGCCATTCCGCGATCGCCTTCCTGGCAATAACGCCCTCAGTTGCCGTGGCGCCCTGGCCCCCCGAAGCAGCCGGCGCGCCTTCTGACCGCGCGATTGCGTCGGCCAAGCTGCGCATCCAAACCCGCAGCACCTCGGGGGTCGTCCCCTCGTGGTGGCTGGCCGCCACCGCCCTGCCCCCATCCGCTGACCAGTCCAACCCAGGTCGGCTCACCCCCATTCCTCCCCCGGGTTGTACGGCGACGCCGACTCCAGCGCAAGCAAGAATGGAAGCGCCATTCTGGCACTAAGAAGACGAGCGACGAGACTCGACGGCACCCGCCGATACCCGCCTGCGGCGACGAAATCAGGTCCGCCGCGAGGGGGATTCTCCCAGCCTTGCCCGGCCCGGGCGGCACCTGTAGGATGCGGGCTCCGGGTGTCGCGCCGACCGGCGCGGGCCCCGATGTCGTTTCCACCCAGGGTCCCATGGCCGCCTCGATGGACGCCCCGGGCGCCACCATCTCCACCTGGTGGCGCCGCCTGAGCCGCCTCCCCGGCGGCCGCTGGCTGTTCAGCAGGATGATCGGCTGGATGGCTCCATATACCGGCACCGTCGGCGCCAGGATCGCCGATCTCGGACCCGGCTACGCCCGGTGGACCCTTCGCGACCGGCGCCGCGTCCGGAACCACCTCAATTCGATCCACGCCGTGGCCCTCGTGAACCTGGCCGAAGTGGCCAGCGGCACGGCCATGCTCGCCGGGCTCCCCCCGGGCACCCGCGGAATCGTGAAGGGGCTCTCCATCGAATACCTCAAGAAGGCCCGCGGGACCCTCACCGCCGAGTGCCGCTGTTCGCCCCCGGCCGTGGATCGCGAGACCGAGTACACCGTGGAGGCCACGGTCACCGACCAGGCGGGCGACCTCGTTGCCAGGGCGCAGGTGGAGTGGTTGCTGGCTCCCCGCGCCTCCCACGACCCGCAGGCCGCCCAGGCGCCGCGATGATCCAGACCGCGTTCAGCCGGCAGGTCGGGATCGAGGTCCCGCTGATTTGCGGCGCGATGTACCCGTGCAGCAACCCGGAGTTGGTGGCCGCGGTGTCCGAGGCCGGGGCGATCGGGGTGGTCCAGCCCATCTCGCTGACCTACGTCCACGGGCACGACTTCCGGGAGGGGCTGCGCTACATCCGCCGTCTCACCGCCAAGCCGGTGGGGTTCAACGCGCTCATCGAGCAGTCCTCCAGGGTGTACCGGGAGCGGATGGAGCGGTGGATCGACGTCGCTCTCGATGAGGGGATCCGCTTCTTCGTCACCTCTCTTGGCAACCCCCGCTGGGTGGTGGACCGGGTGCGCCCCCTGGGGGGCGTGGTCTATCACGACGTGACCGAGCGGAAATGGGCGCTCAAGGCGGTGGACGGCGGCGTGGACGGCCTGATCGCCGTGAACAGCCGGGCCGGGGGCCACGCCGGCCCCAAGACTCCAGAGCAGCTGTACGAAGAGCTGCACGACCTCGCGCTCCCCCTCGTCTGCGCCGGGGGAATCGGCGAACCGGCCGCATTCGCCGCGATCATTCGCATGGGGTACGCCGGCGCCCAGCTCGGCACGCGGTTCATTGCCACCACCGAGTGCAACGCCGCCGACGACTACAAGCGGGCCATCGTGAACGCCGGGGAAGACGACATCGTGCTCACCGAGCGGCTGACCGGGGTTCCGGTGGCGGTGATCAACAACGCCTACGTCCGGCGCCTGGGCACCCGCGCCGGCCCGATCGCCCGCTGGATGCTGCGCCATCGCCGCACCAAGCACTGGATGCGCACGCTCTACGCCCTGATGTCGGCTCGGCGGCTCAAGAAGTCGCTCCATGCGGGCGAGGGGGCCGAGGACTACTGGCAGGCGGGCAAGAGCGTCTCCCAGATCCATGCCATCGAGCCGGCGGGCGAGATCGTCCGCGCCTTCGCCGCCGCATTATCCGCGTGAATGGCATCAAGAATGCAGATTTGAACTGCAGATGATCCGGACGACTGCCGGACGAGACGGATACGGCACAACGACGCTTGGAAAAGGGGGCTTCGGCGCCGAGATCTTCGCGCCGAAGCCCCCCTAGTCATGCCGTTGCAGTTGCAGTTGTAGTACCCGTCTGATCCGCCTCGTCCGGATCATCTGCAGTTCATACCCTCCGTTCTTGATGCTCGCTCAGCCGAGCAGGACCCAGACGTCGTACAGGGCGTGCGTCCAGGCCGTGACGCCGAAGCCGCGGGTGAGATAGAGCACGCTGAACGCCACGCCGCTGATGGCCCGGAACACGAACGACTGCAGCCGCAGCGGCTCGCCGTAGGGGCCGATGTAGTGGAACGCCGAAAAGACCAGCGCGCCCACGATCGTCGCGATGGCGCCCGACGTCGCGCGGCTCAGGCCGAGGATCACCCGGCCGCCGAACGCCAGGCCGCCCACGAGCAGCACGCGGAAGAGCAGCTCCTCGTACAGGCCGGCGCCCAGGGAGAGCATGAGCCGGGTCACGGGAACCATCTTCTCGATGGGCCCCGTGGCCAGCAGCATCGTGGGGAGATGGCTGAGCAGCGCCGCCGTGGCGGTGCCCACGACCAGCCCGAAGGCCAATGCCAGCACCGCCGACTCGGCCATCATCAGCGGGAACACGCCCGGCCGCACGCCCCCGCTCTTGCGGACGTCGCGGTACACGAGCCAGGCGCAGAGCAGGATGATCGCCGCCATCAGGCCCAGCGGCCCCCACGGGCCGGCGATCGCGTACGCGGCCTGGTGCAGCAGGACGTCGGCGCCATTGCGGATCTCGCCGCTGCCCACGCGCGCCGGGCGTGCGGCGGCCAGCCCCTCGTAGAGGAGCAGCAGCGGCAGGGCGAACAGCAGGCTGTAGCGGGGCGAGCGGCTGGCCGCCCAGTACGACTGCCGACGCGCCGTCGATTTCTGGCTCGAAGACGTCATCGTGTCATTGTACGTGTCCGGGCCCCCGAAAGTTTGCGCCGCCGGGGTACCGGCGCGCGCGCGGGCGGGCGAAGTTACGGGCGGCCGTTTCCCACCCATTCCCGTCCCACCCATGTCTCTCGACGCCCTGCTGGATTTCGACCTCGGGTTCTCCACCCACGACGACGACGACCAGTGGCTTCCCGTGGCCGCCGCCGAGAGTGAAGGATACGACGTGCGCTGCTGCCTGGCGACGACGGTGCCCGAAGGCGCGGCCGTTCCCGCCGAGATCACCCTCGCGCCGGGCGACGAGACGACCGTGGGAACGGGACTCTACGTCACGCGCACGTTCCCCAAGCACGTGGCGATGCTCGTGCTCCCGCGCTCGTCAACGGGAAAGCGGAGCATCACCGTCCGCAACTCCCCTGGGCTCGTGGATCGCGCGTACGTCGGACGGGAGATCAGGCTCATGCTGCGCAACGACGGCCGCGAGCCGCAGGTCCTGTCCCACGGCGAGCGGATCGCCCAGCTCCTGTTCGTGCTCTGCGCGCACCCGGCGGTGACCCGCACCCCGCCCATCGCCGACGGGGAGCGCGGCCGCGAGGGGTTCGGCTCCACCGGGCGCTTCTAAGCGGGCCCAACGACCGCCGCGTGGCACCCGCCCGAACCGGCGACTAGCTTACGGCATCGGACGCGGCCGTCCGACCGACCGGCCCCACGCATCAGGAGACTTGCATGTTCGCTCGCGCCCTCACCCCCGCGGCGCTCGCTGCGGCGTTCGCCCTCACCCTCGCCCCCGCCGCCTCGGCCCAGCAGTTCCGCTACGCGCCGGGCACCGCCCAGTACCGGATGACCGTGGACGCCAAGGTCACCCAGACGATGATGGGGCAGAACAACCAGAACGAGGTCACCTCCGGCCAGAAGTTCACCGTCGCCCTGGCGCGGCAGGCCGGCGACACGCTGTCCATGGACGTGACCATCGACTCCCTCGCCCAGATGACGCCGTTGGGGCCGATGCCCGGCCTCGACAGCCTGATCGGGAAGAAGGTCCACGCCCTGCTCTCGTCCAGCGGCGAGGTCTACAGCAGCCGCGTCGACGCGGCCGACAGCGCGACGATGCTGGCCAGCATCTCGTCGCAGCTCGTCCACTTCCTGCCCGCGATCCATGCCGCGCTGACCGACGGCGCGACGTGGACCGACACCGTGAGCACGAACTCGAATCAGAACGGGCTCAACCTCAAGCGCACGGTGATCTCCCGGTACACCGTGGACGGCGACACGACGGTGGGCGGCGCCCAGGCGCACAAGCTGCGCCGCGAGTCCACCTCGACGACCTCCGGCAGCGGAACGATGCAGGGCCAGGCGGTGACGATGTCGGGCACGTCCACGGGCACCGGCGTGGCGGTGGTGACCTCGAACGGCACCTTCCTCGGCAGCACGAACACCGAGGACGCCAAGGCCTCGGTCACGCTCACCGACGCCGGCATGACCATCGACTCACAGACCAACGCCCAGACGAAGGTCGAGAAGATCGGCGGCTGATCGCACCGCCAGACCGGCTTCAAGAAGGCAGGATGTGAACGGCAGACGAGGCGGACAACTGCCGGACGAGACGGATACGGCACAACGACGTATGAAAGAAGGGGGTTTCGGCGCGCAGATCTCGGCGCCCAAGCCCCCTGTTCTCGTCGTCATTTTGTAGTACCAGTCTGATTCGTATCGTCCGTATCATCTGTAGTTCATACTCTCCGGTCTTGATGCCGGAATGGCTGGCGCGATCGTGCCGCGGCACTCGCCGAACCCGATGCGCGCGGCGCCCGGCCGCTCGCAGTAGCCGCGCAGCACCACCTCGTCGCCGTCCTCGAGGAAGGCGCGGGTCTCGCCCGTGGGCAGGGTCAGCGGCTCGGTGCCCTTCCACGTGCGTTCCAGCAGGCAGCCGCGCGACTCCTTCGTGGGCCCCGACACCGTGCCGCTGGCCAGGAGGTCGCCGGGCTGCAGGTTGCACCCGTTGCTCGCGTGGTGCGCCACGAGCTGCGCTATGGTCCAGTACATGTCGGTGAAGTTGCCGCGGCTCACCAGCATCGGGGCGGCGCCGGCGTCGCGCATCCGCGCCGAGCAGAGCCACGCCTCGAGCGTGATCGCGATGCCGGCCCGCTCGGGCGCTCCGGCGAGATACGGCAGCGGCGGGGGGTCGCCCGGGGGGCGCGCGAACGCCGGCGCGCGAAAGGGGGCGAGCGCGTCGAGCGTCACCACCCACGGCGACACCGTGGTCGCGAAGTTCTTGGCCAGGAACGGCCCCAGCGGCTGGTATTCCCAGGGCTGGACGTCGCGCGCCGACCAGTCGTTCACGAGGCACAGGCCGAACACGTGCTCCTCGGCCCGCCCCACCGGAATCGGCTCGCCCAGCGCGTTGCCGGCGCCCACGAACAGGCCGACCTCCAGCTCGTAGTCCAACCGGCGCGACGGAGCGAAGGTGGGCGGGCCGGCGTCGCCGGCCCGGCTCTGCCCCCACGGGCGGCGCACCGCCGCGCACGACGCGACGAGCGACGATGCGCGGCCGTGATATCCTATTGGAATATACTTATAGTTTGGAAGCAGCGGATTGTCGGGGCGGAACATCGAGCCCACGTTCGTGGCGTGGAAGACCGACGCGTAGAAGTCGGTGTAGCCGCCCACGCGCGCCGGCACGAACAGCTCGGCGTCGCGCATCGCCACAAGGATCTCCGCGGCGTGGGCCTCGCCCGCCCCGCCCTCGCGCAGCAGGTCGCTCAGCGCCAGCCGCACGGCGCGCGCCGGCGCCGGGCCCAGGGCCATCAGCTCGTTCAGCGAGTCGTCCTCGCACGCCTGGCACGGGAGCAGCGCGTCGCCGCTCACGAGCCCGCGGCCGACCACCGCTGCCAGGTCCACGATCCGGTCGCCGATTGCCACCCCCACCGACGGCCGCGCGCCCGCGCCCAGCCGGCGGAACACGCCGAACGGCAGATTCTGGATCGGGAAGTCCGTATCCGGCGCGTTGGCGCTGGCCACCCACGAGCGCAGCGCGGGGTCGTGCGTGCGATCGCCGGCCGCCGTCACAGGAGGCTCAGGGCGTGGAGCTCGTCCACCGGCTCGCGGAACGAGCAGGACCCGAACGCCACCGCGTCGTGGCGGGCCGCGCGGAGATCGTCGGCTGCGACGGCCTGCCCGCGCCAGCGCACGAACCGGTCGCCGACTTCGATCGCCGCCGGGTCGCGCTCGTCGAGCAGGGCCAGCGCCACGCCGTCGTCGGCGCCCTGGCGCATGAACGCCGCGGCCAGGAGCACGTTGAGGAATCCGTACAGCACGCCCCGCGGCGCGCCCGGGTCGTACGTCAGCGCGTATTCGCCGCGCAGCGCGTGGTGCAGCCCCGCGGTGGCCTTGAACGCCACCCCGCGCTCCAGGCACCGGCGCAGGAACCGCACGACCTGGCGAGCGCCGGGAATCGCGTCGGCCGTCAACCCGCCGGTGCGCACCTTGGCCTTGGCCCCGATGCCGGCGATCGCGGCGACCAGCGCGTCCGGGTCCTCGTCGATGGGCACTTCGAGAAAGGCGTCGAACGCCCCCACGAACTCGTCGGCGGCGACGACCTCGGCCGGCGTCGCGACCTTGAGCTCCACGGTGTCGACGTGCACGGCGCCGTGCCGCACGTCGCGGTGGTAATCGTTGAACCGGTGGATGGACCGGGTGTCGAGCTCGACGTCGGCGCTCACGGTCGCGCTCAGCGCCCACGACGCGGCGGCCGAGGCGGGCAGCAGCTCGCCCCCGGCCTCGTCGAATTCCTCCAGCCGCGCCGCCGGCACCACGAACCGGCCCAGCATCCAGGCCTGCGGTCCGTGGCGGTAGTCGGCGTAGGCCCGCACGGCGTCGGCCATCGGCAGCCGGGCCGGGGGAAAGAGCCCCGCGTAGTCCACCGCGCGCGCGAGCAGCGCGGCGAGGCTCGGCGACGGCGCGCCCGGGGCCGCCTGGCTCATGACCGGCGGTGGGCGTGACCGGCGTGGCGGCTGGCCGCGTGGCGCCGGCCGTGCGCGGCCTCCCACGTGCGGGCCAGCTTCCGGCGGCGGTCCACCTTCACGATCGTGCCGCGGCAGTTGGCGCTGCCGCACCGGCATTGGTACAGGCGCAGATCCTGCTCGGTGTACTCGGGCACGTGCTCGAACTGGTAGTCGTAGCACAGCTCGGCGCCCTTCGGGATGTCCTCGATCGCGTCGATCCAGATGTGTCCGCGCTCGATCACCGCGTCGCAGTTGGGATCGCAGGAGTGATTGATGAACCGCGCGTCGTTGCCGTCGTGCGCCGCGTCGATCACGATCCGCGAATTGAGCGTGAACAGGAAGGTGTGGTGGCGCTCGGCGGGGTCGTCGTCGGGATATCGCCGGTCGGCCTCGGCGTTGGTGATGTGCTCACCGGTGTATTCGATGATCCGCGTGCCCTTGGGAATGTCCACGATGGCGAACGCCCCCGTGCCCTGAATCCGCGACCGCCGCAGCCGGAACCACGGGTTCCGCGCCGGCGCCGCCGTATTGCGTTTCGTCATGTCCTGCCGGAAGAGGTATCAGAGGGCGTCGGCCCGTTCCCTGCGGTAGGCCTCCGTGGCGTGGCGCAACGTCAGCAGCGCCGACGCTTCGAACTCGAATTCCATGGCCAGCGCGGCCAGCAGCTGCGAGTCGTGCCGCTGGAGGCTGCGCGCCGCCTGGTCGCACGCGTTGTGGCGCCGCAGGTAGTCGCGCCCCGCGTGCCAGAGCGCGTTGGCCCGCTGGCGCCACCCCTCCTCGGTGCCCGGATCGTGGGCCGCCGCCCGCTCGTACCCGTCGAGGAGCCGGCCCAGCCCGTCGTGCATCACCTCGCAGAACTGCTGGGCGAAGGTGACCTCGGTCTCGACGTCGGACCGCTCGACGATTCGGGCCACCCGGTCGTGCTGGCGGCAGCACTCGTCGGCCGTGCGGCACATGGCATCGGCCACGGCGAGGGCGGAGGGGAGGGAGTCGGACGCCGGCGCGGCGGCGGCCGCGGAGGATTTGGACTTCTGCATGAGCGACGGGAATCCAGGTGGGACGCGGAGGCCGCGATCGGGGATGGTCGCCCCCCGCGCATACGCTGTCTTGCAAGATGAACGGGCCCCTGCCCAAACGGTAGTGGCCCCGCGCGGCACGACGGACCTACTTCGCGGCCCGCTCCCGCTGTGTCCGCCGGCGCCGGCCCGGCGTGGCTTCGCGCCCGCGCAGCTCGTCGACGTGAATCCCGAACATCACGGTGCGGAAGGGCACCGGGTCCCCCGCGGCGAGGGTCTCGGGCATGAACCGGCGCATCAGCTCCACCGCCCGCGCGTATTCCGCCGCGTTGGCCGTCCCGAACTCCGGATCCAGCAGGTACACCGTGCCCAGCGCCACCACGCTGCGCCAGTCGAAGGTCCCGCGGACCTCGTCCACCTCGAACGCCACGTAGGGATGGTGGCCGATCGTGGTCAGCTTCGTGCCCTGCGTGGTCCGGCCGAAGATCCATCCGTTGTCGAACACGTAGTGGATGGGCTCGATGTCGGGCCGGTCCTTGAACGTGAACGCCAGGCGCCCCACGTGATTCACGGCCAGCAGCGCTTCGCACTCCTCCGGGCTGAGCTCGCGGAAGGTCGGCACGGTCATGGCACCCCCTCGTCGGGCCGGCGGCCGGACCGCCGCCGGCGTGATACGCCTGATTCAAACGTATCCCGGGCGCGGGGCCACGGCCAGCGGCGATCGCCCTACCCGGCCTCCGGCGGCAACCGGAAGTCGCGGCCGCGAATGGCCACGACGAGCGTCGGCACCACGAACAGCGTGATCGGCGTGGACAGGCCCAGGCCCCCGATCACCGCCAGCGCCAACGGCTTCTGCAGCTCGCTCCCCGCCCCGAGGCCGAGGGCCAGCGGCAACAGGCCGAACAGCGTGCACAGCGTGGTCATGAGAATCGGCCGCAGCCGAACGCGGGCCGCGTCCAGCATCGCCGCTTCGAGCGGCATGCCGTTGTGCGTCATCCGCCACCGCGTGAAGTCCAGCAGGATGATCCCGTTCTTCACGATGAGGCCCACCAGGAGGATCATCCCCATGAGCGACGACACGTTCAGCGGCGTCCCGGTGAGCAGCAGCAGCGCCATTGCGCCCACGAACGACAGCGGCGCGGCCACGAGAATCGAGAGCGGCTCGACGAACGACCGGAACTGGATCAGCATCACCGCGACGACGCTGGCCGCAGCCAGGGCGAGCACGAGCAACATCTGCTTGAACGCGTTCTGCTGGCTCTCGTACTGTCCGCCCAGCTCCACGCGCACGCCGCGCGGCGCCGGATGCGCGGCCAGCACGCGCTTGATGTCCGTGATCACGTCGCCCAGCGCCCGGTCGCCCAGGTCGGAGGTCATGGTGATCATCTGCTGCTGGTTCTCGCGCGTCAGCTCGCTGCGCGACTCGACGCGCGAGATCGAGGCCAGCGAGGCGAGCGGCGCCGCCCCGCCGCCCCCGGCCCGCACGATGGGGATGGTGCCCAGATCCGCCGGGTCGTAGCGCACCGAATCCGGCGCCCGCACGCGCACGTCGACCACGCGGTCGGGCAGATACATCTTGCCGGCCATCACGCCGAGCAGGGCGCCGCTGACCTGATTGGTGACGTCGTCGGCCGACAGGCCGAGCTGCGCCGCCTGCGCCTCGTGCACCCGCACCGCCAGCTCCGGCGTGGGATCCACGACGCCGTCGAACAGATCCTCCACCCCGGGCACCTTGCCGATGGGGTCGTCGAGCGACTTCGCGTACGCCTCGAGCGTGTCGAGGTTGGCGCCGAACAGCTTGATCTCCACCGGATTCGTCACGCCGGCCATGTCGTTCAGCGCGTCGGACAGGATCTGCACGAACTCGATGCGCACCTGCGGCACGGCCACGCCCAGCGTGTCCCGGAGCTGGGAAATGACCTGGAAGATGGTGCGGCGGCGCTGCGCCGGCGGCACCAGTCTCACCGTGATGTCGCCCCGATTCTGCTGCGTGGCGAACAGGCCCAGCTCGGCTCCGAGCCGGCGCGACGTCCCGCTCACCTCGGGCACGGTCGACACGATGTGCTCCACCTGCCGCAACTCGCGGTCCGATTCCTCCAGCGAGGTCCCCTGCGGCAGCCAGTAATCGAGAATGAACGCGCCCTCGTCCATGTCGGGCAGGAAGCCCGTGGACGCCGACCGGTAGCCGACGTAGCCGCCCGTGGCGAGCACCACCGCCCCGGCCAGCACCCAGCCTTTGTGGTGCAGCACGCCGGCCAGCGCGCGCTCGTACACGTCGCCCAGCGCATCCACGGCGCGCCCCACCACGTGCAACAGGCCGCGCCCCGCCGGCGTGCCGGCCGCCGGCTCGTACTCGGCGTCGCGCTCGGTGACGTACTGCTCGCTGAGCAGCGGGATGATCGTGAACGCCAGGATCAGCGACACGAGCACCGACACGGTGAGCGTCAGCGACAGCGCTTTGAAGAACTGCCCCACCACCCCCTCGAGCAGCCCCAGCGGCAGGAACACCACCACCGTGGTGAGCGTGGACGACGTCACGGCCCAGATCAGCTCCTGCACGGCCT
>JAGWRI010000002.1 GCA_028876525.1 Gemmatimonadota bacterium | reverse complement strand
GCTGGTTCGGAATGTCGTACCAGGGGTCGATGGCCGCCGGGCCCGAATTGTAGTTGTCGAACTTCCAGGCGGTGAGCTTGCCGTCGGCGGTCATCCCGGCGCCGACGTCGATCACGCCGGCGGGCCGGAAGTAGGCCCAGCGGAATTCCTCCTCCCGCGTCCAGACGAGCTTCACCGGCTTCTTCGCGCCGCGCGCGAGGCGTGCCGCCTCGACGGCGCACTCGCCGGTGTGTTTGCCGCCGTAGGCCGAACCGGTGTCCGGCATGATTACGCGCACCCGGTCGCCGGGCAGGCCGAAGGCCCGCATCAGCTCTTCCTTGACGGCGAACGGCCGCTGCGTGCCGGTCCACACCGTGAGCTTCTCCCCCTTCGCGTCGGTGGACCATTCGGCCAGCGCCGCACGCGGCTCGAGCGGCACGTGCGCGATGTAGGCCACGGTGTACGTGCGGTCCAGGCGGTGGGGCGCCGTGGCCAGCGCCGCCTCGACGTCGCCCTTCACCGTGGGCCCGCCGCGGCCGCCGCCCTCGCCGCCGCCGCGCCCCTCGGCTCTCGGGCGCGTGCGCCTCAGATAGTCGTACACCGAGTGCGCGTCGGGCTGCGGGTCGGGCGCCGGCGTCCAGGTGGCCCGGAGGGCCAGCAGCGCGCGCTCGGCGTCGGCGGTGCGCGGAGCCGCGACGCCCACGAAGTCGCCGTCGGCCACGACGACGGCGTCCTTCACGCCGGACGCGCCGCTGCCATCCATATTCGACAGCGTGGCGCCGATGGACGGCGGGCGCAGCACCTTGCCATGGAGCATGCCCGGCAGGCGCTGATCGGTGGGGTAGTGGGGTCTTCCCGTCACGACGTCCGACGCCCCGACGCGCGCGACCGGCCGGCCAGCGGCGATCTTCCACCCGCTTGCCGGAGTGAGCGGTGCGTCGTCGCGGACCTGCTCGACGAGGAGCCGCCCGCCGACGAGCTG
The DNA here is from genome assembly GCA_028876525.1 of Gemmatimonadota bacterium. Lineage (GTDB taxonomy): Bacteria > Gemmatimonadota > Gemmatimonadetes > Gemmatimonadales > Gemmatimonadaceae > JAGWRI01. Next base: position 2,242 of record JAGWRI010000002.1, on the reverse strand, counting down.
CCCGTAGGTGGCCCGGTGCGTGCGCGTGGCATCCCACACTTCTCCGAGTGAAGCCGTGAGCGACGCGCGGGGGACGCCCCAGGTCTGCGCGGCGAGATCGAGGAACAGTTCGCGCGCGGATGCGGCGACCTTGCGCAACTGCGCCCCCATCCGTGGCGTGGACATGCTTCCGAACGTGCCCATGTCATAGGGCGTGAGATCGGTGTCGCCCATGATCATCTGGACCGTCCAGGTCGGCACGCGCAGCTCCTCGGCCACCTCCTGCGCCAGCGACGTCCGGATTCCCTGGCCGACCTCGACCTTGCCGGTGTACACGGTCACGCGGTTGTCGCCCGCGACATGGAGCCACGCGGCGATCTGGTCGGTGGGCGGCTCGGCGTCCGGCCCGAAGCCGGCCTGGGCCGGGCCGGCGAGCGCGCGCACGGGCCGGCCGGCGAGGTCGGGCGAGACGACGGCGATGGCGAGCCCGCTGCCCAGGAACTTGAGGAACTCGCGCCGGGATCTGGTCATGGCCTGACCTCCTCGCGGACGGGCAGCGGGGTGACGTTCCCCGCCGCGGCGCGCTCGATGGCGCGTACGATGCGCGGGTAGGTACCGCAGCGGCAGACGTTGCCTTCCATGCTGCGCGCGATCTCGGTGCGCGAGGGGTGCGGTGTCGTGGCGAGCAGCGACACGGCGGCCATGATCATGCCGGCCGAGCAGTAGCCGCACTGCATGGCGTCCCCGTCCACGAACGCCTGTTGCACGGCGTGCAGCGCGCCGTTCGCGGCCAGGCCCTCGATGGTCGTGACGCGGGCGTTGGCGGCGGCCGACACCGGCGTCACGCACGCGTGCACGGCGCGTCCGTCCAGGAGCACCGTGCAGGCGCCGCATTCCGATTCGCCGCACCCGTACTTGGTGCCGGAGAGGAGCAGCTCCTCGTGGAGCACGCTCAGCAGGCTGGCGCCGGGATCCACGTCGACGGCCTGTGGCCGCCCGTTCACTTCGAGCTCGATGCGCATCGGTCGCACCTCCCGATGCACAACATCAATGAATGACCGGGCGGTGTCCACGCCCGAGGCCGGAGACTGCGGAATCCGCACTCGTGGGGGCGCAATCCGCACGCCTGTGGGGACTAAGAATTCGTGAAGTCCATGAAATACAACGAGATGAGGTGCTGGCACGTTCAGTGCTATAGAGAACGTCGTACGGCGTGGGAGACCGCGCCGCACACCATCCAATCAGGGAAACCAATCGTCATGAAAAAGGCCATTCTCGTTCTCGTCGTGGTCGCCGCGGTGGTGGGCGGCACGGTGTACTTCCGGCGCCAGGCGTCGGCGGACACGACGTCATATCTCTTCGTGCCGGTGACGCGCGGCGACCTGCAATCCACGGTGAGCGCGACCGGCACGCTGAGCGCGGTGGACTCGGTGCAGGTGGGCACCCAGGTGTCGGGGATCATCGACGCGCTCTACGCCGACTTCAACAATCGGGTGCACAAGGGCGAGCTGATCGCGCGGCTCGACACGACGGTGCTCAAGCTGAACGTGGAGCGCGAGGTGGCGGCGGTGGAGCAGGCGGCGGCGAGCGTGCGGCAGGCGCAGTTCGCGCTGGAGCAGACGAAGCGGCTGCTGGCGTCCAAGTCGGCGACGGAGACCGACTACGAGACGGCGCTGGCGAGCGCGGCGATGGCGCGGGCGAATCTGAAGGCCGATTCGGTGGCGCTCACGCAGGCCAACCAGAGCCTGGCCTACGCCTACGTCTACTCGCCCATTGACGGGATCGTGATCAAGCGCACGGTGGACGTCGGGCAGACGGTGGCGGCGAGCTTTTCGGCGCCCGAGCTGTTCCTGATCGCCGGCGACCTCCAGGACATGCAGATCGTGGCGTCGGTGGACGAGTCCGACATCGGGCAGATCAAGAAGGGACAGGACGTGGACTTCACGGTCGAGGCGTTCCCGAACCGGATCTTCCACGGCCTGGTGAAGCAGGTGCGCCTGGGCGCGACCACGCAGGACAACGTGGTGAACTATCCGGTGGTCGTGAGCGTGAAGAACACCGACGGCGCGCTGCTGCCGGGGATGACGGCGACGGTGTCGTTCGAGATCGCGAAGGACACGAACGTGCTGCGCGTGCCCGACGCGGTGCTGCGCTTCCAGCCCACGCAGGCGATGATCGCGCAGCTGCGGGCCGAGCGGCAGGCGTCGGGCGACACCGGCCGCGGGGGGGCGCGGGGCGACTCGGCGGCGCGCGGCGGCCAGCG
>JAGWRI010000118.1 GCA_028876525.1 Gemmatimonadota bacterium | reverse complement strand
GCGTCGCCGGCGGCGTCGCGCGGCCCGGGCACCGGCACCGGGCGCGGCTGGATGCCCGTCTGCGCCTGCAGCTCGGCGGCGCGCTGCCAGATGGCCTGCGCCTCGGTCTCCGACAGGAGCATGGGCGCGGCGGGAAGGGTGGCGGCGCGGGCGGCGTCGCGCGCGACCTCCGGCTCGGCGCGGGTGAGCGCATCGGCCAGATCGGCGCCGGTCTGGAACCGGGCGCCGGCGTCCTTGGCCAGGCATCGGTCGACGATCTCGGCCAGCGCGCGCGGGGCGCCGGGGGCCACCGTGAGCAGGGGCGGCGCCGGGCGCGTGACGTGCGCCACCAGCACCGCCGAGGCGAGCGTGGCGTCGAAGGGAAAGCGCCCCGTGAGCGCATAGAATCCCACCACGCCCAGCGAGTAGAGGTCGCTGCGTCCGTCGAGCGGCTCGCCGCCCACCTGTTCCGGGCTCATGTAGTGGACGGTGCCCAGCACCTGGCCGGTGGCGGTGAGCGGGGCGGCCTCGGCGAGCCGGGCGATCCCGAAGTCGGTGACCATCGCCGCGCCCGTGGCGCGCTCGACGAGAATGTTCTCGGCCTTCACGTCGCGGTGTATGACGCCCCGCGCGGCGGCGTACCCCAGCGCCGACGCCACGTCGCGCATCTCGCGCAGCACCTCGCGCGCGTCGCGCGGGCCGTCGCGCCGGATCCGCTCGGCCAGCGACTCCCCGTCCACGTAGCCCATCGCGAAGAACACGTGGCCGTCCATCTCGTCGGCGCGGTAGATGGGCACGATGTTGGGGTGCGAGAGCCGGGCCGCCGTGCGGGCCTCGCGCAGGAACCGCTCGCGCACCGCGGCGTCGCCGGCGAGATGCGGCGGCAGCGTCTTCACGGCCACCGGCCGGTCGAGCTTCAGGTCGCGCGCCAGGTAGACCACGCCCATGCCGCCGCGCCCGATCTCCCGCTCCAGCGCGTACTGGCCGGCGAGGAGGCGCGCGAACGACTCGAATTCGGAAGTGGGCATGGTCGGGGAGGAGTACGTGCGCCACGCGGCCGGGTTTCGCGGCTCCGTGCGTTAAAGATGCCCCGGCTCGCGGCCCTGCGCGAGGGCGTTAGATTGCGCGCATACCACGGATGGCACCGTCGCCCACATCGCGAGGATCCGGACATGGCCACGCAGACCCTCCCGTCGCCCGCCGCGGCGCACGACACCTTCCCCATCAACGGCACCGACTACATCGAGTTCTACGTCGGCAACGCCAAGCAGGCCAGCCACTACTACCGGTCGGCGTTCGGCTTCAAGCTGGTGGCCTATCGCGGGCCGGAGACCGGCACCCGCGACCGGGCCAGCTACGTGCTGCAGCAGGGCAAGATCCGGTTCGTGCTCACCACGCCCGTCCGCCCCGACGGCGACGTCGCCCGCCACATCCACGACCACGGCGATGGCGTGAAGGACCTCGCCCTCTGGGTCAACAACGCCAAGACCGCCTTCGCCAAGGCCGTGAAGCGCGGCGCCGACCCGGTGCGCGAGCCCGAGGTGCTGAGCGACGAGCACGGCGAGATCGTGATCGCCGCCATCCGGACGTACGGCGAGACCATCCATTCGCTGGTCGAGCGCAAGAAGTACAAGGGCGCGTTCATGCCGGGCTTCGTGCCGGTCACGCCGGTGTACCAGGGCCGGCCGCTGGGGCTCAAGTACGTGGACCACTGCGTGGGCAACGTCGAGCTGGGCGCCATGGACCGGTGGGTGCGCTTCTACGAGGACGTGCTCGGCTTCTACAACCTGATCTCGTTCGACGACAAGGCCATCACCACCGAGTATTCGGCGCTTATGTCGAAAGTCGTATCGAACGGCAACGGCCGCATCAAGTTCCCGCTCAACGAGCCGGCGATGGGCCGCAGGAAGTCGCAGATCGACGAGTATCTGGAGTTCTATCGGGGGCCCGGCGTGCAGCACATCGCCATGGAGACGGGCGACATCGTCAAGACGGTGACGAAGCTGCGCCGGAACGGCGTCGAATTCCTCGGCGTGCCGGCCACCTACTACGACAGCGTCCCGGCCCGCGTCGGGCGCATCGACGAGGACCTCGCGCCGCTCAAGGAACTGGGCATCCTCGTGGACCGCGACGACGAGGGGTACCTGCTGCAGATCTTCACCAAGCCGGTGGAGGACCGCCCGACCGTGTTCTTCGAGATCATCCAGCGCAAGGGCGCCCGGAGCTTCGGCGCCGGCAACTTCAAGGCGCTGTTCGAGGCCATCGAGCGCGAGCAGGCCCTGCGCGGGAACCTCTGATGCCGTTCTATCACTCGCTGGGCCAGACCCCGCGCAAGCGGCATACGGTGTTCCGCCGGCCCGACGGCGGGCTGTACGCCGAGGAGCTGCGGGGGCACGAGGGGTTCTCCGGCACGTCGGCGCTGCTCTACCACACGTACCCGCCCACCACCGTGAAGTCGGTGAAGCGGCTGCGCGAGATGGTTTACGAGCGCGATCCCGATCAGACGCTCAAGCACCGCCACTTCCGGACCTCGCGCGTGAAGCCGCACGGCAGCCCGACGCTCGACCGGACGCCGATCCTGTTCAACCGCGACATCGCGATGCTGTACGTCGAGCCCGCCGAGCGCGACGAACACTTCTATCGCAACGCGCAGGGCGACGAGGTCGTGTACGTCGGCAAGGGCAGCGGCGTGCTCGAGACCGAGTTCGGCGACCTCCCGTTCGGCGAGGGCGACTATCTCGTGATCCACCGCGGCATCATGCACCGCTACCAGTTGAACGCCGGCGAGCAGCCCCGACTGCTCGTGTTCGAAAGCCGGGGGCACGTGCGCACGCCCAAGCGCTACCGCAACGAGTTCGGCCAGCTCAAGGAGGGCGCGCCCTACTGCGAGCGCGACATCCGCGTGCCCCAGGAGCTGCGCACCCACGACGAGAAGGGCGATTTCCGCCTCCTCGTCAAGCAGTACGACGGGCTCAACGAGTACGTCATCGACCATCATCCGCTGGACGTCGTGGGATGGGACGGCTACTTCTATCCGTGGGCGTTCAACATCCGCGACTTCGAGCCCATCGTGGGGCGCGTGCACCAGCCGCCCCCGGTGCACCAGACGTTCGAGGGCGACGGCTTCGTCATCTGCTCCTTCTGCCCCCGCCCGTACGACTTCGATCCCAACTCCGTCCCCGCGCCGTACAACCACAGCAACGTCGACTCGGACGAGGTGCTGTACTACGCGTCGAGCGAGTTCATGAGCCGCAAGGGCATCGAATTCGGCAGCATCACGCACCACCCCGACGGCATTCCGCACGGCCCGCACCCGGGCCGCGCCGAAGCGTCCATCGGCGCCAAGTACACCGACGAGCTCGCCGTGATGATGGACAGCTTCCGGCCGCTCACCGTGGCCCGCGCCGTCCTGCCGTACGAGGACCCGGACTACCACAAGAGCTGGCTCGACGCCCAGCATCAGGCGTTCAATCCACCGACGTCCTGATCGGCTCCCCTCGCCGACCGCCCTCCGAGCGATGAAGAAGACGATTCTCCAACCCGCGGCCGCCCGGGCCGTCGTGCCCGAGCTGGCCGCCACGCGACACCCCGACGTCTGGGTCTACCGCTACCAGCACGACGCCAACGGCTGGACCCTCAGCATCGCCACGCACGCCGAGCCGGGCTCCCAGAAGCTCTCGCTCGGCGGCTTTCGCATCGCCCCCGACGAGCGCGTGCAGTCGCCCGGCTTCACCACCGACCACGAGGCCATCGGCCTCGCCATGGGGATGGAGGAGAAGGTCCACTGGTCGCGCGTCATCCACGTGGGCGGCCCGCTCACGCTGCGCAACATCACGCGCATCTGCGGCGGCAAGTGCGTGCTCGAGCCCTCTCCCGACGCCCGCGTCGGTCGGCCCCGCGACGCGCAGCTGCTCGATTGGGCCGTGCAGTGCTTCCGCGACGTCGAGGCGGCCGGCGGCTTCTACCTCACCACCGGACAGGACCTGGGCCACGGCGTGATGTCCGACGGCAAGACCCAGTCGCTGGCCTATCTCAACGCGCAGTACAAGGGCAGCGTCGTGGCCGACACCTCGCGTCCCACCGGCGAGGGCAACTACCAGCTGCTCAAGGGCATGCTGCGCGCCCTCGACCTCGACCTCGCCGGCGCGACCGTCGGACTCATCGGCGCCGGGCACATCGGCATGTACATGATCGACCGCCTGCGCTCCCACGGCACGACGATGCTCGTGGCCGAGGCGCGCCGGGACCGCCGGCGCGAGCTCGAGGCGATGGGCATCCGCACCTGGGCGCCGGACACGGAGCGCGAGATGATGGCGCTTCCCATGGACGCCCTGGTGGTCAACGCGGCGGGCGGGACGCTCGACCGCGATGCCGTCTCGACCATTTGCGCCAATCCGCGGGTGAAGGTCGTGTGCGGGTCCGAGAATCTGGTCATGCCCGATCCGGCCGACGCGAACCGTCTCCGCGACGCCGGCAAGGTGTATGCGCCCACCGAGCTGGGCGGAATGATGGGCTACCTCACCGCGGCCGAGGAGTACCTGTCGCACCTCGCCGCCCAGCCGTTCGACGTGAACGTGCTGCTGGAGGCGGCCAGACGGCTCGACACGGCGGGCTACGAGGCCACCACGCGCGTGCGCAACGGCGGCTTCAAGGAGTCGTTCGAGGCCGCCGTGGTGGGGCTGTACGGCGGCGTCGACGGATGACGGTCCGCGGAGCGCCGCGCACCGTCACCCCTTCGCGAAGGCCGCGATCGCGTTCCGCGTGAACTCGCTCAGCACCAGCGTGCCGCTCGTCTCGGCCCGCTCGGCCAGCAGCCGATCCCAGTGCTCGGTTCCGGCCCAGAACACCCGCTTGAGCTGGGCCATCGCCGCGGGATTCGACTTCGCCAGCGTCCGCGCCAGCGACAGGATCGCCTCGTCCAGGTGCGCCGGGTCGCCGTACACGCGCGCATAGAGCCCGTGCCGCTCGCACCACGCCGCGTCGCGCCAGTCGGCGTCCACGGCCATCGCGCTGAACGCCGCCAGCCCGATCTTTCGCTCGATGGCCGGCCCCACCACGAACGGCCCGATGCCCACGGCCAGCTCGCTCAGCTTGGCCGAGGCCGCGCCCACCGCCATGCTGAAGTCGGAGGCCGCGACCAGCCCCACGCCGCCCCCGGCCACTTTGCCGTGCACGCGCGTCACGACGAACTTGGGCGCGCGGATCATCGCCAGGATCACCTGCGCGAATCCGCCGAAGAATTCCTTGCCCGAGGCCGCGTCCTGGATGGCCGCCAGTTCGTCGAACGACGCGCCGGCACAGAACGGGCCCGGGCCCTCGCTGCGCAGCACGATCACCTGCGCCCGCGGATCCACCCCGGCCGCCGCGATTTCCAGCGCCAGGAGTCTGAGCAGCGCGCTCGGCATCGAGTTGCCCTTCGGATGCCCGAAGGTGATCGTCGCGATGCCCTCGGCCAGCTCCATCGTCACGTCGCCGGACGTCGCCACGGCGCTGGGATTCTTCGTCGTCGCCAAGAAAGACACCCTCCCCCTTCGATTGTCCAATCGCCGGGCCGCCCGTAAATTCAAGTTACGCCATTTCGCCCCCCGACGCCTGCCCGGGAGTTCGCATGGACCAGAAGCCCCAAGCCGTCGCCGAGGACCCCGCCAAGCTGGCCGAGTTCCAGGCCCGGATCGATCGCGGCGAGTCCATCGAGCCCAAGGACTGGATGCCCGAGCGCTACCGCCGGCAGCTCACGCGCATGATGTCCCAGCACGCCCACTCCGAAGTCGTGGGGATGCTCCCCGAAGGCAATTGGATCACCCGCGCTCCCTCGCTGCGGCGCAAGATGTCGCTCATTGCCAAGGTCCAGGACGAGGCCGGCCACGGGCTCTACATCTACTGCGGCGCCGAGACCCTGGGCGTGGACCGGGCCGACCTCATCGACCAGCTGCTCGACGGTCGCGCCAAGTATTCCAGCATCTTCAACTACCCCACGCTCTCGTGGGCCGACATGGGCGTCATCGGGTGGCTGGTGGACGGCGCCGCGATCGTGAACCAGACGGTGCTCGCCAAGGCGTCGTACGGGCCCTACGCCCGCGCCATGATCCGCATCTGCAAGGAAGAGAATTTCCACAAGCGCCAGGGCTACGAGATCGTGGCTACCCTGGCCAACGGCACGCCGGCGCAGAAGGCCATGGTCCAGGACGCCGTGAACCGCTGGTGGTGGCCCTCGCTCATGATGTTCGGCCCCAGCGACACCGACTCCCCGAATTCGGCCGAGCTGCTGCGCTGGAAGGTCAAGCACAAGACCAACGACGAGCTGCGCCAGCGGTTCGTGAACCTCACCGTGCCGCAGGCCGCCGCCGTCGACCTCACGCTTCCCGATCCCGACCTCCGCTACGACGAGGCGACGAAGAACTGGGAGTTCGGCGCCATCGACTGGGCCGAGTTCCACGAAGTGATCAGGGGCAACGGCCCCTGCAACCGCGAGCGCCTCGAGGCGCGCCGCGCCGCCCACGAGAACGGCCGGTGGGTGCGCGACGCCGCCGCCGCCTACGCCGCCAAGCACGGCGCCGCCTCGGCCACCAACGCCGCCTGACCGCCATTGCCGATGACCAATGACCGCCCGCCGTCCACCGACACGCAGGGGCCCCTCTGGGAGGTGTTCACCCAGGAAGAGCAGGGCGCCCCGCACCGGCACGCCGGCAGCGTCCACGCCGCCGACGCCGAGCAGGCGCTGCAGAATGCGCGCGACGTGTACGCGCGCCGCGGCGAGGCGATCAGCCTGTGGGTCGTCCCGGCCGACGCCATCGTCGCCTCCACGCCAGGCGACGCCGGCCCCTTCTTCGATCCCGGCAACGACAAGGCGTACCGGCATCCGCAGTTCTACAAGGTGCCGCGCGGAGTGCGCGGACTGTGACCACGCTCCCGCCCGACGTCGCCGCCCCGCGCGAGACACCGCTCGGCGCCCCGATCGTCGAGTTCGTGTTGCGCCTGGGCGACGACCGCCTGGTGCTCGGCCACCGCCTCTCCGAGTGGTGCGGCCACGCGCCCGTCCTCGAGGAAGACATCGCGCTCGCCAACGTCGCGCTCGACCTCATCGGGCAGGGCGCCGCCATGCTCGCCCTGGCCGGAAAGCTCGAGGGCCGGGGGCGCGACGAGGATGCGCTGGCCTACCTCCGCGACGAGCGCGAGTTCCGGAATTGCCTGCTCGTGGAGCAGCCGAACGGCGACTTCGCCGTGACCATCGTGCGGCAGTTCCTGTTCGACGCATGGAGCGTGCTGTACCTCGATGCGCTGGCCCGGTGTCCGCACGCCGAGCTGGCCGCGCTCGCCGCCCGGGCGCTCAAGGAAGACACCTATCACCTGCGCCACAGCAGCCAGTGGATGCTCCGGTTGGGCGACGGCACGCCCGAGAGCCACGAGCGGGCGCAGCGCGCGCTCGATGCACTCTGGCGGTTCACCGGCGAGCTGTTCGAAGCCGACGCGGTAGACGCCGCCGTCGCGAAGCAGGGCATCGCCGTGGATCGCGAGGCGATCCGGGCCCGGTGGAACGACATCGTGTCCGACGTGGCGCGCCGCGCGACGCTCACGCCGCCCGATGAGCCGCACATGGCCAGCGGCGGCCGCACCGGCCGCCACTCCGAGCATCTCGGCCACCTGCTGGCCGAGATGCAGATCGTCGCCCGGTCGCATCCCGGAGCCGGGTGGTGACCGCCGTCCGAGCGAACCGCGACGACGTGATGCGGATCCTCGGCACGGTGATGGATCCCGAGGTGCCGGTGCTGAGCGTGGTCGAGCTCGGCATCGTCCGCCACGTCGCGGTGAGCGACGCCGGCGTGAAGATCACCATCACGCCCACCTACTCCGGCTGCCCCGCGATGCGCACCATGGAGCAGGACATGCGCGAAGCGCTGGTCGCCGAGGGGATTGGCGACGTGACGTTCGAAACCGTGTACGCGCCGGCGTGGACCAGCGACTGGATTCCGGCGGCGGCCAGAGAGAAGCTGCGCCGGTTCGGCATCGCGCCGCCGGGGCCGGCCGAGCAGGGCGGGCTGATCGCGCTCGCCCGGCGCCCGGCGAGCGTGGCCTGCCCCTACTGCGGGTCCACGAACACCGAGCGCCGGAGCGAGTTCGGCTCCACGGCCTGCAAGGCGATCCACTTCTGTAACGCGTGCCGCCAGCCGTTCGACGAATTCAAGGCGTTCTGAACGCGGGCTACACGTGCCGCGGCGGCGCCGGTCCACCGTGGCGCCGCTACGTGGCCAGCAGCGTCTCGATGCGCGCCGCGATCGCTTCCGCGCCCGGCAGCACCGCGTTGAGCAGCACCGGATGATACGGCATCGGCACGTCGTCCACGGCCAGCCGGTCCACCGGCGCATCCAGGTACCAGAACGCCTCACGCGCCACCGTCGCCGCGATCTCGGCGCCGAACCCGGCCGTGACCGTGTCTTCGTGCACGATCAGACAGCGGCCGGTTCGCGTTACCGATTCCAATATGGCAGCGCGGTCCCACGGCGCGATAGTACGAAGATCGTATAAGTCCACCCCGGCCGCGGCCCCCAACCGGTCGGCCGCCTCCGTGCACCGCAGCGCCATCGCCCCCCAGCTCACCACGGTGATCCGCTCCCCCTCGCGCACCCGCCGCGCCTTCCCGAACGGAATCACGTAGTCGTCGCCCGGATAGCGCGCGCTCCCGTCGCTGGTCATGAGCAGCGACCGGTGCTCGAAGAAAATCGTCGGATTCCGGCTCCGCATGGCCGACCGCAACAGCCCCACCGCGTCGGCCGCGTTCGACGGCATGGCCAGCTGCCACCCGAGGGCGTGCGCGAACCGCACCTCGTCGCTCAGGCTGTGCCAGGGATCGCCCACGTCCTTGCCGTAGCCCCCGGGCATGCGCACCACGATCGGCGCCGCGAACCGGTTGGCCGTGCGCCAGCGCATCGTGCCGCAGTTGTTGAGCTGCTCGGTGGCCGGGTCGGCGTACTTGCGGAACTGGATCTCGGCCACCGGCATCAGCCCCGCCGCCGCCATCCCCACCGCGCGGCCCACGATCCCCTCCTCGGACAGCGACGTGTCGAACACGCGTCCCGGGCCGAACGCCTTCTGCAGCCCCTCGGTCACCAGGTGCACGCCCCCCTTCACGCCCACGTCCTCGCCGAACACCAGCACCTTGGGATTCCGCTCCAGCTCGGTGCGCAGCGTGCGCCGCACCGCCTCGGCCAGCCGCACCACGTCGCCGCCGTCGCGCGGCGTCTCGCTGCCGTCCAGCGCCGCCAGCTCCGCCGCCGAGAGGCCTCCCAGCGTGTCCGCGTCGCCGGCGCGGGGCGGCTCGGCGTAGACGAATCGCCTGACCGTCGCCGCCTCGGGGGCCGGGCGCGCCCGCGCGGCGGCCAGCGCCCCCGCGACGTCGCGCGCCACCTCGGCCTCCAGCTCCCCCCACGCCTGCTCCGACATGAACGCCGGCACGAGATACCCGCGCAGTTTCGGCAGCGGATCGCGCGCCGCGTCCTCCGCGATCTCGGCGTCGGTGCGGTACCCCTTCTGGTTGTCGGGACCGGAGTGGCTGCACAGCCGCGGCACGGTGAGCCGGATCAGCGCCGGGCCCCCGCCGCCGCGCACGTGGGTCACCACCTCGTCGATCAGGCGCGCCGCCTGGCCGGGATCGGTGCCGTCGCCGTCGCGGATGAACAGGTTGCCGAACGACGCCAGGTTCCTGGCGATGTCGCCGCCCGGCGTCTGCATCCCGCCGCGCACGGAAATGCCCAGCCCGTTGTCCTCGATGTAGAACAGCATCGGAAGCCGGAGCGTCGTGGCCATGGTGAGCGCCGACCAGAATCCGTTCGTCGCGACCGACCCGTCGCCGCCCAGCGCCACGCTCATGCACCCCGCGTACGACTCGTCGTGGAGCGCGTCGCGGTAGTACGCGATGGCCTGCGCCCAACCGGCCGCCGGCGTGTACTGCGACCCCACGTCGCCCGACATCGGGAGCACGATCGCGCCGTCGCGCCTGGGCAGGTTGCACACCACGCCGATGTCGCGTCCGTCGCTGAACCCGCCCGAGCGCCCGAGCGGGCTGGCCAGCGCGTCCTCGGCGCTCAACCCGAGCGCGAGGAGCAGGGGGCGCGACCGGTAGTAGGCGCCGGCCGCGTCGTGGCGGCCGGTGAGCCGCGACCCGAGCATGACCTGCGCCACCTCGTGCCCGCGGGCCGAGAACTGGTACAGCACCAGGTGGTCCTTGGGCACCGAGGTGCGGTTCCGGTTCGTCGTTTCCTCGACGTCGTCCAGGGCCCGCGACACGAGCGCGTCGTACGCGATCCGGCGCCAGTCGAACGCCGGATGCACGGCGCCGGCGGCGCGGTCGCCGGCGGCGGGCGCGGAGGGCTTGGACGGCGATTTCGCGGGCATGGCACCTCGGGGGTTGAGCTCGCCCTGAAATCTGGCCACACGGCGCCCGGATGGGGAGAGTCGCCTGCGCATCGAGGCCCGATTCGGGTATCTTTAGCGCGCCGGCGCACCCCCTGATCCGCGAGGACGAGGATGGCCTACCAGTTCATTGACGGCACGATCGCCGACGGCGTGGCGACGATCACGCTCAATCGCCCCGACGTGCTCAACGCCTTCAACCGCGCCATGGCGGCGGAGCTGCAACTCACGCTGGGCGCGGTGGGAAAGGACCCGGTGGTCCGCGCCATCCTGCTCACCGGCGCGGGACGCGCCTTCTGCGCCGGCCAGGATCTCGCCGAAGCGGTGCCCCCCGACGCGCCGCCCCCCGACCTCGGCGACATCGTGAAGGCCGGCTACAACCCCATCGTGCGGCTCATCCGCGCCATCGAGAAACCGGTAGTCTGCGCCGTGAACGGCGTGGCGGCCGGCGCCGGCGCGAACCTCGCCCTGGCCTGCGACATCCTGGTCGCCGCCGAGGAGGCGTCGTTCGTCCAGAGCTTCTCCCGGATCGGCCTCATCCCCGACACCGGCGGCACCTTCTTCCTCCCGCGGCTGGTCGGCCTGCACCGCGCCACGGCCATGATGTTCCTGGCCGAGAAGGTCACGGCGGCGCGGGCCAGAGAGCTGGGGCTGGTGCACGAGGTCGTGCCCCACTCGGTGCTCCACGAGACCGCGTTCTCGCTGGCCAGGTCGCTCGCGTCGCAGGCGACGCGCGGGTTCGGGCTCACCAAGCGCGCCCTGAACCGCTCGCTCGGCGCCGATCTCGACTCGCAGCTCGAGTACGAAGAGGAGCTGCAGCGCGAGGCGGGGCGCACGCACGACTACGAGGAGGGCGTGCGCGCCTTCCTCGAAAAACGCAAACCTCAATTCACGGGACGGTAATGGCGCTCGGAACGGATACGACGGTCGGCGTGGTCGGCGCCGGCGCGATGGGAGCGGGCATCGCCCAGCTGGCCGCCACGCGCGGACACCGCGTGGTGCTGTCCGACGCGATCCCGGGCGCGCTCGAGCGCGCGAAGGCCGGCATCGCCGCGGCGCTGGAGCGCCAGGTGGAGAAGCAAAAGCTCACGGCCGGCGAGTCGACGGCCGCCCAGGCGCGCATCGAGTACGTGGCCGGGATCGGCGAGGCCCAGTGGGCGCGCTTCGCCTCGTGCGGACTCGTGATCGAGGCCATCATCGAGGACCTCGCGCTCAAGAAGGCCGTGCTCGGCGCCGTCGAGCGCGTCGTCGCCCCCGACGCCGTGCTCGGCACCAATACCTCGTCGCTCTCGGTGGCCGCCATTGCCGGCGCCTGCCGCCAGCCCGAGCGCGTGGTCGGCATCCACTTCTTCAACCCGGCGCCCGTGATGCCCCTCGTAGAGATCGTGGGAGCGATCACGACCGACCCCGCCGTCACCGCGCAGGCCCGCGCGTTCGTGGACGGCTGGGCCAAGACCACGGTGCTCGCCGCCGACACCCCGGGGTTCATCGTCAACCGCATCGCCCGCCCCTTCTACGGCGAGGCCCTGCGCATCGCCGAAGAGAAGATCGCCGACTGCGCCACGATCGACTGGGCGATGCGCGACATCGGCGGGTTCAGGATGGGACCGTTCGAGCTGATGGACTTCATCGGCAACGACGTGAACTACGCCGTCACCCGGTCGGTGTTCGAGGGCATGTACTACGACCCGCGCTACCGCCCCGCCATTGCGCAGCGGCGGCTGGTCGAGGCCGGGTGGCTGGGCCGCAAGACGGGGCGCGGATACTACGACTACCGCGACGGCGCCGCCGCCCCCGAGCCCGTGCGCGACCCCGCGCTGGGCAAGCGCATCGTGGACCGCATCGTGGCCTTGCTCGTGAACGAGGCGGTGGACGCGCTGTACCTGAAGGTGGCCGACGCCGCGGACCTCGACCTCGCCATGACCAGGGGGGTGAACTACCCCAAGGGCCTCCTCGCCTGGGGCGACGAGATCGGCGTGCGCGCCGTGCTCCAGCGCGTCGCCGCCCTGCAGGACGAGTACGGCGACGACCGCTACCGGCCGAGCCCGCTCCTGCGCCGGCTGGCCAAGGAAGCCCGGAGAATTCTCGGGTGACCGCGCCGCGGCCCGACGCGCAGGCGCTGGCCGACGCGGTGGCGCGCGGCATGCTCGACCGCGACGCGTTCAGCCGCTGGCTCGGCGTCGAGCTCGTGACCCTCGCCCCGGGGCGGTGCACCGTCCGCATGACCGTGCGCGACGAGATGGTGAACGGATTCGGCGTGGCGCACGGCGGCATTGCCTACTCGCTGGCCGACAGCGCCCTGGCGTTCGCCTCCAACACCAACGGGCGCGTCACCGTGGCCATCGAGAACAACATCGGCTACCCCGTGGCCGTGCATCCCGGCAACGTCCTTACCGCGGTGGCCGAAGAGACCGGCGCCGCCAACCGCGTCGCGTATTACGGCGTCACGGTGCGCAACGAGGCCGGCGTGATCGTGGCCACGTTCCGCGGCACCGTGTACCGCACGCGGCAGCACCACTTTCCCCAACCCGCGACGACATGACGGACGCGTTCCTGATCGACGGCATCCGCACGCCGGTGGGCAACTTGGGCGGCGCCCTGCGCGACGTCCGCCCGGACGACCTCGCGGCCCACGCGCTGTCCACCGTCCTGGCGCGCAACCCGTCGGCCGATCCGGCGGCCGTCACCGACGTCATGCTGGGCTGCGCCAACCAGGCCGGCGACGACAACCGCAACGTGGCGCGCATGGCGCTGCTCCTCGCCGGCATTCCGTTCACCGTGCCCGGCGAGACGGTGAACCGCCTCTGCGCCTCCGGGCTCAGCGCCGTGGCGCACGCCGCCCGCGGCGCGAAGCTCGGCGAGGGGGACCTGTACCTCGCCGGCGGCGTCGAGAGCATGACCCGCGCGCCGTACGTGCTGTCCAAGGGCGCCGCGCCCTTTGCCCGCGACCTGCAGCTGTTCGACAGCAGCCTCGGCTGGCGGTTCGTCAACCCGAAAATGAAGGCGAAGTACGGCACCGACTCGATGGGAGAGACCGCCGAGAACGTCGCCGCGCAGTACGGCGTGACCCGCGACGACCAGGACGCCTTCGCCCTGCGGTCGCAGCAGAAGGCCGCCGCGGCGCGCGCCTCGGGCCGGCTGGCCGTCGAGATCGCGCCGGTGGAGATTGCCCAGCGCCGGGGCGACCCGGTGCGCGTGGAGCACGACGAATTCATTCGCCCCGACACCACCCTCGACGCCCTGGCCAGGCTCAAGCCCGCGTTCCGCGCCGACGGCACGGGGTCGGTCACGGCCGGGAACTCGTCGGGGCTCAACGACGGCGCCGCCGCGCTGCTCGTCGCGTCGGAGCGCGGCGCGAAGGACTTCGGGCTCGCTCCCCGGGCGCGCGTCGTCTCGGTGGCTGCCGCCGGCGTCGAGCCGCGCATCATGGGCATGGGCCCGGTGCCCTCCACGCGCCGCGCGCTGGCCATGGCCGGGCTCACGCTGGCGCAGATGGACGTCATCGAGCTGAACGAAGCGTTCGCCGCGCAGTCGCTGGCCTGCCTGCGCGAGCTGGGCGTGGCCGACGACGACCCGCGCGTGAACCCGAACGGCGGCGCGATCGCGCTGGGCCACCCGCTGGGCATGTCGGGCGCGCGGCTCATCCTCACCGCCATGCGCGAGCTGGAGCGCACGCAGAAGCGCTACGCCCTGTGCACGATGTGCATCGGCGTGGGGCAGGGAATGGCGATGGTCCTGGAGCGCGCGTGATCTACGAATTCGAGGGATTCGTGCCGGTGATCCACGAGTCGGCGTTCGTGCATCCGCAGGCCGCGGTCACCGGCAACGTCGTGATCGGGCGCGACGTCTACGTGGGCCCGGGGGCGGCGATTCGCGGCGATTGGGGCGCCGTCATCGTCGGCGACGGGTGCAACGTGCAGGAGAGCTGCACGATCCACGCCTTTCCCGGCGCCACCGCCGTGCTGGAACACGCGGCCCACATGGGGCACGGATCGGTGCTGCACGGCGGGCGGCTGGGCGAGAACGTGCTCGTCGGCATGAACGCGGTGATCATGGACCACGCCGAAGTGGGCGCCGGCTGCATCGTGGGCGCGCTCACCTTCATCCCGGGCGAAATGAAGATCCCGCCGCGCAAGGTCGTGGTGGGCAGTCCGGCCCGCATCGTGAAGGACGTGACCGACGAGATGCTCGCCTGGAAGACCGACGGCACGCGCGTCTATCAGGAGCTGCCGGCGCGGATGCGCGCCGGCTGGCGCCCCTGCGAGCCGTTGCGCGAGATCCCGGCCGACCGCCGGGCCCAGCAGCAGACCTACCAGACCTGGAAGCAATCGAGGACCCGCGAATGAGGCTCAGGAGCTACGCGCTTGGCGAGTGGGTGACGGGAACCGGCCCGGCCACCGCCCTCGTGCACGCGGTCACCGGCGAGACCATCGGCGAGGCGTCGAGCGGCGGCCTCGACTTCAAGGCGATGGCCGAGTACGCGCGCACCGTGGGCGGCCCCAAGCTGCGGGCCATGACCTTCCACGCGCGCGCCCGCATGCTCAAGGCCATGGCGCTGCATCTCACCGAGCGGAAGGACCGCTTCTACGCCCTGTCGGCGGCCACGGGCGCCACGAAGCAGGACTCGTGGGTGGACATCGACGGCGGCATCGGGACGTTTTTCGCCTACGGCAGCCGCGGGCGCCGCGAGTTCCCCGACGAGACGTTCTACGTGGACGGCGCGATGGAGCCGCTCTCGAAGGGCGGCACGTTCGTGGGGCGGCACCTGTGCGTGCCCCTGGAAGGCGTGGCCGTGCACATCAACGCCTTCAACTTTCCCTGCTGGGGCATGCTCGAGAAGCTGGCCCCCACCTTCCTGGCCGGCGTGCCGGCCATCGTGAAGCCGGCCACCGCGACCTCGTACCTCACCCAGGCCATGGTCGAGGAGATGATCGCCTCGGGCATTCTCCCCGACGGGGCGTTGCAGCTCGTCTGCGGCAGCGCCGGCGACCTGCTGTCGCACCTCGGCTGCCAGGACGCCGTGGCGTTCACCGGCTCGGCGGCCACCGGGCGCATGCTCAAGGAGACGCCGAACCTCGTCGAGCAGGCGGTGCGATTCAACATGGAAGCCGATTCGCTCAACTGTTCCATCCTCGGCCCCGACGCCGCGCCCGGAACGGAGGAGTTCCACCTGTTCGTGAAGGAGGTCGTGCGCGAGATGACCTCCAAGGCCGGGCAGAAGTGCACGGCCATCCGGCGCACCATCGTGCCCGCGGGAATGGAGGAGGAGGTGATCGGGGCGCTGCGCGCGCGCCTGGATAAGGTGGTGATCGGGGATCCGGGCGTTGAGGGGGTGCGCATGGGCCCGCTGGCCACGAAGGGTCAGGTGCGCGACGTGGGCGCCAATGCGGCGAAGCTGCGCACGGCGGGCAAGCTGGTGTACGGCGGCGACGCGGACTTCCCGGTGGTGGGGGCCGAGCGGGAGAAGGGGGCGTTCTTCGCGCCGATGCTGCTGGCCTGCGACCGGCCGTTCGCGCACGACGAGCCGCACGCCGTCGAGGCGTTCGGCCCCGTGAACACCGTCATGCCCTACGGCTCGGTGGACGAGGCCATCGCGCTGGCCCGGCTGGGGCGGGGCAGCCTGTGCGGGTCGCTGTTCACGCGCGACGCCCGCGTGGCGCGCGACGTCGTGCTTGGCGCGGCGCCGTATCACGGAAGGCTCATGGTGCTGGACCGGACGAGCGCGAAGGAGAGCACGGGGCACGGCTCGCCGCTGCCCAATCTCGTGCACGGCGGCCCCGGGCGGGCCGGCGGGGGCGAGGAGATGGGCGGCGTGCGCGGGGTGCTGCACTACATGCAGCGCACGGCGGTGCAGGGCTCGCCCACCGTGCTCACGCGCGTGATGGACCAGTGGATGCCGGGGGCCGAAGCGAAGCGCGACCCGGTGCACCCCTTCCGCAAGCAGTTCGAGGAGCTGGAGATCGGGGAGACGCTGGTCACCGGCGGGCGAACGTTCGCCGAGCGCGACGTCGAAGCGTTCGCCGATCTGAGCGGCGATCACTTCTACGCCCACATGGACGACGAGGCGGCGCGCGGCGGAATCTTCGAGCGCCGGGTGGTTCATGGCT
>JAGWRI010000117.1 GCA_028876525.1 Gemmatimonadota bacterium | reverse complement strand
CAGCTCATCCCGCAGACGGTGCCCGTGTACTACATCACCGGCACCATCCACTCCCCCGAGTCCGGCGCCCCCACCGCGCTCATGGAGCTGGCCTACCGCCTGGCCGTGGACGAGAGCCCGTACATCGCCAACATCCGCGACCATCTCATTACGCTCATAACGCCGATCGTCGAGGTGGACGGCCGCGACCGCGAGGTGGACGTCGTGCGCTGGCACATGGCGCACCCCAAGGACACCCCGCTCCCGCTCATCTACTGGGGGCACTACGTGGCGCACGACAACAACCGCGACGCCATGGGCGCCACGCTCGACCTCACGCAGAACGTGCTCAACACCTACGTGTCGTGGAACGCCCAGGTGCTGCACGACCTTCACGAGTCGGTGCCGTACCTGTACGACAACACCATCGGCGACGGCCCCTACAACGCCTGGATCGACCCGCTGCTCGCCAACGAGTGGCAGATGATCGGCTGGAACAACGTGCAGGAAATGACGCGCTTCGGCATGCCCGGCGTGTTCGCGCACGGCGACTTCGACACCTGGTCGCCCGGCTACCTCATGTTCATCGCCGCCATGCACAACGGCATCAGCCGCCTGTACGAGACGTTCGGCAACGGCGGCACCGCCGAGACGCTGGAGCGCACCCTCTCGCCCAGCGAGACCGACAAGACCTGGTACCGCCAGGACCCGCCGCTCCCGCGCGTGATGTGGTCGCTGCGCGACAACAACAACTACGAGGAGACGGGGCTCCTCGTCTCGCTGGAGTACTTCGCCAACAACCGCCAGCTCTTCCTGGAGAACTTCTATACCAAGGCCAAGCGGTCGATCGAGAAGGCCACCACCGAAGGGCCCGCCGCGTACATCCTCCCGGCCGACGACCCGCGCCTCGCCTCGCAGGCCAGCCTGCTGCACGTCATGCAGCGGCAGCACGTGGAGATCTACCGCGCCACCGCGCCGTTCACGGTGCAGGTCCCGGTCAAACGGCGTGCCAACGGCCGTGGCGGCCGTGGTAACGGCGCCAACGGGCCCGCCCCGGGCTCGGCGGCCGACACGGCCGTCCAGCCCAAGCCCACGCCCACCGAGCCGCGCACCTTCCCCGCGGGCAGCTACATCATCCGCATGGACCAACCCTACTCGCGCATCGCCGACGCGCTGCTCGACTACCAGTACTGGTCGCCCAACGACCCGCAGAAACATCCCTACGACGACACGGGCTGGACCTTCCCCGAGGGATTCGGCGTGGAATGCGTGCGCGTGACCGACACCACAGCGCTCCAGGCGCCCATGGAAAAGGTCACCGGTGACATCGTGGCTCCGGGCGGCGTGAACGGCACCGGCGCCGTGTACGCCATTGCCAACCACGGCGACGACGCGCTGGCCTCGCTGCGCTTCCAGTTCCGCGACGGCGACTTCCAGGCCGCCGAAGACTCGTTCTCGGCCGACGGCCGCGCGTTCGACCGCGGATCGTTCCTCATTCGCGGCGTGTCGCGCGACGATCTCGAGAAGGCCGCCACGGCGCTCGGCCTCGAAGTGTACGCCCTGCCGAGCGCGCCCGAGGTCAAGACGCACCCGCTGCGCGCCCCGCGCATCGCCATCCTCCACGCCTGGCAGGGCACGCAGACCGAGGGGTGGTGGCGGCTGGGCTTCGACAAGGAGCACATCCCGTACACGTACATCAGCACCCAGGACGTCGCAAAGGACGCCGACCTCAACGCGTCGTACGACGTGATCGTGTTCCCGCCCGTGGGCGCGAGCGGCCAGGCGATCATCGAGGGGATGCCGATGTGGCGGAACCCGATGCCGTGGAAGAAGACCGACCTCACACCCAACCTCGGCGGCTTCGCCAGCACCGACGACATCCGTCCGGGGATGGGCTGGGACGGGCTCCAGCACCTGCAGGACTTCGTCCGCAAGGGCGGGCTGCTCGTCACGGCGGCCAGCAGCGCCGACTTCGCCGTCCAATACGGGTTGACGAATGGCGTGAGCACCAGCCGGCCGCGCGGGCAGGAGGTGGTGGGGAGCCTGCTGCGCACGCGCCTCGTGGACTCGGCCAGCCCGGTGATGTACGGCATCAAGGACAGCCTGGCCGCGTACAGCGACGACGGCGAGACGTACGGCGTGAGCAACTTCGCGGGCGGGCGCGGGGGCTTCGGCCGCGGGCGCGGCGGCGAGGCCGAGCGCGCCACTGGCCGCGGCACGGTGGACGACCAGGACGCCGTGCAGGGCCGGCCCGCGCTCACGCCGCAGTTCGAGGCGCCCATCCCGCCCAAGGTCGAGCCCTGGCAGGCGGCGCCGGTCACCGACGAGCAACTCCGCAACCCGGTCAACATCATTCCGCCCGACCAGCGGCCGCGCGTGCTGATGCGCTACACCGACCAGCGCGACCTGCTCGTGTCCGGCCTGCTGGCCGGGGGCAGCGACATCGCGCAGCGGGCGATGGTGATCGACAATCCGCTGGGCAAGGGCCACGTCGTCCTGTTCGCCAGCAATCCGGTGTACCGCGGCGAGACCATCGCCAGCTACGCCATGGTGTTCAACGCGATCATGAACTGGGACAATCTCAACGCGGGGCGGGTGTTGGATGCGCGATAAGACCGTCTGACAGCCGGACGGCAGACGGCGGGGCGGGGCCCGGGCGGGCGCCGCCCCGCCGTGCGTTCGCGAGAGAAGATTTCCTTGCCCCGCCGTCGTTTGGGGCGCATGTTTTCCCATCGGCCGCCCCCGTTTCGCCCGCCCAGCCCCGCCCGCACCCGGCGGCCGTCTGAAAATTCGCCCGCACCCGCAAACGGCCGACTGGTCGACGAGGACCGTGTTGTGACCGCATTCCGACGGCAAGCCACATGGTGACCGCAGGCATCTTCGCACGCCCGCCCGCGGCCGTCGCGGCAGCGGAGCGTCCGTCGTGACCGGACTCCCCGATCGCCTCGTCGCGGCGCTGGCCGACCGCTACCGCATCGAGCGCGAGCTCGGCGTGGGCGGCATGGCCACCGTGTACCTGGCGCGCGACCTCCGGCACGACCGCAACGTGGCGCTCAAGGTGCTGCGTCCCGAGCTCGCAGCCGTCATCGGCGCCGAGCGGTTCCTGAGCGAGATCAAGACCACGGCCAACCTGCAGCATCCGCACATTCTCGCCCTGTTCGATTCCGGCGAGGCGGGCGGGTTCGTGTACTACGTGATGCCGTACGTGGAGGGGGAGTCGCTCCGCGACCGCCTCACCCGCGAGAAGCATCTCCCCGTGGACGACGCCTTGCGAATCGCCGCCGAGGTGGCCGACGCGCTCGAGTACGCGCACGGCCACGGCGTCATCCACCGCGACATCAAGCCGGAGAACATCCTGCTGCACGGCGGACACGCGCTGGTGGCCGATTTCGGCATCGCGCTGGCGGTCTCGCGCAGCGACGGCGCCACGCGCATGACCGAGACCGGGATGTCGCTTGGCACGCCGACGTACATGAGTCCCGAGCAGGCGATGGGAGAGCGCGAGATCTCGGCCCGGAGCGACGTGTACGCGCTGGGGGCGATGCTCTACGAGATGCTGGTGGGCGATCCGCCGTTCACCGGCTCCACGGCGCAGGCGATCGTCGCCAAAGTGCTGACCGCCGCGCCGGCGTCGATCGTTGGGCAGCGGCATACGGTGCCGGCGCACGTCGAGGCCGCAGTGCTCAGGGCGCTGGAGAAGCTGCCGGCCGACCGGTATGCGAGTGCCGCCGAGTTCGCCGAGGCCCTGGCGCGGCCGGAGTTGACGGCGGCGACGACGGCGGGTCGTGCGGCCGCGCCAGGAGCGCTGCGCGCTTCGCGGGCGACGATCATCGGGCTGGTCGCCGCGGTCGTGCTGACGGCCGGCGCCGCGGCCTGGGGCTGGCTGGCCTATCGCCGCGCCGTCGACCAGCCGGCCTCGTGGCAGTACGTGTCGCTGGGCGACAGCGCCACTCTGAATCCGGCCATCAACGCCGTGGGCTTCGCGCTGTCGCCCGACGGCAACACGCTGGTGTTCCGGAACGAGCGCGCCAACGGCCAGCTGTGGATCAAGCGCCGCTCGGCGCTTGCCGCCACGCCGATTCCCGGCACCGACCAGTCGTGGGATCCCGCGTTCTCGCCCGACGGACGCGCCGTCGCGTTCGTGCAGGACAACGAGCTCAAACGGGTGGACCTGTCGGGGGGGGCGCCCGTGACACTGGCCGATACGGCGGCGGGGGGCTATGGCGGCATGGCGTGGCTCGATGACGGAACGCTCGTGTACGTGATGCCCGGGCAGACCGCGTTCCGCCGTGTGTCGGCGTCTGGCGGACCGAGCACCACCGTGTGGCGCGACACGTCGAACGGGGGCGGCGGCTCGGGGATTCCGCAACCGCTGCCCGGCGCCAGGGGCGTGCTGTTTCAGTACTGCGGGTCCGGGTGCGTGACGGTGAGCATTCACGTGCTCGATTTCAAGACCGGCGTGGCGCGCCCGCTGCTCGACAACGTCGAGGGCGCGTGGTATCTGCCCAACGGCTACCTGTTGTACGTGCGTCCGGACGGGGCCGGCCTCGCGGCGCCGTTCGATCTGAAAACGCTCAAGATCACCGGGCCGGCGGTTCCGGTGCTGGACCACGTATTCGTCCAGACCGCCAACGGGGTGACCCCGCTGGTGTGGTCCCGCAGCGGCACGCTGGTCTACGTGCCTGGCACCGGCTCGGCGACCACGGCCCAGGTCGTGCGCGTAACGCGCGACGGGGTGGCGACCCCCGTGGACAGCGCGTGGGCGGGAGGCATCAATTCGCTCGCCCTGTCGCCCGATGGCCGGCGCCTGGCCGTGGGCGACGGCAGCGGCGGCGGGAACTTCAACATCTGGATCAAGCAGATGGACCGCGGTGCGTACTCGCGGCTCAGCTTCGGCGACCGCGACCGTCGCCCGGCCTGGTCGCCCGACGGGCGCACGCTCGCGTTCGTTCGCGACACCGGCGCGAATGGCGGCGTGTACGGACGCCCCGCCGACGGCACGGGCCGCGACCGCCTGCTGGCGCAGATCGACCGGCGCGTGCAGGAAGTCACCTGGAGTCCCGATGGCAAGTGGCTGGTGCTGCGCACCGACAACACCGCCAGGGGCGCCGGCGATCTCGTGGGCGTGCGAACCAGTGGCGACACGACGCCGGTTCCGCTGGTCGCCACGCGGTTCTCGGAGCTGACGCCGGCCGTATCGCCCGATGGCAAGTGGCTGGCGTACGCCTCCGACGACAACGGGGCACCCGAGGTGTACGTGCGCCCATTTCCAAACACGAACGACGGCCGCTGGCAGGTGTCGCTCGACGGCGGCGAGCAGCCGGTCTGGGGCCGCGACGGCCGCTCGCTGTTCTGCATCAGCGCGGGCAACAGGCTGGTCGAGGCGCGCCTTGGCGCGGGACCGTCGTTCCGCGTGGCCGGCCGCCAGACGCTGTTCGAAACGTCGCGTTTCGCGCTGAACCACTTCCATCAGGGTTACGTGGTCGAGCCGGGCGGCAAGTCGTTCCTGTTCCTGGAGAGCGAGCAGCTCACGGGGCAGCGCGACGCGGCCGAGGT
>JAGWRI010000116.1 GCA_028876525.1 Gemmatimonadota bacterium | reverse complement strand
GCGGTCCTGAGCCGCCGCGGGATCACCCGCGCCCGCGGGCCCGGTGGCGCGCCGCCTTGGCGCGGTTGCCGCAGGTGGACATGTCGCACCAGCGGCGGCCGCCGTTCTTGCTGACGTCGTAGAAGACGCGGTGACAGCGGGCGTCGGCGCAGCGCCGCACGCGGGGCAGCTCGTGCAGGATGAGCGCGTCGGCCGCCGATTCCACGAGCGGAATCATGAGGCCGGCAAAGGCGTCGCCTCCGGGCACGAAGGCGCGGGCAAAGGTGCCGTCGCCCCGCAGCTCCAGGCGGCGGGTGCCGGCGCTGCGCCCCAGCACGCGGTTGATCTCGGCCACCGCGTCGCCGCGGATCGCGCCGTCGCGCGCGCCGCGCTCGGCCAGCGGACGGAGGGCGTCGCGCACGCGCCGGGCGTCGCCGAGGGCGGCGGCGGCGCCGGCCGGCTGCTGCTGGGCCCGGCGGCGCATGCCGGCGGCGCGATCGGGATCGACCACCGCCGCGGCCTCGAGCCATCGGACGAGCGACTCGAAGTCCTCGAGCGCGTCGGGGCCGCCCGCCGCCGGATCGGCGTTCACGAAGTCCAGCCAGAGCCGCTCGCCGACGAACGCGAACCCCGGACCGCGCGCGGCGGGCGAGGGCACGGAGCGATCGGGTGGCGGAGTCACGGCGGTGGTGTGAGGGACGGGCGGTGGGGCAGAAAACATGGAATGGAACCGGAGCGGGGGGAAGAGGCGGGCGCGGGCCGTCGGTTGGTGGGGCGGGGGGGCGGCGATCTACATTCATTGCCATGCCGCCACCCTCCTTGTCGAAGGTCGCCGTCGGCTCGACGAATCCGGTCAAGATCGCCGCCGTGCGCGCCGTGCTGTCGCGCGTGGCGCCGGCGGTGGTGGTCACGGGAATCGCCGTGCCCTCGTCGGTGCCCGATCAGCCGGTGGGCGACGCGGAGACGATTCGCGGGGCGCTGGCCCGCGCCCGCGGCGCGCTCGCCGCGGGCGATGCCGATCTCGGCGTGGGCATCGAGGGGGGCGTGGTGGACGATCCCGACGGCGGGATGCGGACCTGCGCCTGGGCGGCGGTGGCGGCGCGGGACGGGCGCACCGGGGTCGGCGGCTCGCTGGCCATGCCGCTGCCCCCCGTGGTGGCCGACGCGGTGCGCGGCGGGCTCGAGCTGGGCCACGCGATGGACCGACTCACCGGCGCGCGCGACACCAAGCGCGGCGCGGGGGCCGTGGGCATCCTCACCGCCGGGCTGGTGGACCGCCAGGCGGCGTACGAGCCGCTCGTGGCCTACGCGCTGGCCCGCTTCCTGACGCCCGAGTACTGGCCGGCGGGCTGAGCCATCAGGATTCTTTAATAGCCCGGTAGCCGCCGCTGGCGGGGAGCCCCTGGGCGCGGGCGTAGCGGCGGGCCATGGCCTGCAGCCCGTCGTAGGCGGCGTACTTGTAGGCGTCGGCCAGCGCCGGATAGTTGAACACGCTCTGGATGAAGAAGTCGAGCGTGCCGCCGAAGGCCATGCACGCCATCCCCACGTGGATCAGCTCGCACGCCGACTCGCCCACGATGGCCACCCCGAGCACGCGCTGGTCGTCGGGGTGGAAGAGCAGCTTCACGAACCCGTCCACGTCGCCCAGGATCTGGCCGCGGGGGTTGAGGCGGTACGACGCCCGCCCGACCTCGTACGCCACGCCGCGCAGGCGCAGCGCCTCCTCGGTCTCGCCCACGGTGGCGATCTCGGGTATGGTCCACACGCCGTAGGGAATGAGCGACGCCACGCGCTGCTTGTACTTGAGGTCGAAGGCGTGGCACACCGCGACGCGCCCCTGTTCCATGGACGTCGAGGCCAGCGCGGGGAAGCCGATCACGTCGCCGGCCGCGTAGATCCCGCCCACGCCGGTGTGGTAGTGGTCGTCCACCTGGACGTAGCCGCGGGCGTTGGTCTTCACCCCCAGCGCCTCGAGCCCCAGCCCCGGGGTGTTCCCCATCCGGCCGGCGCTGTACAGCACGCAGTCGGCGGCCAGCGTCGTGCCGTCGGAGAGGGCGACCTCGGCGTAGCCGTCGTGCAGCGCGACCGCGGCGACCGCGGCGTCGGCGTGGATCGCGATGCCGAGCCGCGCCGTCATCTGCTGGCGCAGCACCTCGCCCACCTCGGCGTCGAGGTGGGCGAGCAGGCGCGACTTCGCGTTGACCACCGTGACCCGCACGCCGAGGGCGGCGAAGGTGCAGGCGTACTCGCAGCCGATGACGCCGCCGCCCACCACGACCATGCGCGCCGGGATCCGGTCCAGGGTGAGCAGCGAGTCGCTGTCCACCACCACGGCGCCGTCCACGGCGAACCCCTCGGGCTGCTGGGGGTGGGAGCCGGTGGCCACGAGGAACGCGTCGCCGGTGACGCGGCGGGTGGGCTGGCCGTAGCGCTCGACCTCGACGGTGCGCGCGTCCACGAACCGCGCCGTGCCCTGCACCGCGGCGATGTCGTGGCGCCTGAGGTTCTCGTCGATCAGGTCCCAGGAGGTCTCGACCACCGCGCGCTCGCGCTGCATGAAGTCGCCGATCGTGATGTCGGCCTTCACCCGCAGGTCCACGCCGTACAGCCCGCGCTGGCGCAGCCCGCTGAAGTAGAGCGCCGTCTCGCGCAGCGTCTTGGAGGGGATCGTGCCCGTGTTCACGGCCGCGCCGCCGGGCTTGGGCGCGCGCTCCACCACGCACACGCGCTTGCCGAAGTACGCCGCCTGCGCGGCGCCCTTTTCGCCGGCCGGGCCGGCTCCGATCACGACCAGGTCGTAGTGTTCGCTCATGCGGCGGGGGCTGAGGGGAACGACGTCGTATCCTCAGGGTCGGGTGAAGATAGGCCCCGATGCCCCGACGTGCTAGATTTCGCCGCATGGCGACACCCGCGGACGCCGCGACCTATTTCCGGAAGGGGTTCGGGCTCAAGACCGAGGTGCAGGGCGATCTCGCCTCCGACTACGACGGGCGCCTCGTGGACTACCTGCGGGCCCACGACTACACGCTGGCCGTGGGCGACCTCACCATCCGCCTGGCCCGCGAGTTCGGGTTCTGCTACGGCGTCGAGCGCGCCGTGGAGTACGCCTACCAGACCCGCCGCAAGTTCCCCGACCGGCGCATCTACCTCGTGGGCGAGATCATCCACAATCCGCACGTCAACGCCCGCCTGGGCGAGATGGGCATCCAGATCCTCATGCCCGGCCTCGACGGGTTCGATTTCAGCGGGGTCCGCGCCGACGACGTGGTGATCATGCCCGCGTTCGGCGTCACGATCGGCGACTTCGAGGCGCTGCGCGCCGTCGGGTGCGTGCTGGTGGACACGACCTGCGGCTCGGTGCTCAACGTCTGGAAGCGCGTCGACAGCTACGCCCGCGACGGATTCACGGCGCTGATCCACGGCAAGTACTACCACGAGGAGACGCGCGCCACCGCGTCGCAGGTGCGCAAGTACCCCGACGGGCACTACATCGTGGTCCGCAACATGGACGAGGCGCTGCTCGTGTGCGGATTCATCGAGGGCACGGTGGACGCGGCCACGATCCGCGCCCGGTTCGGCGAGGCGATCTCGCCGGGGTTCGACCCCGAACGCCACCTGCGGCGCATCGGCGTCGCCAATCAGACCACGATGCTGGCCCGCGAATCGCTGGCCATCGGCGAAGCGGTGGGCGCGGCGATCGCGCGCGCCCGCGGCGCGGCCGCCCGGGCCGAGGACTTCCGCACCTTCGACACGATCTGCAGCGCCACGCAGGAGCGGCAGGACGCGGTGATCGAGCTGCTCAAGGAGCCGCTCGACCTCATGGTGGTGATCGGCGGGTTCAACTCCAGCAACACGATCTCCCTCGCCGCCCTGTGCGCCGAGCGCGTGCCGACCTACCACATCGACACGGCCACCGGGATCGACCCCGAGCGGCAGTCCATCCACTACCGGCCGGCCGGGATCCACCACCACGAGGCCGACCGCGCCGGCTGGCTGCCCGCGGGCCCGCTGCGCATCGGCGTCACCGCCGGCGCCAGCACGCCCAACAACAAGATCGGCGAGACGGTGGCCCGCATCCTCGCCAGCCGTGGCCTCGTCGCCGACGTCTGAGGCGGCCGCGCCTTCCATGCGCTCCCGCGCCCCGAGCCCGACGTGACCTTCCGCGAATACGTCGCCCTCGGCGACTCCTTCTCCGGCGACCTGTACCCGGCGCTCGACGCCGGCGCGACCGCCGTCGCGGTGGCCCTCGAGCGCACCCGACGGGCCGGCGACCTGGCGCCGCTGGGCGCCGCGTCGCTGCTGTACCGCAACGACGACGCGCGGTGGCCCGACTTCGCCGGCCGCGACCTCGCCACCGCCCACCCCGGCGTCGCCTTCCGCTCGTTCGTCGAGGACGCGGCCACGATCGGCGACGTGTTCGGCGAGCAGCTGTCCGGCCTCGACGGGAGCGAAGCGCCCACGCTCGTCACGCTCACCGTGGGCGCCAACGACCTTATGAGTCTTCTCGTACGGCGCCCGCCGGCCGACGTCGCGCGCCAGGCCGCCCGCGACATCGCCGAGGCGTACGAGTTCCTGGTCGATGCCATCCGCCGCGCCCGCCCCGCCGCCACGGTGCTCGTGGCCACGGTGTGCGACCCCTCCGACGGGAGCGCGCGCATGCCCGGCATCGAGTCGCCGCACAAGGCGGTGCCGCTCGAGGCGCTGACCGACGTGAACGCCCACATCCGCACCCTCGCCTCGGGCACTCCGGGCGTGCGGCTGGCCGACCTGCACGCCCGCTTCCTGGGGCACGGCACCAGCGCCGAGACGAACGATTGCTGGTACTGGCGCCGCTCGCCCCTCGACCCCAACGCCCGCGGGGCGAGCGAGATCCGCCGCGCCTGGCTCGACGCGCTGGAAACCCCGGGCCGATGAGCCATCCCACGCTCGACCGGTTCGCGGCGGTGCGCGCCGGAGAGCCGCGGCTCGCCATGGCCACGCTCGTCGACGCCACCGGCACGTCGTCGAGCATCGTCGGCGCCAAGACCTTCGTCGGGCAGTCGGGCCGGATCGTGGGCGCCGTCACGATCGGCGGCTGTCTGGACGCCCGCGCGGCCGAGGCCGCCGACCGCGTGCTCGCCTCCGGGTCGGCCGAGCTGCTGGCCATCTCGCTGTCCGACGAGCAGGCGTGGGACATGGGGCTCGCCTGCGGCGGCAACGTGCGGCTGCTCGTCGAGCCGGTGCGCGCCGCGGCGGCCGACGACCCGGTGGTGGCGGCCTACGCCGCCGCCGAGCGCGCCGTGGCCGCCGGCCGCCG
>JAGWRI010000115.1 GCA_028876525.1 Gemmatimonadota bacterium | reverse complement strand
GGCGCGGCCGCCCCGGCGCCGAAGGCCGCGAAGGCCGACCAGCCGGCGCCGACCACGGGGGCGTTCGGCGTCTTCGCGCGGCTGTCGCTGTCGGTGGTGCTGGGCCTGGCGATGATCGCCTGGCCGTACGAGGCGCGCTGCGGATTCGGCCTCGCGGGGTACCTGGCCGCCGTGGCGGTCGTGGCGGTGAGCGGCGGGTGGAGCGCCGTCTGGACCTGGCGCCACCGTGCCGCTCGCGCCCACGTCCTTTCCCTGTTAATCCTCCTCTGGGGGCTGGTCCTCGGCTCGCTCGAGGTGCTTCCCCGGATCGGCTACGCCAAGCCGGACCTCAACCATCCCGCGACGTGGGTGTGCAAGTGAACGCGGGCCCGCGGCGCGATCTCTCCTGATTCCGGATCCATGTCGACAACGTTCAAGAACTTCATCGGCGGCGCCTGGGTGGACCCCGTGGGCGGCGAATTCTTCGAGAACCGCAACCCGGCCGACCACGACGACGTCATCGGACGATTCCCGAAGTCCGACGCGCGGGACGTGCAGCAGGCGGTCGCGTCGGCCCGCCGCGGCTTCGAGCGCTGGCGCCGCACGCCGGCCCCCGCGCGCGGCGACGTGATGCGCCGCGCGGGCGACCTGCTGGTCCGGCGCAAGGACGAGATCGCCGACCTGATGACGCGCGAGATGGGCAAGCCGCTGGCCGAGACGCGGGGCGACGTCCAGGAGGGGATCGACACCGCGTACTACGCGGCGACGGAGGGGCGCCGGCTGTTCGGCCACACCGTGCCGAGCGAGCTGCGCGACAAATGGGCGATGAGCTTCCGGCGGCCGATCGGGGTGGCCGGGATCATCACGCCGTTCAACTTCCCGCTCGCCATTCCGACGTGGAAGATCTTCCCCGCGCTGCTGTGCGGAAACTCCATCGTCTTCAAGCCGGCCGAGGACGTGCCCCACACCGGGCACGTGTTCGTCGAGATCCTGCTCGAGGCCGGCCTGCCGCCCGAGGTGGTGCAGCTCGTGCACGGCATGGGCGAGCAGGCGGGCAAGGCGCTGGTGGAGCACCCCGACGTGCCGCTGATCTCGTTCACGGGCTCGACCGAAACGGGGAAGCTCGTGGGGGAGACCTGCGGGCGGATGCACAAGCGGCTGTCGCTCGAGATGGGCGGCAAGAACGCGCAGATCGTGCTCGACGACGCCGACCTCGATCTGGCCCTGGACGGCGTGCTGTGGGGCGCGTTCGGCACCACCGGCCAGCGGTGCACGGCAACGAGCCGGCTCGTGCTGCAGGGCGGAATCCACGACGAGTTCCTGGGCCGGCTGGTGGAGCGGGTTCGCAAACTGAAGCTGGGCGACGGACGCCAGGCGGGAACGGATGTCGGGCCGATGATCAACGAGGCGGCGATCCGGAAGACCGAGCACTACGTGGACGTCGGGCAGTCGGAGGGGGCGGATCTCCTCTGCGGCGGACGCCGGGCCACGGCCAAGGGGCTGGCAAACGGGTGGTACTTCGAACCCACGATCTTCGCCCGGGTAGCACCGGGCATGCGCATCGAGCAGGAGGAGATTTTCGGTCCGGTGCTCTCGGTGGTGCGGGTGAACACGGCCGACGAGGCGTTCGCGGTCAACAACGGCGTGAAGTACGGACTGTCGTCGTCGCTCTACACGCGGGACGTGAACCTGGCGTTCCGGGCGCTCAACGAGCTGGACAATGGGATCACGTACATCAACGCGCCGACGATCGGCGCCGAGGCCCATCTGCCCTTCGGCGGGGTGAAGCAGACGGGGAACGGGCACCGCGAAGGGGGCTGGGAGGTATACGAATTCTATTCGGAGACGAAGGTCGGGTACGTGGACTTTTCGGGGGCGCTGCAGCGGGCCCAGATCGACAACTACTGATCGGGCGGATGGGGGAGGGGGCCGGCCGCGGCCGGCCCCCTCCTTGCATCCGTTCCCGGGCGCGGTTAATTCCAGAGTGACACCGGATCACGGCAACGCCGTGTCGCAGTTGAGTTTCTCCCACCCCCTCCACGCCGTGGTCACGATCGGTGCGGGATACGAGGTTGCATGGAAGTGACGGACACCGGATCGGCGGGGACGCCGACCCCGCCGGCGCGGCGCGTGACGCCGGAACAGCGCACCGAGGCCCTGCGCGCGGTGAACCGCAAGTGGCGCCCGCTGGCCTTCCTGTGGGAGTGGACCAAGATCTTCTGGATCTCGGTCGCCCTGTTCCTGGTCATCCGCACGTTCTTCGTCGAAGCGTTCAAGATTCCCACGGGCAGCATGGAGAACACGCTGCAGGTGGGCGACTTCCTGCTCGTGAACAAGCTCGCCTACGGGGCCGAGGTGCCGTTCACGCACGACCGGCTGCCGGCGCTGGAGCGGCCGAAGTTCGGCGACGTGATCGTCTTCGACTGGCCGGTGGATCCCACGAAGAACTTCGTGAAGCGGCTGGTCGGCCTGCCCGGCGACACGCTGCAGATGCGCGACGGCATCCTCATTCGCGACGGCCGCGCGGTGCGCGAGAACTACGTCCTGCGCGAGGACACGCCGCCCGACAACTCGCCCGACGACTTCGCGTGGCAGCGCGACTACCTCGTGCGCAGCGCCGGCGCGGCCGTCAACTACCGCCCGTCGCGGAACAACTGGGGGCCGCTGGTCGTGCCGCCCAAGCACTACTTCGTGCTGGGCGACAATCGGGACGACTCCCTGGACAGCCGGTACTGGGGATTCGTGCCGGACTCCCTTGTCACGGGGCGGCCCATCCTGATCTATTACAGCTATGCTCCCGACTCGAACCAGGCGCTCGCGTGGATGACCCACGTGCGCTGGAGGCGCCTGGGTGAGTTCGTTCGCTGATCCGTCCATCGCACCGGCGCGCGCCCGAGTTCGGGCGGCTGGCCTGAGCGCCTGAGTCCGTCGTCACCAGGAGTCGTCGGTCGTATGCCAACGCCGGGCCCCAAGAAGACGTCGTTCGAGGAAGGCTCCCTCGATCAGTACCTCCGGGACATCAGCGCCTACCCGCTGATCTCGCGCGAGGAAGAGGTCGAGCTGGCCCGGCGCATCCGGAAGAACGACCAGGAGGCGCTGGACAAGCTCGTCCGGTCCAACCTCCGGTTCGTCGTCTCGGTGGCCAAGAAGTACCAGAACCAGGGCGTGTCGCTGGCCGATCTCATCAACGAGGGCAACCTCGGCCTCATCCGCGCCGCCCACAAGTTCGACGAGACGAAGGGCATCAAGTTCATCTCCTACGCCGTGTGGTGGATCCGGCAGGCGATTCTCCAGGCGCTGGCCGAGCAGAGCCGCATCGTGCGCGTGCCCCTCAACCGGGCGGGCACCCTGCACCGCATCGGCAAGCGCGCCAACGTGCTGCTGCAGGAGCTGGGGCGCGAGGCCACGCACGCCGAGATCGCCGACGGCATGGACATCAGCGAGGAGGAGGTCGCGAAGACGATGTCCATCTCGCAGACCCACCTGTCGCTGGACGCCCCGCTCACGCCGGGCGAGGACAACAAGCTCCTCGACTACCTGCCCGACAACCTCAATCCGACTCCCGACGAGCAGACGTTCGAGAAGGCGCTCACCGAGTCCATCGAGGAGGCGCTCTCCCACCTGAAGGAGCGCGAGTCGAAGATCCTGCGCCTCTATTTCGGCCTGGGCGACCAGGCCGAGCCGATGACGCTGGAGGAGATCGGGGCCCTGCTGGGCATCACGCGCGAGCGGGTGCGGCAGATCAAGGAAAAGGCGCTCAGTCGCCTGCGGCACGTGTCGCGGGCCCGGGCCCTCGAGTCCTATCTGGGGTAGGACGGCGGGACGGCGAGCGGCGTGGCCGTCGCCCGCGTCGATGGGTGGCGCCGCGAATCGAAACCTTGCATTGTCCGGGGCGATCGGCATCTCGTCCACCCCACACGCCCTCCCGTCTCCATGCCCCAACCCGCCTCGTTCGACGTCACCACCGGCGTCGACCTCCAGGAAGTCGACAACGCCGTCAATCAGGCGCAGAAGGAGATCGCCCAGCGCTACGACTTCAAGGGCTCGAAGGCGTCGATCGAGTTCAAGCGCGCCGAGGGGCTGCTGGCGCTGGTGGCCGACAGCGACTTCCAGATGAAGGCGCTGTTCGACGTGCTCCAGGGGCGCCTCATCAAGCGCGCCGTGCCGGTCAAGAACCTCGACATCGGCGAGGTGAAGCCCGCCGCCGGCGACACGGTGCGCCGCGAGGTCAAGCTCAAGACGGCCTTAGACGGCGAGACCGCCCGCAAGGTGGCCGCCGCCATCAAGGACGCCAAGCTCAAGAAGGTGCAGGCGGCCATCCAGGGCGACCACGTTCGCGTCAGCTCGCCCTCCCGCGACGACCTCCAGGCCGCCATTGCCCTCCTCCGCGCCCAGGACTTCGGGGTCGAGCTGCAATTCGGGAATTACCGGTAGATCCGCGGAGTCCGCGTACCGGTGACGCGGGGGCGCGGCCGGAGGTGGTCGGTAGTGGGAGCCGAACGGCGCCGCGCCGCGCGTGCCGGCCGGCGTCCCGTCCTGCGGTCCCACCGCCCTACCGGTTAATTTCCATCCCGTGAAGGTCTCCTTCGTCACTCTCGGCTGCGACAAGAACACGGTGGACTCGGAGCGGTACCTGGCGCAGCTCGCCGACCGCGGCGCCGAGCTGGCCGCCGACGCCGCCCAGGCCGACGTCATCGTGATCAACACCTGCGGCTTCATCGACGCCGCCAAGCGCGAGTCGATCGACGCCATCGTCGAGGCGGGCCGGCTCAAGGGCGAGGGCGGCGCCCGCGCCGTGGTCGCGGTGGGGTGCATGGTGGAGCGGCACAAGGACGAACTGGCCGCCGAGCTTCCCGAGGTGGATCTCTTCCTCGGCGCCTCGGAGATGGACCGGCTCATTCCCGAGCTCGCGGCCCGCGGCCTGATTGCCGACGCGCCCGCCCCGCACCCCGGCGTGCGGCTGTTCACCGGGGCGCTTCCGCACATCCGCTACCTCAAGATCAGCGAGGGGTGCGACCACGGGTGCGCCTTCTGCGCCATTCCGCTCATGCGCGGGCGGCACCGCTCGTTCGCGCTGGACGAGGTCGTGCGCGAGGCGCAGCTGCTGGAGGCGCAGGGCGCCCGCGAGGTGAACCTCGTGGCCCAGGACCTCGCGCACTACGGGCGCGACCGCCGCGACGGGGCGGGGCTGGCCCAGCTCCTCGACGCGCTGGCGCGCGAGACCTCGCTCCCGTGGATCCGGCTGCTCTATCTCTATTCGGCGGGGCTCACGCCGGCGCTGCTCGAGCTGATGGCCCGCGAGCCGCGCGTCGTGCCCTACCTCGACATGCCCATCCAGCACGCCTCCGACGCGGTGCTGGCCCGCATGCGCCGCCCCGAGCGGCGGGCCACGATTCTCGACCGCGTGGCGGGCATCCGCGCCGCCGTGCCCGACGTGGCCATCCGCACCACCTGCATCGTCGGGTTCCCGGGCGAGACCGAGGACGATTTCGCGCGGCTATTAGCGTTTCTGGAAGAAGCGCAGTTCGACCGCGTGGGCGCGTTCACCTACTCGGCGCAGGAGGGCACCCGCGCCGCCGAGCTCGACGACGACGTCCCCGAATCGGTCAAGCAGGAGCGGCTGGAGCGGCTGAACGAGCTGCAGCGCCTGGTCACCGCCGAGCGCTACGAGGCCCGCGTCGGCCGCACCGTGCGCGCCATGGTGGACCGGGTGCACGACGACGGCATGGTGCAGGCGCGCACCGTCTGGCAGGCCGACGACATCGACGGCGTGACCTGGCTCGACGGCGAGCCGGGCCCCCCGGGCTCGCTGGTCGACGTCGTCGTCGAGGACGTGGACGACTACGACTTCCGCGCGTCGGTGGCCGGCCTCGTGTCGGTGCCGGCCAGCCCCACCAGACGCCGGCCGCTTCCCCTGGCGGCCGCCACCATCGGGAGCTACGGACGATGAGCACGCCCTCACGATCGGCCGACATCATGCGCCGCTCGCGCGAGATCTTTCCCGGCGGGGTCAATTCCCCGGTGCGCGCCTTCGGCGGCGTGGGCGGCACGCCGGTGGTGGCCGAGCGCGGCGAGGGGTGCCGGCTGTACGACGTGGACGGGCGCGAGTACATCGACTTCGTCCTGTCGTGGGGCCCGCTGGTGCTCGGCCACGCGCCCCCCGCCGTGCTCGAGGCGCTGGACGACGCCATGCAGCGCGGCACGAGCTTCGGCATGCCCACCGAACTCGAGCTGCGCCTCGGGCTGCTCATCCGCGAGCGCATGCCGCACCTCGAACGCCTGCGCTTCGTGTCCAGCGGCACCGAGGCCACGATGAGCGCCGTGCGCGTGGCTCGCGCCGCCACCGGGCGCGACGGCATTCTCAAGTTCGAGGGGTGCTACCACGGCCACGCCGACTCCTTCCTCGTGAAGGCGGGCTCGGGAGTGGCCACGCTCGGCCTTCCGAATTCGCCGGGCGTGCCCGCGGCGCTGGCCGAGCTGACGCACACGGCGCCCTACAACGACCTGGCCGCCGTGGAGCGGCTGATCGCGGACGAGGGCCGGCGCATCGCGGCGATCATCGTCGAGCCGGTGGTCGGCAATGCCGGATTCATCCCGCCCGACCCCGAGTTCCTGCCGGCCCTGCGCCGGCTGGCCGACGCGTCGGGCGCGCTCCTGATCTTCGACGAGGTGATGACGGGCTTCCGCATCGCGCCGGGCGGCGCGCCGGAGCGGTTCGGCGTCACTCCCGACCTCACGACGCTGGGCAAGGTCATCGGCGGCGGGCTGCCCGTGGCCGCGTACGGCGGCCGCGCCGACCTGATGGAGCGCGTGGCGCCCGCCGGGCCGGTCTACCAGGCCGGCACGCTGTCCGGCAACCCGCTGGCCATGGCCGCGGGCTACGCGACGGTCAGCCTGCTCACCCGCGAGCTGCACGCGCGGATCGAGGCCCGCACGGCGGCCCTCGTGCGCGGGCTCACCGAAATCGCGGCCCGCCGCGGCGTGCCCTTCTCGGCCCGGCATGCCGGCTCGATGTGGGGGTTCTTCTTCCGCGCCGAGCCGGTGCGCAGCTTCGCCGACGCGAAGACGTCGGACACCGAGCTGTTCAGGCGCTTCTTCCACGAGGCGATGGCCCGCGGCGTGTACCTCGCGCCGTCGCCGTTCGAGGCGGGGTTCATGTCGGCTGCGCACGGCGACGCCGACGTGGCCCAGGCGCTGGAGCGAATGGACGCCGCGCTCGGAGCGGCGCGTGGGTAGGCGGGCGCTGCTGCTCAGCCTCGCCACGCTCGTCGGCTGCTCGACCATACTCTACGGACGCACATCGTCCGCCCCCGCGCCGGCGGGTGCGCGGGGGGCGGGGCTGCCCCGCGTCGAGCCGCCGCGCCCCGACGCCGACCGGCTGATCCGCGTCGCCATCCGCACCTCGGCCAACACCGTGCGCATCTCGTCCACCGGGGGGTGGCGCTTCTACGAGGCCGACGGCCAGACCTTTCTCGCCGCCGGGAACGCCAACGAGCCGTGGCGCGTGGAGCACGCCGGCCGTGACGTGCGCGCCGTCCGCAGCGACGGCATGCCCACCGCGTGGAAGGCCGACGCGATCGTCGCGGCGCCGAACGATCCCGCCGACCCCATGCTGGTGGACGGCAAGCCGTACCGCGGGACCCTGCGCCTGGTGGGGGCCGACGCCGGGATCGTGGTGATCGAGACCGTGGGGGTCGAGCAGTACCTGCGCGGCGTCGTCCCGCTGGAGCTGGGCGACAACGATCCGCGCGACTCGTCGGCGATCGAGGCGCAGGCCGTGGCCGCCCGCAGCTATACCTACACCCACCTCGCCGAGCCCGAGGCCGACGCGTACGACGTCACCGCCAGCGTGGACGATCAGGTCTACGGCGGGCTGGACGCCGAGACGGCGGCCGGCAACGCGGCCGTGGCCGCGACGGCCGGGATCGTGATCACCTACGGCGGCCGCGTGGTGAACGCGCCGTATCATTCGACCTGCGGCGGCGAGACGGCCGCGGCGTCGGAGGTGTGGCACTCGCCCGACGAGCCGTACCTGCGCCCGGTGAGCGACCGGATTCCGGGCACCGATCGCTACTACTGCGAGATCTCGCCGCGCTTCCGCTGGCGGCGGGTGCTCTCGGCGTCGGACCTGAACGGCGCGGTGGCGCGGTACCTGGCGCGGTACGCCTCCGTGCCGGGGGGCGACCCGGGGCTCGTGCGCGACGTGATGGTCGTGAACCGGACCGAGTCGGGGCGGGTGGGCCAGCTGCGGGTCGTGACGAATCTCGGCTCGTTCGTGCTCCGGGGCAACGACATGCGCTACGTGCTGCGCCCGGTCGGTGGCGAGATCCTCAACAGCACGTATTTTTCGGTCGCGGTCGAGCGGAACCGGGCGGGCGATCTGGCGCGCCTCGTGCTCGACGGCCGGGGCAACGGTCACGGGGTGGGGATGTGCCAGTGGGGGGCGATCGGCCGGGCACGGGCCGGACAGGGCTTCCGCACCATCCTGCGCACGTACTACCCCGGCACGGCACTCGGCGTGGTGCAGTAGAACGGCCAATCGGCAGAGGGTGGGACGGCATGGCGGAACTCGTTCGCGTCGGACTGGTGGGAACCGGAGCCATCGCGCAGCTGGCGCACCTGCCGGTGCTGAGCCGCATGCGCGACGTGCATCTCGTGGCCGTGTGCGACAACGACCGGGCCAAGGCGCAGGCGCTGGCCGAGCGGTTCGGCGTCGCCGACGTGGTGACCGACATCGAGGACCTGCTCGAGCTGGACGTGGTGGACGCCGTGATCGTGGCCACGCCCAATCATCTCCACGAGCCGCACGTGCTGAGCGCGCTCGCCGCCGGCAAGCACGTGCTGTGCGAGCGGCCGCTGGCGCTCACGTCGGCCGGGGTGGACCGGCTGCTCGCCGCCGCCGAGCGGGCGGGCCGGCGGGTGATGGTGGCCAACAACCACCGCTTCCGCTCCGACGTGCAGGCGCTGGACCGGTTCCTGCGCGGGGGCGAGCTGGGGGCGGTGACCGGCGTGCGGGCCGGCGCCTATCACTTCCGGCGTGACGACGCCGGGTGGCGCCTGCGCCGGGCCGAGGCGGGGGGCGGATC
>JAGWRI010000001.1 GCA_028876525.1 Gemmatimonadota bacterium | reverse complement strand
CTTCCGCACCACGCTCGAGACGCAGAAGCAGCAGTACGAG
This sequence comes from Gemmatimonadota bacterium, assembly GCA_028876525.1. GTDB lineage: Bacteria > Gemmatimonadota > Gemmatimonadetes > Gemmatimonadales > Gemmatimonadaceae > JAGWRI01. The sequence continues at coordinate 4,823 of JAGWRI010000001.1, read as the reverse complement.
GCGGTGGTGGACTCGCAGCGGGTGCAGATCGCGTCGCTCGACACCGCGGTGGACACGCTCAACGCCGCGAAGGCGGCGCTGGCCGACACGGTGGGGCAGCTGACCGAACAGCGCAACACCGCCTATTACATCGCGGGACCGCGCAGCGAGCTCGAACACGACGGCGTGATCGTGGAGGAGGGCCAGCGCCGCTTCTGGCTGCTGGGCAGCCGGCAAGTCGCGCCGGCGCGCAGCCTCGAGCCAGCGGCGTTCACGCGCATCGACATCACGAAGGACACCAGCATCGCGCTGCCCGACGGCGAGTATACGATCTTCTCGCGTCAGGACCCCGCGTTCACGCAGCCGTTCACGGTGAAGAACGGCAAGATCGCCGGCGGCCTGAACATTACGAACCCACGGGCGTTCTGGGCACCGTCCAGGTTCCTCATTCTCGTGAAGCAGTAGCCCACCGCGGCGTCGGACGAGAGACGGCCCGCGGGGCGCTGCCCCGCGGGCCGTCTCCCGCCCCCTCCGCCTCAACGGACCGGCCGCCGCCGCTACCGGGCGAGCGAATCGAGCAGCACGCGCACCCGCGGCTCGGCGCTCCTCCACGCGGCCCTCGCGTAGTCGCCGTACACGCGCGCGCTGTCCAGGCGCCCCGCCGCCCCGAACGCCCGCGCCATCCACCAGTCCAGCTCGCTGCGCGTCACGTACCGCCCCATCGCGTCCACCGGCGCCGTATAGGCGTCTCGTAATGTCGCGATCGCGTCGGCCGCGTGACCCTGCGCGAGCTGCGCGCGGGCCAGCTCCACGTTGGTCCGCGTCCAGCCGCCGGCCGACCACTCTGCCAGCCGCAGCTCGCGCTCGGCCCCGGCGTAGTTCCCCCGCGCGTACGCGAGCATCCCCAGCACGTGGTGGTGCAGAATCCAGTCGCGCCCGTAGTAGCTCTGGCGCCCGGCGTCGCGCAGCGAATCGGCCAGCGAACGCCCGGCCGACGTGTCGCCGGCCTGCATCATCGCGTCGGCTTCCAGCGCGTGCACCCACGTGAACCCGCGCGCTTCCGACGGGGTGAACTGCCCCGCGCGCCCCGCGCCCGGCGGATGCCCCGCCTCCTCGAATGCGCGCCGCGCCTCGGCCAGCCGCCCCTCCCGCGCCAGGCAATCCGCGCGCACGAGCACCAGCCCGCTCGACGCGGGCACCGCCGACAGCGTGCGCAGCGCGTCGCCGCACCGGCCCCGCTCGCGCTGCAGAATGGACGCCAGATCCACCGCGCCCTCGGCCAGCACGGGGTCTGTGGTGCCCCGCCAGCTCCGAACCAGCGAGTCGGCGATCTCGGGGTGCCGAGCGGCGATCATGGTGCGGCCAAAGTCCACCGCGGCCGGCGCCTCGCGCGACAATGCCACATAATGGAAGCCCGCCTCCTCGGCCTCCGCCGATTTCCCCACGGCGGCGAGCGTGGCCGACAGGTTGCGCCAGGTCGCCGGGAGGTCGGGCTGCAGCGCCTCCCATCGGCGCGCCGCCGCCTCGGCGCCCGCGCGATCGCCGCGCTGCAGCCGCACCTGCGACAGCCGCCGATACACCTCGCACGGCGTGCACGGCCCGTCGCCGGCGGCGATGGCCAGCGAGTCGAGCGCCAGCTCGCGCATCAGCACGCTGTCGGCTCCGGCCCAGTCGCCGCGGTTGGTCAACAGATCGGCGCGCAGGCTGTACGCCCTGGGATCGCGCGGGTAGCGCTGCACGAGCTGCCGGCTCATCGCGTCGGCCCGCGTCCGCTCCCCCAGGCTGTCCAGGTCGCGAATCTGGTCGCTCAGGCGGTCGAATTCGGGGAGCCGCCCGGCATGCCGGCGCGCCAGGGCGCCGAGACGGCGCGCGAGCGCCGTGTCGCCCAGCGTGGACGCGATGTCGCGGCGCGCCCTGAGCGCGACGACGAACCCCGAGTCCAGCGCGATCGCGGCGTCCAGGTCGCGCCCCGCGTCGGCCCACCGCTCGGCGTCCACCGCCGCCATGCCGCGCACGAAGTCGCGATATGCCTCCGGGCTCGTGGTCTCGACCCCCGAATAGCGCGGCGCGCCGTTCGTGGCCGCGATGTTGAGCACCGTGGCGATCTGCTCGGCGGCCAGCCGGCCCAGCTCGACGGGGTTGGCCGACTGCACCACGAAGGTGCGCGCGCTGTCGCTCGGCGCGGAGAGGTTCCGCGCCGTGACGTCCAGCAGGTAGCCTCCGGCCGTCGTGGACACGCCGCCCGTCACCACCCACGACGCGCCGAGCCGCCGAGCGACGTCGGCCGACTGCTCCTGCGTGATCCGCGGGGCGGGCGAGCCGGCCAGCCGCACCAGCACGTCGCGCACGCGCACCGGGGGCACGACTTCCACGTCGCCCATGCCGGCCAGGTCGCTCGCGATCATGCGCGGCAGCCCCGCGCGCAGCCAGGCCACCGACGTGTCGCCGCGCACGTCGTCGATCGTGGTCACGGCGACGATCGGATGGCCGGGCGCCCCGTACCCGCGGGCTCGGTACGACGTCCAGATGGCGATCGCGGCGAACACGGCCGCGGCGCCGATGGTCACGGCCGGCCACGGGAGTCGCGGGCGGCGGGTTTCCCGCGCCGTCGGCGCCGCCACCGCGGGCGCGTCGGCAGCGGCGGCCGGCGGAGCGAGCGTCTCCTGTCGCGTCCGCTCCCGCGTACTGGCGCGGAGCTGCTCGGCGAACGGCGCGGCCGACTCGGGCGCCGCGTCCAGCCAGCGGTCGATCGCGGCGGCGGCCGCCGTCCAATCCCGGTCGTTCAACAGCAGCGGGACTCGGCGTTCGCACACTTCGACGAACAGGCGCTCGAAGCGGGCGCGCGCGCGGGCGGCCCACTCGTCGAACGTCGGCGCGTCGGCCACGTGGACGCCCGGCAGGAACGGGCCGCCGTACAACGCCATCGCGCGCCCGTCGTCGCGCGCCTCGCAGGCGGCCGCGAACTGCAGCGCATCCACCTCGAGCGCCGCGTCGTCGGCCAGCGCGATCCGATCCTTGCGCGCGGTCACGGCCTGGGGGCCGAGAAGGGCCCGCAGTCCGGACAGCGCGTTGCTCAGGGAGTGGCGCGCCCGGCGCTCGGGCTCACCGCCCCAGAACATCTCCACCAGCTCGTCGCGCGACAGCGGGCGGGGCGCGAGGGCGAGTACGGCGAGCACCGCGAGATGCCGCCGGCGTACGGTGGCCGCGCTCTCGACATCACCAACCACCGCGACGAGCGAGAGCTGGCCCAGCGTACGGAGCCGAAAGTAGCGGCGGGGCAACATGTTGACGCGGTGATTTCGGGGTGATGGGGACTCGTAATATACCGCCGACCAGGGGAGGCCGCGTTGGATGCCGGCTGCGCCCCACCCACCCCAGCCCACGAGTATCATGCGCTCCCATTCATTCGCTTTCCGGGCGCCGCGGTCCCCGATCGCGGGTCGCGCCCTCCGAGCGGCGGCCCTTGTGGCCGGCGCCGCCACCGTGCTCCTCGCCATGCCGTCTTCGGCCGCGGCGCAGGGCGGCCTGTTCGGCCGGATCAAGGCCAAGGTGCAGGACCGGGTGAACGCGGCCACCGACAGCGCCACCGACGCGATGATCGACAAGGCAACGGGCGCGGTGATCTGCGCGGCCACCAACGTCAGTTGCATCAAGAAGGCGTTCGGGGCCGGCAAGCACGTCGAGATCGTGGACCAGTCGGGCAAGCCGGTGTCGGCCGACGACTCAGCGAGCGCCGTGGCCAAGGCGGGCGGGGTGCCGGCCAACGTGGCCGCGGCGGGCGACACCGCGGCGGCCTCCGAGCCCGCGACGCCCACCGCCTTCGTCAACTACGACTTCGTGCCGGGCGACAGGGTGCTGTTCACCGAGGACTTCTCGGCCGACAAGGTGGGCGACCTTCCGAGCCGCGTGCAGATCCTGAGCGGCAACTGGGAGATCGCCGACGTCGGCGGCCAGCGCATGCTCCGCTCGACCAGCGGCGGCCGCGTGATGGTGCCCCTGCCGGCCCCGCTCCCCGACAAGTTCACCGTCGAGCTCCAGGTCATCCACTCGTGGGGATGGAATACCGAGGTCCACTTCGCCGACGCCGATCACTCCGACGGGCTCGACTACGCGAGCTTCGGCTCCACGGCCGGCATCGGCGCGTTCAACTCGTCGCCGGCCGAGGACAAGTCGGGCAAGCTGTACACGGCGCGGATCATGGCCGACGGCGGGCACGTGAAGGTGTACCAGGACGGCAAGCGCGTGGCCAACGTGCCGCATGCCAATCTCGGCCGGACCAACGGCATCTGGATCGACGGCCCGGGCAGCGACGACGCCCCGTTCTACATCGTGAGCATCCGCGTGGCGGCCAGCGACCGGTCGCTGTTCGACGCCCTGAACGCCGACGGGCGCGTGTCCACGCAAGGCATCCTGTTCGGCACGGGCAGCGACGCGATCCGTCCCGAGTCGGCGCCCACGCTGGAAGAGATCGGCACGATGCTCCGGCAGCACGCCGACCTCAAGCTCACCATCGAAGGCCACACCGACAACGTGGGCGCCGCGGCCGCCAACCAGGCGCTGAGCGAACGGCGGGCGGCGGCGGTGCGCCAGTACCTCATCGCGCACTTCCAGATCGACGGCGCCCGGTTGACCAGCAAGGGCTACGGCGACACGAAGCCGGCCGCGTCGAACGACACGCCCGAGGGGCGCCAGCAGAACCGCCGCGTCGAGCTGGTGAAGAACTAGGCACGCCAACCCGTTGGAGGAAACACGCATGACGTTCGCCCGCTTTCCCCTGGCGCGCGCCGCCGTCGGCGCGTGCCTGGCCGCGCTCGCCGCGGGGCGAGTCGCCGCGCAGGGCGCCG
>JAGWRI010000114.1 GCA_028876525.1 Gemmatimonadota bacterium | reverse complement strand
GGCCACTGCGGGATCATCAAGGATGGCGACGTGGACAACGACACCACGCTCGACCTGCTGGCCCGCGAGGCGGTGTCGCACGCCCGGGCCGGGGCCGACATCGTGGCGCCCAGCGACATGATGGACGGCCGCGTGGGCGCGATCCGCGGGGCGCTGGACGACGCCGGCTTCTCGAACACGCCGATCCTGAGCTACGCCGCCAAGTTCGCCGGCCCCTTCTACGGCCCGTTCCGCGACGCCGCCGAGTCGGCCCCGCAGTTCGGCGACCGGCGCACCTACCAGATGGACTCGGCCAACGCCGACGAGGCCGTGCGCGAGGTCGAGCTCGACATCGCCGAGGGCGCCGATATGGTGATGGTGAAGCCGGCCGGCCCGTTCCTCGACATCATCCGCCGGGTCAAGGACCATACCGGGTATCCGCTGGCCGCGTATCAGGTGAGCGGCGAGTACAGCATGATCCGCGCCGCGGCGGAGCGCGGGTGGATCGACGGCGACCGGGTGATGATGGATTCGCTGCTCGCCATCCGGCGGGCGGGCGCCGACGTGATCATCACCTACTTCGCGGTCGAGGCGGCCGAGCAGCTCGGCTGGGGGAAGGGCGGCCGATGATGAATCTCTGGCGTGACCTGCCCCCGGGTCCCCACCCGCCGGAGCAGGTGACGGCGGTGATCGAGATTCCGCAGGGCAGCCGGAACAAGTACGAGCTGGACAAGCCCACCGGGCTGATCAAGCTGGACCGCGTGCTGTACTCGGCGGTGCACTATCCCGCCGAGTACGGGTTCATTCCGCGCACGCTGCACGACGACGGCGATCCGATGGACATCCTGGTGATGCTCAAGGAGGAGACCTTCCCGGGGTGCATCATCGAGGCGCGGCCCATCGGCGTGCTGCACATGCTCGATCGCGGCGAGCCGGACGACAAGATCCTGGCCGTGCCGACGCACGATCCCTACTCGCAGGAGTACTTCGACATCGCCGATCTCCCGCAGCACCTGCTCAAGGAAGTGGCGCAGTTCTTCGTGAGCTACAAGGAGCTGGAGGGGAAGAAGGTGGAGATCGTCGGATGGGGGAAGGCGGTCGAGGCGATGGAGCTGATCACGCGGTCCATCGCCAAGTACGACGAAGCGTATCTCACGGTCGGGCCGTAGGCCGCCAGGAAGCACGGCCGCGGCTCGCCGCCCACCGCCGGCCGTACCGGCGTCCTGGCCTGGAACCCGCGCGCGCCGCGACTGGCTTTACGTTGCAGAGTACTTGACAGCACATTGCTCGTTCCGTACACTGCCCCCATGCTCGTCCGGGTCCTGTTTCCCGATCCGCCGCTCGTTCGGACGCCGATCAGCCTGCTCCGCTGGTGGGAGGCCCGCCGCCTCACCTACAACGCCGTCGTCGGCGCCAGCGGACTCGTCACCGTCGGAGTCATCGAGACGCTGTCCCTGCTGTTCGGCTTCCCCGGCGGGCACTTTCCCTGGCTGCTCGTCGGCGTCTACGGCCTGCTCGCCAACGTCGCGTACTCGTTCGGTTGGGTGGCCGAGGCGACGCTCCAGAAGTGGCTCAGGCGCGAGACCTATGGGCTGGGGCCGGCGCTCTTCCGGCACGGGCTCGTGTTCTCCGTGGGGCTGACCCTCTTCCCGGCGGCGCTCGCGACGCTGGCTTCCCTCGTCCGGCTGTTCGTCCACTGACCCGCGTTCCCCGAGAGGCGACGATGCCTGTTCCAGATGAGCGGCGCGCGTACACCCCGCGGCAGTTCGCCCTGCGCCTCGTGCTCGGCGCGGCGGCCGTCGTCTGCGCCGCCGCGGCGGGCTGGATGCATCTGCGCGCCGAGGACCTGACCACGACGCTGCTGTTCGTGGCCGGTACCTCGTTCGCCTTCGCCGCGCTGGTGCGCGGCTGGGGCGCGCTGGGCGGCGTTCTCATCGGGCTGGGCGTGCCGCTCGCGCGTCTCTACGCGGCCCTCGCCGGAATCTCTCCGGACGCGGTCGCGGCACACGCCACCCGCGGTTACTACCCGATGGCTGCCGCGCTGGGCGGAATCGTCGTCGGCCTGGCCGCGCGGACCGGCGCCGAGCAGGCGCGGCAGCGACGGCGGCGGCGTTGACGGGAGTGAACGGCGGGCCGAGTCGGGCTGCCGGCCTCTTGACCGGCTAACCGCCCAACCGCCTGACGGCGACGTCCGACATCACGGCCCATCCGGAGATCCGGATGACCGGCGCGCCGTGGGGCGGCGGTGGTCCGTCGCCCGTGCGGTCGTTGAGCGAGGCGAGCACGGGCTGCAGCTCGGTCACCACGTGCACGCCGGCGGGCACGGTGATCCGCAGGGCCGCCCACCACGCCCGCACGCGGATCTCGGTGACGCCCGCCGTGAGCTGCGCCTCGCGCAGGTCGAGATGCGTGTCCGACATGACCGCCACGAGGTCCAGCTCCTGCGGTGGAATCCACACCCCGCGCCGCACGTGGGCGCTGAGAATGGACAGCATGCGCCGGCGCACGCTCTGCGACGGGGGCGGGGCGGGGCGCAGGGCGCCCGGGCTCGCGGGTTCGTCGGCGTCGGCAAGGTCCGAGACCAGCGCGCGCACCTCGGCCATCGATTGGGCGCGGTAGGCCAGCTCGAGCCGCGCCTCCAGCTCGTCGATGTTCAGCCGGTCGTTGGCGAAGTGGCGCGAGAGCAGGGTCACGACGCGCTCCCGCTCGCGCTCCAGCGCCTGCACCGATCCGGGCTGCTCGGGCGAAGGCATGGCCGCGTTGCCCTCAGCCCGCGCCGGGCTCGGGCGACCCGCGCAGGAAGGCGCGATCGTAGATCACCGCGGCCGCGACTCCGCCCAGGACCGGTCCGATCCAGTAGATCAGGTGCCCGGAGAAGACCCCCGTGACGAGCGCCGGCCCGAACGACCGGGCCGGGTTCATGGACGCGCCGGTGAGCGGGCCGATGGCCAGCACGTCGGCGCAGACGGCCAGTCCGGCGGCGAAGCCGCCGACCCTCGGGGCCCGCGGGTCGACGATGGTGCCGAAGAAGACGAAGACGAGGACGAAGGTCGCCAGCGCTTCGAGTCCGACGGCCTGCATCGTGCCGACGTTGGACGCGACCCACTGACCGCCCAGCCGCGAGAGGTGGCCGGCGTCCGCGGGGTACAGGCCCCTGAGGGCGAGGGCGGCCAGCGCGGCGCCGGCGCACTGGGCCACCACGTACCAGGCCGCCGCCTTCACGCTCAGGCGGCGCGTGACGGCGAGGCCGATGGTGATCGCCGGGTTGAGGTGGCCCGAGACGTGCATCGTGGCCGTGACGAGGACGGCGAAGGCCAGGCCGTAGGCAATGGCGACGTCCACCAGCGGCACCGCCATCGGCGCGGCGGCGTTGGCGGCGTATCCGTTCATGATCGTCGCGCCGCCGATGAAGACGACGCCGAGGGTGCCGAGGAACTCGGCCGCGACGGGCCGCTTGAGATCCTGCATCGGGAAAGGCTCCGGGAGGAGGGATCGCGCGCTTCGTGGAGAACGCTAAGCGTCCCGATGCCGAGCGTCCAGCGCGCGGCAGGCCGATCGCGTCACCCGGCGCGGCGCAGGACGAGCGCCGCGTTGATGCCGCCGAATCCGAACGAATTCGTGAGCGCGACCTCGGGGCGCGCGACGCGTCCCGTATGCGGGATGTAGTCCAGGTCGCAGGCGGCGTCGGGCGCGTCGAGATTGAGCGTGGGCGGCAGCCACTCGCGGGCCACGGCGAGCGCGGTGATGGCCGCCTCGATCGCGCCGGAGGCGCCCAGGGCGTGGCCGTAGTACGCCTTGGTGCTGCTCACCTGCAGCCGCGACGCGTGGTCGCCGAACACCTGGCGGAGGGCGAGCGTCTCGGTGGAGTCGTTGAGCGGCGTGGAGCTGCCGTGGGCGTTGACGTACGCCACTTCCCCGGCCGCGACGCCGCCGTCGGCCAGGGCCAGCCGCATGGCGCGCGCCGCCTGGGCGCCGTCGGGGCGCGGCGCGGTCATGTGATGCGCGTCATTCGAGAACCCGAATCCCAGGAGCTCGGCGTACAGCGGCGCGCCCCGGGCCAGGGCCCGCGAGCGCTCCTCGAGCACGAGCACGCACGCCCCCTCGCCCATCACGAACCCGTCCCGGTCGCGGTCGAAGGGGCGCGACGCGCGCGCCGGCGCGTCGTTGCGCGTGGACATGGCGCGGATGATGGCGAAGGCGCCGAAGCAGAGCGGGGCGAGCGGCGCCTCGGCGGCCCCGGCGAGCATCACGTCGGCATCGCCGTCGCGAATGGCCCGGAACGCCTGGCCGACGGCGATCGTGCCCGAGGCGCAGCTCATCGCGTTGGTGCTGTTCGGACCCTGGACGCCGAGCTCGATGGCGATGTTGCAGCTCGCCGCGCCGCCGAACACGGTGAGGGCGAGCGCCGGGTCCACCGCCCTGAGGCCCTGGTCGCGCGCCACGTGCACCTGCTGCTCGGCGAACGCCACGCCGCCCAGGGCCGATCCCATCATCGCCCCCACGCGCTCGCGGTCCTCGCGGGCCAGGTCCAGCTCGGCGTCGGCGGCGGCGAGCCGCGCCGCCGCCACCGCGAAGTGGCCGAACCGGTCGAGCCGCCGGGCCCGGCGCTGCTCGATGAAGTCGCCGGGCACGAAGTCGTCCACCTCGGCGGCGATCCGGCTCCGGAACGGCTCGGGGTCGAACCGCGTCAGCGTGCGCACCGCGCTCTGCTGGCGCCGCAGGCCCGCCCACAGGGCGTCGCGCCCGGTGCCGATGGGCGTGATCGGTCCGATTCCCGTCACCACCACGCGTCGCCGTTCCGTCATCTGCCGCTCCTCGTCAGGCGTGCCCGCCCCGCTCGGCGGCGCCGGCGAGCCCGGCCAGCGTGAGCGACGCAATTCCGTGCACGAACGCCGGCCCGATCACCCGGCGGGCCGCCCACGCACCAATCAGCGGCCAGTCGGGTCCGTTCCACAGGTGCAGGATCGTGACCGTCGTCGCCGCTCCGCCCTCGTCCTCGCGGAACGCCCACAGCACCTCCATCCGCCGCGTGACGCCGCGCACGTGCCGGAAGCGGATCCACGGCGCGCCGCCCGCCGCGTCGTGGACCTGCATTTCCGAGGTCCACGACGTGGGCCAGTCGTACGGCCCGAACGGGCGCACGGCGGCCATCGTGACCACGCCGCCGCCGTCGGCGGTGCGCTCGATGAACCGCACGGCGCGGTAGTGGGACAGCAGCGCCGGCCACCGTTCCACCTCGCGGGCCAGGGCAAAGATCGCGCGGGCGGGGGCGCGCACGACGCGCTGGTCCACCGTGCGCATGACCGCCGCGGCCGGCATCGGGCCGAGGTCGAACGGCTCGCGCGGGGGCGCGTTCACGCGCCGCTCCCGGCCACGGTCCACCGCGCGGTGAGGCGGTAACCGGCGTGGCGCGCGATGCGCGGCGCCGCGCCGGTGGCCTCGCGCACCAGCGCGGCGAGCTCGGCGGCCACGAACCCGCGCCGCACCGACGTCACCCCGTCGTGGCGGGTGATGGGGTGGAAGCCCAGCGGCCAGCTCGCCAGCCAGAAACCGCCCGCGGCGATCCAGCTCCGCCGGAGGTCGCTCACGATCACGGCGCGCCGCGCCACGCGGTGCAGCTCGCCCAGCACGCGGCGCGCGCCGGGGAATTCGAAATGATGGAGCAGCTGCGAGCAGACCACGAAGTCGACGGCGCCCGATCGGAACGGGAGCGCCAGCGCATCGCCGGCGGCGGCGTACCGGTTGCCGCCGGGGAGCAGCGCGGGCGAGACGTCGCACCCGATGGCGACGAGATCCACGCCGCGGCGGGCGGCGCGCCGGCGCGCCCGCCGCGGCAGGTCGCCCAGGCCGGTGCCGACATCGAGCAGCGTGCAGCGGCCTCCCGCCGGAGGGAGCACGCGATCCAGCTCGGCGAGCAGGGCGTGGGCGCCGCCGAGCAGCGTGTTCGAGCGCGCGACGTCGCGCAGCGAGCGCCGGCGCAGATCGGCCGGGACGGCCCGATCGTCGAGATACTCGACCCCCCGGTGCCGCGCCGGCGTCAGGTGCATCAGCGCTCGAGCTGGGCGTAGCCGCCGCGGTAGTACAGCAGGGGGCGGTCCTGGCGCGTGACCGCGCGCTCGACCTCGCACACGAAGATCGTGTGGTCGCCGGCCGGATGCCGGTCGCGCACCAGGCACTCGAGGTGGGCCAGCGCGTCGTCGAACAGCACCACGCCGCTGTCGCCGCGCGCGTGCCCGAGGCCGCGGAACGGGTCCGACTCGGGCTCGGCGAACCGGCGGGACAGCGCTTCCTGCCCCGATGCGAGAATGCTGATGCCCACGCGGTCCACGGTGAGCAGGAGCTCGTGCATGCTGGCGGCGTGGTCCACGCAGGCCAGCACCAGCGGCGGGTCGAGGCTCACGGCGCAGAACGCGCTCACCGTCATGCCGTGGTCGCGCGCCGAGCCGTCGCGCGCCGTGAGGATGGTGACGCCCGTCGCGAAGCGGCCGAGCACGGCGCGGAAGCTGTCCGGATCGAGGGTCATGCCGGCGTGGCCGCGCGGGCGGCGGGAAGGGGACGGAGGAACAGCGTGAGCAGAAAGCCGGGCCGCATCACGGCGCGCGCGGGCACGAAGTCCCCCGCCACCCCGACCAGCAGGTCGCCCATGGCCGGATACGCCTCGCAGCAGCGCGCCGCGCGGTTGATGAGCGGCGCGTGCGCGACCACGGCGCCGATGACGCGCTCCACGGTCCACTTGCCGCGGAACTCCCGGCGCCGCGCGCGGTCGTACGCGTCGAGGGCGGCGTCGGCGTCCCGCGGCGACGAGGCCTCGAGCGCGATGCGCGCGTGGTGCGCCGCGAGCTCCCCGCCCCGGAGCGCGCAGTAGATCCCCTCGCCCGTGAACGGGTCGAAGAAATCGGCCGCGTCGCCGACGAGCAGCGCGCCGGGCGCCCACGCCCGGCGCGCGTGCGAGGCAAACGGCCCCACGGCCCGCACCGGCTCCACCCGGTGCGCCCCCGCGAACCGCGCCCCCAGCTCCGGCTGCCGGGCCAGCCAGGCATCGAGGAACGCGCCGCGCTCGGCGGCGATGTCGCGCGCCACGCGCCGCGGGAACACCGCCGCCACGTTCACCAGCCCGTGCCCGACGTCGGCCATCCCCACGTATCCGTCGCGCGCCACGTGCATCTCCCCGAACTCGGTCATTCCGGCCACGCCGCGGAAGTGCGCCACGAGCGCGACCCGCCGGGGCCACGGCCACCGGCGCGACACCCCCAGCCGGCGCGCGACCACGGAATTGAGCCCGTCGGCGCCCACCGTGACGCGGGCCCCGATCTCCCGCCGAGCGCCCCGATCGTCGAGCGCCACGGCCCCGACGACCCGGCCCGCGCCGTCCCGGGCCAGGTCCACGACGCGCAGCCCCTCGTGCACCACGGCGCCCGCCGCGCGCGCCGCGTCGAGCAGCGTCGCGTCCAGCGTCACGCGGGGCAGCGACAGCCCGCGGTCACGATAGGCCCGGAAGCCGTGGCCGGCCAGGAACCGGCCGCGGATGCGCGCTCCGTTGGGTGCGCGCACGACCATCCCCGCAAGCTGCGCGGCGCCCGAGCCTTCGAGCGCATCGAGCACGCCCATCGCTGCCAGCACGCGCGACGCCTGCGGGCTCAGGTACTCGGCGCACGGCTTGGCGCGCGGGAAACGCGCGCGGTCCAGCACGGCCACGCGCACCCCCGCCCGCGCCAGCGCACAGGCGGTGGACGCCCCGGCCGGACCGCCGCCCACGACCAGGACGTCGGGCGCGACCGTCACAGGCGCCCCACGAGCGACGCGGCGGCGAGCGCGCCGGCCAGGGTGGCCAGCGCGTTGACGCCGTCGTTGTCCAGCCATGGGATTCCGCCCACGATGCGCGTGGGCTGCCCGCAGGCATGCACCGCGCGCTCGGTGGCCGCGCCGCAGCCGTCGCACCAGCGGCGCTGCTGCGCCAGCGCGCCGAACAGCGAGTCGGCCAGGGTCCCCGCCACGCCGCCCACCACCACGGCCACGGCGGCCCCGAGCGGCCAGTGGCAGAGCACCGCCACGATCTGGATGAACGACGCCCCCAGCACGCCACCCAGCAGGCCGAGCGCCGTGACCCCACCCGACGTGCCGGGGGGCACCGGGCGCAGGGTGACGATCGACCGCGGAGGGCGCGGCGCGAGCAGCCCGATTTCCGTGGACCAGGTGTCGGCGGTGGCCGCCGCCAGCGCGCCCCCGCCCATCGCCTGCCAGGCCGCGCCGGGCGCGCACGCGTAGCCCAGCGCGGCAAGGGCGAACAGCGCGCCGTTGGCCAGAACCTGCACGGCGTCGCGCTCGTCTCCCTTGGCCGCGATGGCGCCGGCGGCCGCCGCCTTCTCGCCGCGCCGCACGCGCGACAGCAGCGAGGAGGCGACGAAGAACGCGATCAGCAGCGCGCCCCAGTCCCACCCGGCGGCCACGGCCGCCGTCCCCACGAGCACCGCGGCCACCGCTCCCGACGGCGATAGCGCGCGGGCGCGGCGCGCCGCGCCCGCGACGGCGGTGGCGACGACGAACCCAAGAGCGGCGCGGAGCGAGGGGGTCATGCGGGCGGTCCGGAAGGCCGTGATGGCGCGCACGCGGCGCGCGCGGAAAATCTGCGGGCGCCGCCGGGAGCGGGGCAAGCGCCGTCCACCCACGAATCCCGCGCCGCCGGCCGATCGTTCCCGCCTTGTAGCGCCCACGCCTCGCCGTTAGCTTCGCGTCGGCCCTCTTCCCTCTGCATGCTCGCTACCGTTGATGCCCTGTTGCCGTTGAGTCTGCTCGAGGCGGTCCGCGACGTGGACACGCCGGGCGATCTCGACGCCGAATTCGTGGACGAGCTGCGCAACAAGCGGCTCGGCCTCAGCGACACCGTCTACTCGCAGATCAAGCGCTACACCGACGCGGTGAAGCGCCGCCAGCGCACGCCGCAGGACGATTCGACGGCCCTGGCCCGGCTGATCGGCCGGCGCCCGGACGCCGAGGCGGTGTTCCGCGCCGCCGGGCGCTACCTGGCCCGCGCGTCGTACATGACGCTCTCGCCGGTCACGCGCCGCCTGCTCCGGTTCCTCCCCTCGTTCATCGCCCGCCCGTGGGCGCTCCGGCGCCTGCGCCGTCTGTGCGCGCGCCACCTGAACGGGACCGCGCGGCGCGTCGGCGGGTACGTCCTGCTCGAGGTGCCGCGCTCGGTGACCCTCGGCACGGCCCCGGGGTCGGTCGGGTGCGCGTTCTACGAGGCGGCGCTGCGGGAGATGCTGCGGCTGCTCATCGGTAGCGTCGGCTCGGTGGATCATGTACGATGCGAGGGTCGTGGCGAAGGCACCTGTGAATGGCGCGCCGACTGGCGGTCGGTGGCGCGGGAATGAACCCTGAGTCCGTCCGACGGCCGGTCGGACGGCTAACCGGCGCATCGAATGCTCTCTGCTGACAATCTTCCCCAGCTCCAGCGCGCCATCGCCGACGCCGGCGTGGACGGCTGGCTGCTGTTCGACTTCCACGGCGCCAATCCCATCGCCGGCGGCATGCTGCGGCTCACCGGGCTGGTGTCGCGCCGCGTGTTCGCGTTCATACCCCGCGAGGGGACGCCGGTGGCGATCACCCACGCCATCGAGCAGGGCCCCTGGCAGCACTGGCCCGCGGCCTGGGATCGCGTGATCTACTCGTCCTGGCGCTCGCTGGACGAGCACCTGGCCCGGGTCGTGAACGGCAAGCGCGTGGCCATGGAATACTCCCCCGGCGATGCCGTCCCGTACCTCGACCGCGTGCCGGCCGGCGTGCTGGAGCTGGTGCGCGCCGCCGGCGCCGCCGGCGTCGTGTCGTCGGCGCCGCTCGTGTCCCGATTCTATGCGGCGTGGGGCGCCGCCCACGTCGCGTCGCACGAGCGCGCGGCGAAGATCATCGCCGGCATCGCGCGCGAGGTGATGACGCTCGCCGGCCGCCGCGCCCGCTCGTCCAGCCCGATGACCGAGTACGAGGGAATGCAGGAGATCCTGGCCCGGTTCCAGGCGGCGAACGTGGTCACCGACCACGGGCCGAACGTTTCCGTGGGGCCGAATGCGGCGAACCCGCACTACGAACCCACCGCCCGGGCGTCGCTGCCCATTCGCGAGGGCGACCTGGTGCTCATCGACCTGTGGGCGCACGAGCCCGACGGTGGCGTGTGGGCCGACCAGACCTGGATGGCCGCCGTCGGCGAGCCGTCGCGCCGCGCGCAGGAGGTGTGGACGGCGGTGCGCGACGCGCGCGACGCGGCGATCGCGCTCGTCCAGGAGCGCCGCGCCGCCGGCCAGCCGCTGCTGGGCGCCGAGGTGGACGATGCGGCGCGGCGGGTGATCGCCGCGCGCGGGTTCGGCCAGTACTTCACGCACCGCACCGGCCACTCCATCGATCCCCGCGAGCTGCACGGCTCGGGGCCGAACATGGACAACCTGGAAACGCACGAGGACCGCCTGCTGGTGGACGGCGTGGCGTTCTCGATCGAGCCCGGGATCTACATCCCCGGCGAGATCGGGGTGCGCAGCGAGGTGAACGTCTACCTGGTGCCGGGGCGCGCGGTGGTGACTCCCGCCGACCTCCAGCGGGAGATGCTGGTCGTCTGATGGCGGGGCGCCGAGCGAGCGGGATGCGCCGGCGCGCCGGTGGGTGGATGCTGGCGGCGGCGCTCGCCGGCGCCGC
>JAGWRI010000113.1 GCA_028876525.1 Gemmatimonadota bacterium | reverse complement strand
CGTGGACGGCGTTCCTCGCGGCGGCCGGCGAGATGGCCGATGGCGGGACGTTCGGGCGGATGGCCGGGATCGTGTCGGGCGACGAGATGAACCGGCGGTTCCGCGCGGAGTGACCCGCGCCGCCCGCTACCGCCCCACGCGCTCCACGATGTTGTTGTAGAGGGTTTGAATGCGGCCGCGGTCGGGCGCCTGGCCGGCGTTCCAGTTCACCACGACCTCGGCCAGCGCGTCGAGCTGCCGAGTGTAACTCGGCTGGTCCTCGGCCGGGAGCTTCGGGATCTTGGCCCGGATGTCGGCGCAGATCTTGAGCAGCGACAGCCGGTCTTCGTAGCGCCGCTGGAAGTCGCGCACGGCATCGAGCGAGGTGTTGGCCTTGGGGTTGCCCACGTCCTTGCGCATCTCGCTGATCTTGGCCTGCGTGCCGATGATGAACCAGGTGGAGCCCGGCGGGCTCTCGGTCTTCACGCGCTGCGAGAGCTTGTCCAGCTCGGTCACGGTGATCATCTGGTTGCGGAAATCGGTCATCTCGTCGTTCAGGCCGTTGAACGAGCTGGAGACGCCGGGCGTGCCCAGGATGTCGATCATGGCCTGCAGGCGCTTGAGCGTTTGCTGCTGGAGGATGGCGGGCGCCACCTTGTCGTCGGACACCGTCTTGATGTTGTCGCGGATGGCGGCCACGAGGCGCTTGTTGTTGTCCACGTACGTCTTGTACGACGCGACCTGGCTCCACAGCTGCCCGCTGTTGGCGGGAAGCATCTTGGTCAGCGCGTCCTGCATGAGGCCGGTGTAGTAGTCGCGGACCTTCTGCGGGAGATCGGTCTGGGCACGGATGTAGGCGTCCCCCTTCTGCCATTCGGCATACGCGCCCTCGTTGTTGGCCACGTCCACCTCGATTCGGTCCAGCTCCCGGCGCTGGGATTCGAGCTCGAGGCTCGAGAGCTTGGCGAACCTGGTGCGGAAGGCAGCCTTGACATCGTCGGGGAGCTTGGCGCCGTCGATCTTCTTCGAGACCTGTGCCTTGCGGGTGTCCACGACCTGCTGCAGGGTCTGAGCCGCCACGGGGGCGGGGGCGGCGGCGGCCGCGAGGGCGCCGGCCAGGGCCCATACCATGAGTGTGCGCATCGCGCGAACCTACGCGCTGGCGGGTGGAGCGGCAAGCATGCTAGATTCGGCGCCGTCCACTCCTTACCCGCATTAAGGAGACATGATGAAGCTCTCGATTGCCCTGGCCGTGGGCGCGTTGTGCCTGGCCGTTCCGCGCGTGGCGCGCGCCGAGCTGTGGATCAACCTGGATGGGCGGTTCCGGCTGGCCGGCGACATCAACAAGCAGTGCCGCTACCAGCGGCGGTCGCAGGGCATGGCGGTGTACTCGTGCCACAAGGGCGACGGGACGCTGACGTTCACCGACGACGACGGCACGGTGTGCCGGCTGAGCATCTGGACGTCGGGCTCTGAGACCTGGCACGCCGACATCACCGCCGACCCGAAGTATCCGAAGAGCGTGTGCAAGATGCGCTGGGAAAACGACAATACTCTGAAGGTCTTCCCCGGCTGAGCACAATTCGTTCCGTGGCGCGGCCTCTGGCTTTCCTGTGCGCGGCCGCGGTGGCGGCCGCCGCGGCGTGCTCGGCGCCCTGCGGCGCGCAGGGCCTGCCGGCCATGACGTCCATTACCGGCGACCTGGGCGTGGTGGGCGAGAGCGGGAACGCCAACTTCACCACGGTGAGCGTGGGCGACCGGCTGCTGCACCGGAACGGCCAATGGGACGTGGTGCAGACGGGGCGGTACGCGCAGAGCACGGCCAATCGCGCCACCACGGCCAGGGAGCTGCAGCTCGGGCTCCGCGCCGACTACGCGATGAGCCGGCGGACGGGACTGTTCGCGACCGTGGACGGCGAGCGGAACACCTTCGCGGGGTTCCGCGCGCGGGTGAACGAGGCGCTGGGCGTGGAGTGGCGCGAGGTGGAAACCGCCGCCGACTCGCTGGCCATCGACGTCGGCGCCGAGTACACCGAGGAGATGGACGACGACCGCGCGAGCACACGGTATCCGGCCGGCCGCGTGGAGGGAAAGTACAAGCACGTGCTCGCGTCCACGGGCTACCTCGAGGAAACGGCGAATTTCGAGCCGGACATCCGGGCGCATGCCGGGCGGCGGATCAACAGCGAGACCGCGCTGGTGGCGCCGCTGTCCGGGCGGCTGGCGCTCAAGGTGGACTACCGGATCCGCTACGAGAGCCGCCCACCGGCCGGGTATCGGACCACCGACCGGATCATCACCACGGGATTGCAGTTCACGTATTGAGCGGGCCCGTCACCCGCCGCCGGCTCCCGGCGGCGTCCACTCGGACTTGAGCAGCCCCATATAGACCAGGTCGTCGCGCTTGCCGTTCATGACGCAATGGTTCCGGAGCCGGCCTTCCATCGTGAACCCCAGCTTCGCGCCAAGGCCGATGCTGGCGGTGTTGGCGCCGGCGCAGGAGAGGACGATCCGGTCCATGCCCTGACGCTGGAACAGATCGTCGATGAGCAGCGAGCAGACGTGCGCCGCGATCCCCTGCCGGTGCCACTCGCGGCCCAGCATATACCCGATTTCGGCCCAGCGCGCGTCGGGGTCCTTCTCGCGGACCAGGAAGTATCCGGCCATCCGCGCGCCCGACCAGAGCGTGTAGAACTCGGCGATCCCCTGCGCCTGTTGCTCGAGATTCTGCTCGATCTTCCGGCGCATCGACGGCAAGTCGCGGGTGCCGCTTACGAACGGAATGAAGTCGGCGTAGATGTCGCGGTTGCGCTCGACGTGATCGAAGAATGCCTCGGCCTGATCCAGGGCCAGGTCCCGCAGCTCGAGGTTCTTGATGCGCGTGCCCGACAGACGGCCCATGGGCTCCATCCGGTTGATTTCGTTGGCGATGGTGACGGGGCAATTTACCGCCGCCCGGGCTTGGTCGCGCCTGGGATGTCACTCAGACCATCCGGAGTCTCAACAGCTTGGACTACCACAACAGACGGCAGGGACGGACGAAACGGAGGCGACTTTGGGGGGAACAGCGCACTTTCAAACCCCATTGAAGTCTCCGCCCCTTATCTGTCCCCTCCGTTCCTGTCCGCGTCCAGATCGTTAAGACCTTCCCGGCTGAGCTTCATCCCAGGTGGCCGAGTCGCCAACCCGAAACAACTGGGTGCAGGGTTTCCGCTACTCCCCCGTGAGGCGTCCCCCGCCAGCCCCCATCCGCCATTCCCCGGAACTTCAACAATCGGGGCGATAGGCGCTCGGGAACGAAGGCAGGAGGCGACCATGTCCGACAGGCATCTCATCATCATCGGCGGCGGACTCGCCGGACTCTCGGCGGGGTGCTACGCGCGGCGCGCGGGGTTCAGGACCACGATCGTGGAGCACAACCTCGCGCTGGGCGGCGTCTGCGCCGCCTGGCACCGCGGCCCGTACCTGGTGGACGGGTGCATCCACTGGCTCACCGGCGGCGCCTTCCAGCAGGTGTACGAAGAGCTGGACATCCTGCCCGCCGTGAAGCTCAACGTGCTCGACACGTGGGTCACCTACCGCGATGCGAGCACCGGGTTCGAGGTCGCGCTCACGCGCGATCTGGACGCGCTGGCGCGCCGGCTCACCGACGCGGCGCCCGAGGACGCGGCCGAGATCGCGCGGATGCGCGATGGCGCCCGGGCGCTGTTGGCCATGCATCCGTCCATCGACTCGCCCGAGCTGGCCACCGTGGGCGACACGATGAGCCAGCTCTGGGAGATGCGCGGCGCGCTGGGCTCGCTGGTGCACTTCCGCAAGCCCATGGGCCGGTGGGCCGCCGAGCACGTGCGGAGCGCGCAGCTGCGGCGGATGTTCGCGCAGCTCATGCCCGAGAGCACGCCGGCGCTGTTCCTGCTGCTGGTGCTCGGCTACCTGGGCGAGGGGTATCTGTCGCGGCCGGTGGGCGGCACCGAGGCGTTCCGCGACGCGCTGGTGCACGCCTATCGCTCGCTGGGCGGCGAGTCGATGGTGCACTCCACCGTGGACGAGGTGGTCGTGCGCGGCGATCGCGCCCGCGGCGTGCGCCTGGCCGACGGGACGATCATGGACGCCGACCTCGTGCTCTCGACGTCGAGCGGGCCCGAGACCGTGCTGCGGCTGCTGGGCGGGCGGTACGAGGGCGACGCGATGCGCAAGCGGATGGCGGCGTGGACGACGTTCGATCCCATCGTGCTGGCCAGCTTCGGCGTCGCCGCGCCGTTCGCCGAAACGCCGAGCCTTCTGGAGCTGGACCGCGTGCCGCCGTTCGAGGTGGGCGGGCGCCGGAACGACAGCCTGATGGTGCGGGTGTGCAACGACGACCCGTGCTTCGCGCCGGTGGGGCACACCGTGATCCAGGCGCTGGTGCCGACGGATTACGAATGGTGGGCCACGCGCGGCGCGCGGTACAACGACGAGAAGGACGTGCTGGCCGAGCGGCTGGTCGGCGTGCTGGCGCCGCACTTTCCCGGACTGGCCGATCTGGTGCGGCTGACCGACGTGGCGACGCCGCTCACGTACTGGCACACCGCGCGCTCGTGGCGGGGGGCGTTCGAGGGGTGGCAGCCCAGCGGCGAGGCGATCTTCGCGCGGCTGCACAAGCGGCTGTCGGGGCTGGACGGCTTCTACATGGCGGGCCAGTGGGTGGAGCCCGGGGGCGGCGTGCCGACGGCGGTGATGAGCGGGCGGCACGCCGTGCAGCTGATGTGCAGGGACGAGGGGCGCGTGTTCACGCCCACGGGGATGAACTGGAACTAGGGGCGGGTGCCGAGGCAGCGGGCGAGGGCACGCGCGTGAGGCCGGCTACCGCCCCGGTAGAATCACCATCTGCAGCGTGTCACGGGCGATCACGTGCATGCGCTGGCTCTCGTCGAGCGGCGCGCCGCCGTACGGGTCGGTCATGAAGCGAACGGACGGGCGGCCGGCCACGTAGCTCCGGGGCACCGTGAAGTCGGTGGTGGCGCCGGCGTTGGCCACGCCGAGCCGCTGGCGCTTGCCATCCATGGTCACGTAGACGACGCGACGCGTGAGCGCGTCGTTCCTCACCTTCAGCGTGGCCGTGCCGACCACGGCGGCGTCGCCGCCCGCGAGCGGCGCGACGGCACCGTGGGGCCCGCGGGTAGTGCGGGTGGCCGCCGTGAGCAGGGCGGCCGTGGCGGCGAGCGCGGACAGGCCGACGCCGCGTACGACGATGCGATCCAGCATGCGTGTACGAACTCCCGTGTGCTGTCATCTCCTGTACACACGGCAGACACCGAGGATCGCCCGGGCGGCGCCAAGATATTCGAAAGATCGGGCGGCAGCTGCCCGGTCCTACGATCAGCCGAAGATCTCAGCCACGGCGATCGTCAGCGCCTCGCGTGCGCCGGCCGGATGCCAGACCAGCGCTCCGTCCACCATCCGGTCCTCGTGGTTGGGCCGCACCACGGTGACCGCCTCGCGTTCCGGATCCACGATCCAGTATTCCGGTATCGCCTG
>JAGWRI010000112.1 GCA_028876525.1 Gemmatimonadota bacterium | reverse complement strand
GGCCGCGACACCGTCGCCCGGCGCGATACGCTGGTCAGGCGCGACTCCGCGGCCCGGAAGGACACCCTCCTCCGCGTCGACACCGCGGCCCGGACGGGCGCCGCCGCGCCCGCCGACACGACGCGGCCCACCGTGCCGCTCCCGGACGACACGGTCAAGCGCGACACCATCCAGCCGCCGATCACGCACGGCGAGCTGCCGCAGACCGCCGATCCCACGGGGAGCTACCACCTCGACCGCGAGCAGATCTTCGCCACCGGCGCCCAGAGCGTGGGCGACCTGCTGGCGCGCCTTCCCGGCGTCACCGAGCTGCACATGGGGTGGCTGTCGGCGCCGGCGACCGCGACGTATCTCGGCGACGCCGCCCGCGTCCGCGTGTTCCTCGACGGGCTGGAGTACGACGCGCTCGATCCGCACGCCGGCGGCATCGTGGACCTGGCCCGGCTGCCGCTCTGGCCCATCCAGGACATCACCGTCGAGCGGTCGCCGTCCGAGGTGCGCGTCTATCTCGACAGCTGGACCGTGGACCGCACCACCCCGTACACGCGCACCGACATCACCACCGGCGACCTGCAGACGAATCTCTATCGCGGCTTCTTCGGACGCCGGTTCGGCCATGGCGAGCTGCTCCAGTTCGGCGTCGAGCAGTACGGCGCGCTGCCCACGCGCGACGGCGGCACCAGCGATCAGCTTTCTCTGATGGGCCGGGTGGGATGGGCGCACGGGCCGTTCAGCGTCGACGCGTTCGCCCTGCAGGTGCGCAGCCACCGCGGCCAGCTCCTCGACCCGTTCACCGGCGACTCGCTCGCCCAGCAGGACGCCACGCGGCGCGACGCCTACGTGCGCGTGGGGCTGGGCGCGCCCGGCGGCGCGGCGTGGGTCCAGGCCCTGGCGTCCACCTCGCGCTATTCCTTTGCCGGCGGCCCGTCGGGCATTGCCGCCGTGCCCGCCGACAGCACCGACACCACCGCCGCGAAGGGCGACACGGTCACCTCGGGCTCGCAGTACGTGCTGGCCGGCGGGCTGTCCAGATGGGGCGTTCGCGTGAGCGGCACGGCGCGCTACTTCGGCGCCTTCGACCGCGGCATCTCGCCGGCCGACAGCACCGCCTTCGCCGCGGTGCTCGACACGGCGTCCGACTCGACCAGGCTTCGCCTCAAGCCGCCGCGCCATCGGATGGGGCTGTTCGTGCCGACCGTGCGCGCCGACTGGGCGTGGTGGCGGCTCGCCGTCTCGGCGTACGCCGAGGGGCGGGGCACCGACTCCGTGTCCCACCGCGAGGTGAGCGCCGTGTTCACGCCGTTCAGCTTCCTGCGCGTCATGGGAGCGGCGGGCACGGCGCGCGACGCGCGGATGGCCGACAGCGTGCTCACGCCGAACTATCGGCGCCTCGAGGCCGGGGTCCGCATCCACGACCTGTGGATTGGCGGAGGCACGATCCTGCGGGGCGCCGCGGCGCTGGCGGCGCCGCGCCTCGTGGACGACTCGCTCGTCCCGGCCCGCGAGCCGTCGGCCACGGCGGCGTTCGTCACCGTCCAGGGGCGCCTCTGGAAGGGCATCCACGCCGACGCCTTCGCCCTGCGATGGAACGACAGCACCGGGTTCTACCGGCCCCGGTACCAGACTCACGCCCAGCTCTACATCAGCACGTCGTTGCTCGACCGGTTCCCCGACAACTCCTTCCACTTCTTCCTCGGGCTCACCCACGAGTACCGGTCGGCGACCTTCTTTCCGGTTGGGGCCACGGTGCAGCGCCTGAGCGGGTACCGCACGGTGGGCGCGCAGCTCGAGATCCGCATCGAGCGCGCGGTGCTGAGCTACCGGTTCCAGAACGCCCTGGGCGAGAAGTACAACGAGGTGCCCGGCTTCCTCATGCCGCGGCAGACGTCGATCTACGGCGTGCGTTGGTACTTCTGGAATTGACAAGGTCATTGTCAGTCCGTAACTTACGAATCTGTCCATGATACGGAGCATGACCGGGTTCGGGTCCGCGGAGGGGGCGGTGGGCGGCGCGCGCGTCGCGGTCGAGGTGCGCTCGGTCAACCACCGGTTCTTCAATCCGAGCATCAAGCTCCCGAATGCGCTGGCGCGGTGGGAAGGCGAGGTGCGGGAAGCGGTGCGGCGCGGCATCGGTCGCGGGGCGGTCACGGTGAGCGCGCGGTTGGAGGTCGCCGAGACCCCCGCCGTGGCCATCGACGAGACGCGGTTCGGCAACTACGTCGTGCGGCTCCGCGAGCTCCAGCGCCGGTACGATCTGCCGAGCGACGCGCTCGACCTGGCGGCGATTCTGCGCCTCCCCGACGTGGTGTCGGCGAGCGGCGCCGAGCCGATGGCCGAGGCGACGCCCGATGAGTTGGTGGCGGTGGTGGATCGCGCGGTGGCGGCGCTGACGGCGATGCGGGAGGCCGAGGGCGCGCGGCTGGCCGAGTACCTGGACGAACGGCTCCGCGTGGTGGAGGCGGCGCTCGACCGGATCTCGGCGCGCGCGCCGCAGCGGCTGGTCGAGCAGCGGGACCGGCTGCGCGCGTCGGTGCAGGAGCTGGCCGGCGGCGTGGCGCTGGACGGGGGACGGTTGGAGCAGGAGATCGCGATCCTGGCCGACCGGCTGGACGTGAGCGAGGAGCTGTCGCGGTTCCGGGCCCACGTGGCCGCCTTCCGCGACACCCTGCGCGCGCCCAAGCCGGACGGCGTGGGCAAGCGGCTGGGCTTCCTGCTGCAGGAAATGCTCCGCGAGGCGAACACCACGGGGAGCAAGGGCAACGACACCGCGGTGGTGAGCGACGTCGTGCAGATCAAGGAAGAGCTGGAACGGATTCGCGAGCAGGTCGAGAATCTCGAGTGAGCCGCTTCCCGGTGATCCTGTCGGCGCCCTCGGGCGGCGGAAAGACGACCATCGCGCGGGCCCTGCTCGCGCGACGGCAGGACCTTGGCTACTCGGTGTCGTGCACCACGCGCCCGCCGCGCGCCGGGGAGATCGACGGCAGGGACTATTACTTCCTCACGCGCCGGGAATTCATCAACCGGCAGGAGCGCGGGGAGTTCGCGGAGTCGGCGGAGGTGCACGGCAACCTCTACGGCACGCTGCACGCAGAAGTGGATCGGGTGCTGGCCGCCGGCCGGCACGTGATGATGGACATCGACGTGCAGGGGGCGCTGCAGTTCCGGCGGGCGTTCCCCGAGTCGGTGACCGTGTTCGTGCTGCCGCCGTCGGGCGAGGTGCTGCTCGAGCGGTTGCGCGAGCGCGACACCGAGACGGGCGCCCAGCTCGTGGCGCGGCTGCACTCGGCGTTGCAGGAGCTGCAGGCGGTGGACGAATACCAGTACGTGGTGGTGAACGACGATCTCGACGCGGCCGTGGGCCTGGTGTCGTCCATCATCGATGCGGAAGTGGCCAGCCGGGACCGGGTGGCGGACCTGCGCCATCAGGTCACGCAGCTCATCGAGCGGCTGGAGCGGGAAATCGAAAACCATTCTTCGTAACGGATCGAACCATGCAAGTCTTCACCCCGAAGGAGATCGCGAAGCACGCGGCCAACAAGTACCTCGGCGTCCTCGTGGCCGCCAAGTACGCCCGCGTGCTCAACGAGTTCCCCCGCGACCGCTCGGCCATGGGCGAGAAGAAGCTCACCACGCGCGCCATGGAAGAGCTGGCCGGCGGCAAGCTCGTCTACCGCGTGGTGCCGCGCCGTCGCGGCGAGTAATCCACGCTCACCCGACGCGGGGCCCGTCCCCGCGTCCGCTGGCCACCGCATGAGTCTCGCGTCCACCCGGCCCTTCGCCTCCCGACGCGTTCTGCTCGGCGTCACGGGCGGAATCGCGAGCTACAAGTCCGCCTGGCTGGCGCGCCTGCTCACCAAGGCCGGCGCCGCGGTGGACGTGGTCATGACCCGCGCCGCGACCGAGTTCGTGGGGCCGGTCACCTTCGAGGCGCTCACCGGACGCCCCGTGCACACGGGGCTGTTCGACGCCGGACGCGCCCTCGAGCACGTCACGCTGGCCCGCGCCGCCGACGCCATCGTCGTCGCCCCGGCCACCGCGGACTTCCTGGCCCGCGCCGCCTCCGGCCAGGCCGACGACCTCCTCACCGCCTGCCTCCTCGCCGCCACCTGTCCCGTGCTCCTCGTGCCCGCCATGAACGACCGGATGTGGGCGCACCCGCAGACGCAGCGCAACGTCCACCACCTCGGCACGCTGGGCTACCGGGTGCTCCCGCCCGACGAGGGCATGCTCGCCGCAGGCGAGGGCAGCGGACCAGGCCGGATGCCCGAGCCGGAGACGATATTCGCCCACGCGGGCCGCCTGCTCGAAACGCCCGGCCCGCTGGCCGGCCTGCGCGTCGCCGTGACCGCCGGGCCCACCCGGGAGGCGCTCGATCCCGTGCGCTTCCTGTCCAATCACAGCAGCGGCAAGATGGGCGCCGCCATCGCCGCCGCCGCATGGCGCCGCGGCGCCGACGTGGACCTCATCGCGGGCCCGCTGGCCGTGGCCCCGCCCGTGGGACCGCGCGTCACCGCCGTCGAGACCACCGCGGACATGGCCGACGCCGTGCGCCGCGCCCTGGCCACCGCCGACCTGCTCGTCATGGCCGCCGCGCCCGCCGACTTCACCCCGGCCGCTGTCGCGCCGTCCAAGATCAAGAAGGGCAGCCGGCCTCCAACGGTGGCGCTCGACTTCACCGTGGACATCCTCGCCTCCACCCGCGACGCGCGCCGCCCCGGCGCCGTGATCGTCGGCTTCGCGCTCGAGACCGACGACGTGATGGCCCACGCCCGAGCCAAGCTCGAGGCGAAGGAGCTCGACCTGATCGTCGTCAACGACGCCACCGAGGAAGGAGCCGGGTTCGCCGTGGACACCAACCGCGTGACGCTGCTCGACCGTGCCGGCGGCTCGGAGGCCCTGCCGCTGATGCCCAAGTCCGAAGTGGCCGACGCCATCCTCGACCGCGTGGAGGGGCTCCTTGGTGGACGCTAGGGAGCAGCTGCGGCGCTATCTCGAGCAGCGGCGCGAGATGGGCGAGTCGGAATTCGTGCTCGACGACCTGTCGGTGGACGAGGCGATGCGGGTGCTCGGCGCCGGCCCCACCGGCCCCGGGGGAAGCACCGACTGGCGCGCCGCGC
>JAGWRI010000111.1 GCA_028876525.1 Gemmatimonadota bacterium | reverse complement strand
GACGACGCGCCCTGGCCGGCCGCGCCGCCGCGCGTCCGCCGCCTGCCGGCGCCCGATCCGATGCGCGGACTCTACGTGACCCGCGCCGCGGCGTCCGGCCCCGCGATGTGGAGCCTGCTCGCGCTGGCCCGCCGCACCGGGCTCAACACGCTCGTCTTCGACGTCAAGGACGCGCGCGGCCGCGTGCTCTACCCGTCCACCGTGGGCCTCGCGCACCTCGTCGGCGCCGACGCCGACGGGGCGATGCCGGTGGCCCGCGTCCATGCGCTCATGGATTCGCTGCGCGCCCACCGCATCTTCGCCATCGCGCGGATCGTGGTCGGAGTCGATCCGCTGCTCGCGGCGCAGCGTCCGGAATGGGCGGTGCGCCAGCGCGACGGGCAGCCGTGGCACGACAGCACCGGGGCGCCGTGGATCGACCCGTCGCACCGCGCCGTGTGGGCGTACGCCGCCGACCTGGCGTCCGAAGCCGTGGCCCGCGGATTCGACGCCGTGGAGTTCGACGACGCGCGCTTTCCGGACGCGCCGGGCATGGCGCGCGAGGCGCGGTTCGCGCTCCCGGCCGGGCGCGACCGCGCGCAGGTCGTCCGCGACGGCCTCGCCTTTCTCGACTATCGCACCGCCCCGCTGGGCGCGCCGGTGGCGTTCGCGGTGCCGGGCGAGGCGGCCGCGGATTCCAGCGGCGGACCGGGCGGCCTGCGGTGGGATGCGCTGGCCGCCCGCGCCGACCTCGTCATGCCGCGGGAATTCCCCTCGGCGTTCCCCGCCGGGGCGTTCGGCCTGGCCGACCCGGCGTCGCAGCCCTACGAGCTGGTGAGCCGCGCCCTGGCCGAGGCCAAGCGCCGCGACGCGGCGGTGCGGGGCGCCGGCGCCCTCGTGCCCTGGTATCAGGATTTCTCAATGGGCGCGGCGGCGTACGATTCGGCCCGCGTGCGCGACCAGATCCGCGCCGGCTACGCGGCCGGCATCCGTGGCTGGCTGCTCTGGAATCCGGCCAGCGAATACACCGAAGCGGCGCTGCGCGAGCCGGCCCCCCGCCGCGACTCGACGGGCGCCCGGCCCGGGGCCAGGGCGAAGTCCGGGGCAAAGTCCGCGGCGAAGGGGCGCGGCCGCGCCGCGGGGCGCCGCTAGCTAGCGCGCCAGCAGGTGGGTCAGCACCGCGCTCAGCGCGGCGGGGGTGTCTTCGGGCACGCAGTGCCGCGCGCTGGGCAGGACGTCGAGCGTGGCGTCGGGAATCGCGTCGCGCAGCCGCTCGCCCAGCGCCGCCGGCAGGAAGGGATCGGCGCCCCCCCAGACCACCGCCGTCGGACAGCGCAGCGTGCCGAGGCGCGGGCCCAGCGCCGACGTGTCGTCGGCGCGCAGGGCGCGCAGGTGGCGCAGCAGGGCGTCGCGCCCGTCCGGGCCGGCGAAGGCGCGGGCGTACAGCTCCAGCGAGTGGGCGCCCTGCGCGGCATTGGCGTACCCCGACAGGAAGCTCGCGCGCAGCACCGACTGGAGCCACGACGGCGGCACCAGCCGCCCGAGCGGGGACAGCCCGCGATAGAGCCGCGCACGGCGCGTCGGCCACCCGTCGAACGCCACCGAGCTGACCAGCGCGAGTCGTGACACGCGGGCCGGAAAGCGCACGGCCAGCGACTGCGCCACGCCGCCGCCCAGGCCGTGTCCCACCAGCGCCGCCTCGCCGATGCGCAGCGCGTCCATCAGCGCGACCACGCGGTCGGCGTGCGCGTGCACGCCCAGCGCCGCCGCACCCGGCCGGTCGCTGCGGCCGTAGCCCAGCAGGTCGAGCACCACGGTGCGGTGGCCGGGGGGAAGGAGCGGCACGACCTCGCTCCACAAATGGCCGGACGTCGGGAATCCGTGAATGAGCACCAACGGCTCGCCGGCGCCGCGCGTGCCTGCCGCGTAGTAGTATAGGCGGACGCCGCCCACGTCCACGAATTCACCGCGCATGGCGCCGGGCGGCGAGAAACGGGGCGGGGGGCCGGTGCGCAGGCATCGCCGCTCAAGATCGCGCGCCGCCGGCGCCGGGGCCAGCACCAACGCAAACGGGCCGCTCCGTTCGGAGCGGCCCGCCGCGTCATGCGCCGGGCGAGAGGGAATTACCGTCCGCCGCCGCCTCCGCCGCGACGTCCGCGCTGCGGCATCGCCGCGACGTTCTCGTCGAACGTCTTCTGCTGGTCGGCCGTGAGCAGGGCCCGCACGGCGTCCTGATACTTCTTGTTCAGGTCGCGCATCTTGCCGAACATCGCCTGCCGGTCGTCGCTGTTCTGCATCTCCTCGCGCAGCTTGCCCATCTCCTCGGTTTCGGCGGCCTTGAGGCTGTCGACCTTCTTCTGCTGATCGGCCGTGAGCGTGATGGCCGTCGGCTGCGTGAGCAGCCGGTCGATCATGGAGCCGCGCCCGCGGCCGCCGCCCATCGCGCCACCCTGAGCCGCGGCCACCGAAGCCGTGCCGCCCAGGGTCATCACTGCAAGTGCCACCATCGCCAGCTTACGCATGAAACGCTCCTGTTGAGAATGGGGTACCACATACAAGTGATTGCCAGATATCGAGTTGCGAATTCCCCTCTAGCGGATCACCCGAAATACGCTATGCTTACGCGCCCGTGTCCACGGGCGGTACGACATCGCCTGGCCACTTGTTTTCCGCGACGCCGTGACCCTGCCTCCTACTACCAATCTCGACACCGAGCCGGTCTCGGAGCTGGCTGCTCCGGCGCCGCTGCCCCCCGCGCCGCTCCCGGTGCGGTTCCCGATTACCTGGCTGCTGGAGCACGCCTCCACGGCCATCCGGTATCGGGCCCTTGCCGACGTGGCCGAGGTGGACTTCACCGCGGACCAGCGTTCGGCGGCCTTCCCGTATACGTACCGCCCCGCGCTGTTGTTGGCGCTCTCGCAGGGGCTGGACGGGACCTGGTCCCATACAATGCTCACCGTGCCCTCACCGCGCGCCGCGCACTTCGAGGGCGTGGGAACGATCAACGCCGTGCGCCGGCTGTTGGAGTACGGGTGGGACAAGGACTCGCCGCCGCTGCTCCAGGCGCGGCGCATCCTGTTCCGGCTGCTCGCCGAGGATGACGACCCCGAATTCCTGTTCGAGTTCGGGGGCAAGGCGGCGCCGGACGACGACCTGGTGCATCGCGGGCGGGCGATTCTACGCGAGGCGGCCGCGGCCGCGCTGGCGCAGGCCGGCTACCAGGGCGATCCGCGACTGCGGGGCGCGGCGCGGCGCATCCTGGACCGGATCAACGACTTCCTGCGCTCGCCGCTGGCCGAGAAGCCGTGGATGCGTGTCGGGAATCAGCACGTGCTGGCGCCCGAGGCGGCCCCGCCGTCCATCCACGCGCTGACGATGCTCGCGTACATGCCGCTCTTCTGCACCGAGCACGCCGAGGTGATGGACCGCATCTACGCCTGGGTGTCGCAGGCGCAGCCGCGGCAGGAGATCGTGCAGCTGCTGGGGCGGCGCATCGCCACCCAGGCGCACCTCGTGATGGGCGATCAGCTACCGCACCGCAACGCGGCCGATGCCGACGTGGCCCGCGCGCTCGTCTGGCTCGAGTTGATGGCACGGCTCGGCTTCCTCAAACTCAACGAGAACTGGTCAAGGCTGTTCGACCGGTTTCTCGACGATCGCGATGCCGATGCCGTGTGGCATCCGCACAAGGGGATGCAGGCGGTGAAGACCGTCAACCCGTTCGTGTGGCCCATGTTTCCGCTGGAGCAGGAGCTGGCGGGCGACGAGCGCTGGACCGACGTGACGTTCCGTCTCGGGCTCATTGCCCGGCTGGCGGGCCGCCCGATCGATCTCGTCTGAGCGCCGGTGGCGCCGTCCGGAACCGCAGGGCGGAGCGGGCCGCCGGGGATCCCGGCGCTCGCGCCGCCGCCGCTGCCGGCGGAGCGCATCTATCCGGCTGGACACGCCGACGTCGCGGTACAGTTCGTGACGCTGCCCGACGGTCTGCGGCTGCGGGTCGTCTCGGCGGGGCCGCCGGCCGGCCGGCCTGTCCTGCTGCTGCACGGCTGGGGAGCATCAGTGTACTCATATCGCTCCCAGAGTCCCGCGCTCGCGGCCGCGGGCCATCGCGTGCTGGCGGCGGACCT
>JAGWRI010000110.1 GCA_028876525.1 Gemmatimonadota bacterium | reverse complement strand
CGCAATCGCGTTTCGGTTGGCGGGGGGCCGCTCTTGCCCTCGCGTCGTTGGCCATGGTCTGGGCACCGGCCCCCGCCCGCGCGCAGCGCGGCGGCGGACGCGGAGCGGCCGCCGAGCCGCTCGGACCACTCGGCGAGATGAGCTGGCGCTTCGTGGGCCCGTACGGGAACCGCGCCGCCGCGGCGGCGGGCGTGGCGGGCGACCCCGCCATCATGTACGTCGGCGCCGCGTCGGGTGGCATATGGAAAACGGAAAACGGCGGCGTCGACTGGCAGCCGGTATTCGACCACGAAGACGTGGCCGCGGTGGGCGCGCTCGCGGTGTCGCAGTCCGACCCCGACGTCGTCTGGGCCGGCACCGGCGAGACCTGGCTCATCCGCCCCTACTACCCCATGGGCGACGGAGTATATAAGTCCACTGATGGCGGCGCGCACTGGCAGCACATGGGCCTCGACGCCACCGGCCACATCGGCCGCATCGTGATCGATCCGCGCGACCCGCAGCGCGTGTTCGTCTGCGCGCTGGGCCAGCTGTTCAAGGCGCAGCCCGAGCGCGGTGTCTACCGCACGCTCGACGGCGGCAGGACCTGGAAGCTGGTGCTGGGCCCCGACGCCGACACCGGGTGCAACGACCTGGCCATGGACCCGGCCGACCCCAACACGCTGCTGGCCGGCATGTGGCAGGTGCGCGTGTATCCGTGGAAGCTCGAGAGCGGCGGCACGGCCGGCGGCATGTACGTGAGCCGCGACGGCGGCGACACGTGGACCCAGCTCTCGGGCCACGGGCTGCCCGCGGCCCCGCACGTCGTGGGCAAGGTGGCCGTGGCCATCGCGCAGAGTCTGCCCAGCCGCTGGTATGCGCTGGTGCAGGACAGCCAGCCCACGCTCTACCGCTCCGACGACGCCGGCGCCTCGTGGACCATGGTGAGCCACGACCACATGATGCTCCAGCGCGACTCGTACTACGTCAACTTCGGCGTGTCCACCACCGATCCCGACCGTCTGTACTTCGTGAGTCCCAACTACACCATCTCGCTGGACGGCGGCAAGACCTTTCTGCGCCCCGGCGGCGAGAACGGATTCGGCTCCGCCGGCGGCGACAACCACGACATCTGGATCGACCCCGACAACTCGAACCGCATCCTGGTGGCCAACGACGCCGGGCTGTCGGTGAGCCTGGACGGCAGCCGCTCGTTCGAGCACATCCGGCTGCCCATCGCGCAGGTGTACCACGTCACCACCGACGACAAGATTCCGTATGACATCTACGGCAACCTGCAGGACGCGTCGTCGTTCATGGGGCCCAGCAATACCCTGTCGGGGCGCGGCTTCTTCGGCGGCGGCATCCAGGCCGGCGACTTCAAGTCCGTGGGCGGCTGCGAGAGCGGATTCGCCACCCCCGACCCCACCGATCCCGACGTCATCTGGTCGGGGTGCTACGAGGGCGTGATCACCCGACTGAACCTGAAAGACGGGCAGGCCCGCGACGTCAGCCCCTGGCCCGACGTGGCCGACGGGTGGGCGCCGAAGGACGTGAAGTACCGCTTCGACTGGACCATTCCGCTCGCCATCTCGCCCTTCGATCACAATCGCGTGTACGTGGGCAGCCAGTACGTGCACGAGACCACCGACGGCGGCCAGAGCTGGAAAACGATCAGCCCCGACCTCACGCTCGACGACACGGCGCACGAGGGGAACTCGGGCGGCATCACCCACGACAACCTCTACACCTACGACGCCGCGCTCATCTTCTCCATTGCCGAGTCGCCCGTGAAGCAGGGCGTGATCTGGGCCGGCACCAACGACGGCCAGGTGAGCCTCACCCACGACGGCGGCGCGCACTGGACCAACGTCACCAAGAACATCCCCGGCCTCGCGCCCATGGGCACGATCTGGAACATCGACCCCTCGCCCTTCGACGCCGGCACGGCCTACCTCACGGTGAACCGCGAGCAGATGGGCGACTACGACGCCTACGTCTACAAGACCGCCGACTACGGCCGGTCGTGGACCATGATCAGCGCCGGCATCCCCAAGGGCTACAACGGCTCGGCCCACTGCGTCGTCGAGGATCCGGTGCGCAAGGGAATGCTCTACCTGGGCACCGACAACGCGATATACGTGAGTTGGAATGACGGCGGAAGCTGGACGAAGCTCAACCAGAACCTGCCGCCGGCGCCGGTGTACTGGATCACCGTGCAGCCGCGGTTCAACGATCTGGTGATCGCCACCTACGGCCGCGGCGATTGGATCATGGACGACATCACCGCGCTGCGGCACTACGAGCCCGACGCCCGCGCGGCCGCCCTCTATCCCCTGCGCGCGGCGTACCGCTTCCGGCAGAAGGGCGACGGGCGGCTCAGCGAGCCCGGCGCCCGCATCGTGGGCCAGAACCCGCCCTACGGCGCCGACATCGACTTCTATCTCCCCCAGGCCGGCCCGGCCACCCTCACCATTGCCGGCGCCGACGGGAAGACCATCAATACGCTTCACGTGCGCGGCGCCAAGGGGTTGAACCGCGCGTGGTGGGACCTGCGCTACCCGAACGGCGCCATGCCCCACATGCTCGTGCCGCCCCCCGACGCGCCCTGGGTGCCCAACGGGCCCGGCGGTTATCACATCCTGACCGGCATCATGATTCCCGGCACCGTGGTGGGTCCGCGCGTCGTGCCCGGCCGCTACACGGTGACGCTCGCCGCCGGCGGCGCCAGCGAGTCGCAGCCGCTGCAGGTGCTGGCCGACCCCGCGACGCTCGGCACCGCGGCCAGCATGCAGGCGCAGCTCGCGTTCAAGCAGGGGCTGGAGCGCGAGATCGACACCGTGTCGGCCATGATCGAGCGGCTGGAGTGGGTG
>JAGWRI010000109.1 GCA_028876525.1 Gemmatimonadota bacterium | reverse complement strand
GCGCTGGCGCGGGTGTCGCCCATCGGCGGCGCGGGGGACCCCGGGCTGGCGCTGGCGCGGGCCGGGGCCGCCGTGCGCGCCGCCGGGCTGCCGGCGCGCCAGGTGGTGCTGCTCACCGACGCCCAGCGCACGACGTGGACCACGCCGCCGTCCACCGGCGAGATTCCCATCGCGGCGTGGATCCCGTCCGCGCCGGCGCGGGCGAATCGTGCGGCCACGAGCGCGGTGGCCGAGCCCGAGCGGTGGACGCCGCGCGGGGCCGTGCGCGCGACGGTCACGGCCGCCGATTCCACGACGTATCGCATCGTGCTCGACGGCCGGACGCTGGCCCGCGGCACCGCCGCGCCCGGCGAGGAGATTCTGGTGCGCGCGGCGCCCGCGGCGCGCGGCTGGCTGGGCGGCACGGTGGAGCTGGACGCCGACGAGCTGGCGGCCGACAACGTGCGGTACTTCGCCGCCTGGGTGGGACCGCCGCCGCGGGTCGCCGTGGCCGCCGGCGCGGGCCCGTTCGTGAACAGCGCCGTGGACGTCCTGCGGAGCGACGGGCGGGTGGCCGACGGCGCCGGCATCGCCGTGGTCGCTGCCGACGGGCTGACCGCGCTTCCGGCGCTGGTCACGGCGCCCGCCGACCCGGTGCGGCTCGGCGCGGCCAACCGCGCCCTGCAGCAGGCCGGGATCCCGTGGCGGTTCGGCCCGGCGCGCCGCGGCGCGGCGGCCGTGACCGGCGAAGGGATGCCGCGCGTCGAGGCGACGCTCCGCTACGCGCTGGAGCCGGCCGGCCCCGCGGCCTCCGACACGCTGGCCCGCGTGGGGTCCGAGCCGTGGATCGTGGCCGGACCGGGCTGGGTGCTGGTCGCCTCGCCGCTCGTGCCCGACGCCACGACCTTGCCGGTGAGCGCCGCGTTCGTGCCCTGGGTGGCCGGGGTGCTCGCCGACCGGCTGTCGGGCGACCCCGGCCGCGTGGTGGCCGCCGCGCCCATACAAGAACTATCATGGCCGGCGTGGGCCGACGCGGTGGACGGCGCGGCCGGCGCGCCCGGCGCGGCGTTCCGGGCGCCGGCCCGGCCCGGCACGTACTTCTTCACCCGCGCCGGACGCCGGGTGGGGGCGCTGGTCGTGAATCCCGAGCCGCGCGAGTCGGACCTCGCGCGGTGGCCGGCGACCGGCTTCGCGCGCCTGCTCGGCCCGCGCGCCCGCGTGTTCACCGACGACGACGCGTTCGCCCGCGCGCTGTTCGACGTCGGCGCGCCGCGACCCCTCGCCGTGCCCCTGCTCGTTGCCCTGCTCGCCGTGCTGGCCGTCGAGGGCACGATCGCCGCGCGGCAGGCCGGAACGGATCGCTGATGGCCCTCGACGCCCTGCTCGACGCCGTTTCGCGGCTCCCCGCCTTCGAGCGCGCGCTGGCGCGCCTGCCCGCTCCCGGCCAGGCCCTCGCCGTGGGGGGGCTGCGCGGATCGAGCGACGCGGTGCTGCTCGGCGCGCTGGCCCGCCGTCTCGACCGGCGCTTCTTCGCCCTGATCGCCGACAGCGTGCCCGAGGCGGAGCGGTGGCTGGCCGATCTCCAGCCCCTCCTGCCCGACGGCGCGACCGCGTTCTACCCGCCCCGCGAGGGGCTGGGCGAGAGCGAGCCGCATCTCGAGATCGCCGGCGAACGCGTCGAGACGCTGGAGCGCGTGTCGCGCGGCGAGCTGCGCGTGCTCATCACCACCGCGCGGGCGGCGCTGGAGCGCACGCGCGTGCCGGCCGCGCTCCGCACCCTGCGGCTGGAGCTGCGCCGGGGCGCCCGCCACCGGCTGCCCGACCTCGTGGCGCGCCTCGAGGCCATGGGATTCGAGCGCGTGCCGATGATCGACGACGTCGCCCAGTTCAGCGTGCGCGGCGGCATCGTGGACGTGTACAGCTTCGGCATGGCCGATCCCGTGCGCGCCGAGTTCTGGGGCGACGAGATCGTGGAGCTGCGCCAGTTCGACATCGGGTCGCAGATCTCCACCCGCGACGTCCCCGCGGCGCTCGTGCTGCCCGCCGAGTCGGCGCGGCCGGCGGCGGAGGGCGAGGCCGAGCGCACCACCCTTCTCGCGCTGCTCCCGCCCGACACGCTGGTCGTCGAGCCGGTGGGCACGCACCTCGAGCCGGAGCTGCGCCGCACGTGGGACGAGGCCCAGCACCACGTCGTGCTCGCCCAGCGCCGCGGCGAGGATCCGGCGCCGCGCGACGAGCTGTTCGAAGCCCCCGAGCGGGTGATGGGCGCGCTGGCGGCGCTGGCCACGGTGCGGCTCGCCCCCGAGGGGGCCGACGCCGACGTGGCGTTCCCGCTCCACGATCCCGAGGCGGTGGACCGCGACATCCGCTGGCTGCGCCGCCTCGTGCGCGACGACATGCCCACGGTGATCCTGTGCGACAATACCGGGCAGGCCGAGCGGCTGGACGAGCTGTTGGCCGAGGAGGGGATCGGCCCCAGTCCCGCCGCCCTCACCGTGGGCGTGCTCCAGGGCGGGTTCGTGATCCCGCCGGCGGACGGCGGGCGCGGCCTCCGCGTGCTCACCGACCACGAGATCTTCCGCCGCGAGCGGCGCATCCGGCGCAAGCGCCGCTACGTGAGCGGGATCGCGCTCGACAGCGCCGAGCTGCGGGCCGGCGACTACGTGGTGCACCTGGAGCACGGCGTCGGCATCTACCGGGGCATGGAGACCATCGTCGTCGGGCAGGCCACGCTCGAGGTGGCCGTCGTCGAGTACGAGGGGGGCGACCGCCTGAACGTCCCGCTGTACCGCATCGACCAGCTCGAGCGCTATCGCTCGGCGAGCGACGTGAGCGAGGACTCGCCGCCGCCGCGGCTGCACAAGCTGGGGGGCAAGCGGTGGGCGCAGCAGCGCGACCGGACGCGCGCCGCGATCCACGAGATGACCGCCGAGCTGCTGGAGCTGTACGCGCGGCGCAAGGTGGCCGCGCGGCCGGCGCACGTGCCCGACACGCCCTGGCAGAAGCAGCTCGAGAGCTCGTTCCTGTTCGAAGACACCCCCGACCAGCGCACCGCCACGCAGGACGTGAAGCGCGACATGGAGAGCACGCGCCCCATGGACCGCCTGCTCGTGGGCGACGTCGGCTACGGCAAGACCGAGATCGCCGTGCGCGCCGCGTTCAAGGCGGTGCAGTCGGGGCGCCAGGTGGCGGTGCTCGTGCCCACCACCATCCTCGCCGACCAGCACCTGCGCACCTTCACCGAGCGGCTGGCCGACTTCCCGGTGCGCGTCGAGATGCTGAGCCGCTTCCAGGGCGCCAAACGGCAGCAGGAGATCGTGGCCGGCCTGGCCGAGCACAAGGTGGACATCGTGATCGGCACGCACCGCCTGCTCAGCCCCGACGTGTCGTTCAAGTCGCTGGGGCTGCTGGTGATCGACGAGGAGCACCGGTTCGGCGTGAAGCACAAGGAGCGGCTCAAGCAGCTGCGGCTGGAAACCGACGTGCTCACGCTCACCGCGACGCCGATTCCGCGCACGCTGCACATGTCGCTGGCCGGCCTGCGCGACATGACGCTCATGCAGACGCCGCCCCGCGACCGGTCTCCCGTGCTCACGTCGCTCGAGCCGTGGGACGACGGGCTGATCGAGGAGGCCCTGGCCCGCGAGCTGGACCGCGGCGGCCAGGCGTTCTTCGTGCACAACCGCGTCGAGACCATCCAGGGGGTGGCCGACCACGTGAAGCGGGTGCTCCCCCGCGCCCGGCTGGCCGTGGCCCACGGCCAGATGCGCGAGCACGAGCTCGAGGAGGTGATGCACCGGTTCGTGAGCGGCCAGGTGGACGTCCTCGTCTCGACGATGATCGTCGAGAGCGGCCTCGACGTGCCCAACGCCAACACCATGTTCGTGAACCGGGCCGACCATTTCGGGCTGGCCCAGCTCTACCAGCTGCGCGGGCGCGTCGGGCGCTCGCACCGGCGCGCGTACTGCTTCCTGCTGGTGCCCGACGTCGTGGACCCCGACGCCGAGCGGCGGCTGCGCGTGCTGGAGCACCACACCGAGCTGGGAGCGGGGTACCGGATCGCGCTCCGCGACATGGAAATGCGCGGGGCGGGGAACCTCCTCGGTCCCGAGCAGTCGGGATTCGTCCAGGCGGTGGGCTTCGACCTCTATCTGCGCCTGCTCGACGAGACGGTGCGCCACCTCGTGTCGGGCGGCGGCGCGCCCAAGCTGGTGCCGGCGGACGTCAACATGGACGTGCCGCACCACCTGCCCGACGACTACGTAGCGTCGCAGGACGCCAAGCTCGACGTCTACCGCCGGATCTCGCGGGTCCAGGAGCCGCGGGAGGTCGAGGCGCTGCGCGCCGAGCTGCGCGACCGGTTCGGCCCACTGCCCCCGCCGGCCGAAGCGACGCTGGCGCTGGCCGAGCTGCGGCTGGCGGGGGGCGCGCTGGGGGTCGAGAGCATCCTGGTGCGCGGGGACGAGGCGCGTATTACCTTTCACGATTCCGCGGTGCCTCGCATGAAGGGGATGTCCGCGGCGTTCCACGAAGTGCAGTTCCAGGCGGAAGTCCGTCGCGCGCGACCGCTCTCCCTCAAGCTCACGCGGCTTGGCGGAGCGTCCATTCTCGATGGTCTGGCGCGTGCCCTGCGCAGCCTGGTGTGACGATCCGCCCCCAACTCCCCGGAGTCTCTTCCAGATGAAAACTCGGACCCTGTTGGCCTTCGCCGCGGCCGGTGTCACACTCGCCGCCTGCCAGGGCCTGAAGGATGCCT
The DNA here is from genome assembly GCA_028876525.1 of Gemmatimonadota bacterium. Lineage (GTDB taxonomy): Bacteria > Gemmatimonadota > Gemmatimonadetes > Gemmatimonadales > Gemmatimonadaceae > JAGWRI01. Next base: position 1,151 of record JAGWRI010000109.1, on the reverse strand, counting down.
TTTCCGCCCATACCGACGTCGCCGCCCGCGCCGGCTCCCAGGAGCTGACCGTCACGCGGCTGGCCGACCTGCTGGGCAAGACGCCGCTCCAGATCCAGCCCACCAAGGAGAACGCGAACGCGGTCGCCACGCTGTGGGTGGACTACCAGCTCCTCGGGCTGGCCGCCGCCAAGGGCGACTCGCTGAACAACCCCAAGGAAATCGACGCCGCGGCGCAGGGCTACATCGCCGACCGCATGCTGCAGCACTTCTCGGCCCACGTGGACAGCACGCTCATGTCGTCGCCGCCGTCGGAAGCGAGCTACGACGCCGGCGCCGCCGACGTCTTCGACGCGCGCCACATCCTGTTCCAGTTTCCCATCGGCGCCACCCAGGTCCAGAAGGACTCGGTGAAGAAGAAGGCGCAGAGCGTGCTGACGCAGGTCAACGACAAGAACTTCGCCGACATGGCCAAGAAGTACAGCGGCGATCCCGGCTCGGCCAAGCAGGGCGGCAGCCTCGGCGCCTTCCAGCGCGGCGAGATGGTGCCCGAGTTCGGCAACGCCGTGGCCGGGCTCAAGCCCGGCGAGATCTCCAAACTGGTCCAGACGCAGTACGGCTACCACATCATCCAGCGGCTGACCTACCTCCAGGCCAAGGCCGAGTACGATTCGACCTATCCGCGCATCGCCAACCAGGGCGCCGAGCGGGCCTACATCGCCAAGCTCGACTCCGCGTCCAACATCCAGGTCAAGCCCGGCGCCGCCAACACCGCCAAGGTCGCCGCGCTCGACATGGCCGGCCACCGCGACGACAACGGCGTGCTCGCCACCTTCAACGGCGGCAAGCTCACGGTGGGGCGGTTCGTGATGTGGCTCCAGGGCATGCCGCCGTCGCAGAACATTCCGCAGCGCATGCAGACCGTGCCCGATTCGCTGATCAACAACTTCCTGCACGGGCTGGCCGGGCAGGAGGTGATGCTGCAGCGCGCCGACAGCATGAAGCTGGGCCTCACCGCCGACGAGAAGGATCAGCTCTACAAGGGCTTCGCCGGCTGGATCGCCCAGGGGTGGACCACGCTGGGCGTGGATCCCAAGTCGATCGCCGACAGCGTGAAGGGCGGCTCCTCGGCCCGCGAGACGTTCGCGGCCGCGCGTGCCGATTCGCTCATC
>JAGWRI010000108.1 GCA_028876525.1 Gemmatimonadota bacterium | reverse complement strand
GCGCCCGTCGGAGAGGCCGGTGCCGGCCCCGTCGCCCAGCGGCATTCCGTCCACGACGTACAGCGGCTCGCTGCTCGCGTTCACCGACGTCGCGCCACGGATGCGGATCGAGATCCCGCCGCCCGGCTCGTTGTTGTCCACCACCTGCACGCCCGCGACCTTGCTTGCGATCAGGTTCTGCGGGCTGATGATCTTGCCGGGATTGAATTGCGCCGGCGTCAGCTGCGTCACGGCGCCCGTGACGTCGCCCGCGCGCTGCTGTCCGTACCCGGTCACGATGATCGCCGCCAGGTTCGTCGCCTGCTGCGTCAGCGCGAAATCCAGCGTCGTCGCCTGACCGGCCGTCACCGTCACCGCCTCGCGGCCCGGGGCGTATCCGATCGTTCTCGCTTCCGCCGTATAGGTGCCGGTCGGCACCGTCACCGAGTAGCGGCCGTCGGTCTGCGTCAGCACGGTGCGCTTGCCCACCGTGACCGTCGCGCCCGCGATCGGCTGCTGCGTGCCCTTGTCGGTGATGCGTCCCTGAACCGTGCCTTGGCCAACCTGCGCCGCGAGAGGCGCGGTGCATACCAGCAGGGCCGTCAGCGCGATTCCGAAATACCGAAGTCTTTTCATGCGCGTCTCCTGGCGCTCATTGCGGGTGTTCGTCGAAGGAACGGACCGGACACGACACCCTCACGGAGTCGCCGCGTTCTGGTCACGAACCGGCGCCAAAGCGTTGAGGGGAGACGTGTTGGCCCTGGACTTGCAGAGGTGTATAATGCACGCGCAGGCAGGGGGCGCAAGACCTCCATCCACCAATTCTTGGCCCTCTCTTTTGCTTGCGGCCGTGCGCGAATTCTGCTACCTGTCGCAGGCCGGGGCGCCACCCCCGCGCTCCGGAAAGTTCGCATTCCCGGGTTCCCACCTGACGTCGTCTACCGAGACCTCCGCCCGTGCCCCACATCCACCTCGGCGCGATCGACTACGCCATTCTCGTCACCTACTTCCTGTTCGTCCTGGGCATCGGCTGGGTGCTCCGGCGCTTCGTCACGAGCAGTGAAGATTTCTTTCTCTCCGGCCGCTCGATCCCCGCCTGGGTCGCCGGGCTCGCCTTCGTCTCGGCCAACCTCGGCGCCCAGGAAGTCATCGGCATGGGCGCCTCCGGCGCCAAGTACGGCATCATGACGAGCCACTTCTACTGGCTCGGCGCCATTCCCGCCATGGTCTTCGTGGGCGTCTTCATGATGCCCTTCTACTACGGCTCGAAGGCCCGCTCCGTCCCCGAATACCTCAAGCTCCGCTTCGACGAGAAGACCCGCGGGTTCAACGCGATCACGTTCGCGGTCATGACCGTCTTCTCGTCCGGCATCTCGATGTACGCCCTGGCCAAGCTCCTCGAGCTCGTGCTCGGCTGGGACTTCAACACGAGCATCGTGCTCTCCGCCCTGATCGTGCTCGTCTACATCTTCCTCGGCGGACTCACCTCGGCCATCTACAACGAAGTCCTGCAGTTCTTCCTCATCGTCATGGGCTTCCTTCCCCTCGTCCTGATCGGGCTCAAGGACGTGGGCGGATGGGACGGCCTCGTGGCCAAGCTCCAGACGGTTTCCACCCACGCCGGCTTCGCCCCCGGCGCCTATACCCACTCCTGGCAGTACATGGGGTCGGCCGGCGCAAATCCCATGGGCGTCGAATGGTTCAGCCTCGCCATGGGCCTTGGATTCGTGCTCTCCTTCGGCTACTGGTGCACCGATTTCCTCGTCATCCAGCGCGCCATGGCCGCCGAGGACATGACCGCCGCCAGGCGCACCCCGCTCATCGCCGCCATTCCCAAAATGCTCTTCCCGGCGCTGGTCATCCTGCCCGGCATGATCGCCATCGTCGTCACCACCAAGAGCGGCCCGCTCATCCCGCTCGGCTCGGACGGCACGCCGAACTACAATCTCGCCGTGCCGATGATGCTCGCCCACTACCTCCCCACGGGACTGCTCGGGCTCGGGCTCACCGCCCTCATGGCGTCGTTCATGTCCGGCATGGCCGGCAACGTCACCGCGTTCAACACGGTGTGGACCTACGACCTGTATCAGAGCTACATCCGCCCCGGACAGTCCGACCGCCACTATCTCCGGATGGGCCACGTCGCGACCGTGGTCGGCATCCTGCTCAGCATGGCCGCCGCGTACGCCACCACGCGGTTCAACAACATCATGGACATGCTGCAACTGGTGTTCGCATTCGTGAATGCCCCGCTGTTCGCCACCTTCCTGCTGGGCATGTTCTGGAGGCGCACCACGGGCCACGGGGCGTTCTGGGGGCTGCTCATCGGGACGTCGGCCGCCGCCATCCACGACGGCCTCGTGCTCCCGATGGGCGCCGTGCCCGGCATCAAGGGCGGCTATCTGGGCGCGGTGCTGCACACCTATCCGAGCGAGATGGCCCAGAACTTCTGGACCGCCATCATCGCCTGGAGCGCCTGCTTCCTTGCCACGATCCTGATCTCGCTGGCCACGCGCCAGAAGAAATCCGACGAGGAGCTCACCGGACTGGTCTACGCGCTCACGCCCCGGATCAGGGAGCACGACGTGCCGTGGTACAAGAAGCCCGCCACGCTGGGCATCGTCGTGCTCGCGCTGACGCTCGTTCTCAACATCATCTTCTGGTGAGGTTCTGATGCGACTCGACGTCCGCCTGCCCATCGGGCTGATGTTCACCTTTCTCGGCGCGATGCTCTTCATCTACGGCTACGTCACGCCGAACGCCGCGTACGGCGCCTCGCTCGGCATCGACGTCAACCTGTGGTGGGGACTGGTGATGCTGGTGTTCGGGCTGGTGATGCTCTCGTTCGCGCTCCGGGCCCGGGCGCGGGCGCGCCGACCCGCCCCGCCGTCCCAACAGAAAGCGTAGAGCTGGTAGCTGACGGCCGTCAGCCGTCGGCAACGGCGACGGGACCCCACTCTACACGTCCGGAGCGGTAGAGGGGGGTCCCGTGTGCCCTTGTGGCTGTCAGCTCACGGCTCTCAGCCTTCTGCTGCCGTTCCCGCCGTTTCAGTAGCCTCGTGCGCCGCCGGTGGCCCTTGGCTCGACCATTCCCTCCCACCCGCCGGCCACCCGCAGCACCGCGTTCGCATTCGCCAGATGGCCGACCTCCGACAGGTCGTATCCCATCGCCCTCAGCGAATCGGCCACGGCCGGCATCAGCCCGCCCTTCTCGTAGATCAGCTTGTCGGGCCACGCCTGCTGGTGGATGCGCGGCGCCGACATCG
>JAGWRI010000107.1 GCA_028876525.1 Gemmatimonadota bacterium | reverse complement strand
GGAATTCGGCGCGATCGCGGCCCGCTTCGGACCGTTCGATCTGGCGCTGCTGCCCGTGGGCGCGTACGAGCCGCGGTGGTTCATGGGCAGCGTGCACATGAATCCGGAAGACGCGGTCGCGGCCTATGCCGACCTTCGCGCGGCGCACGCGACGGCGCCTCCTCCCGCCATGGTGCCGATTCACTGGGGAACGTTCCGGCTGACCGACGAGCCGGTGGACGAGGCGCCGGCGCGCACGCGAGCCGCGTGGGGCGAGGCGCGGCACCCCGCGGATGCGCTCTGGCTGCTCGCGCACGGGCAAACGCACCGTCGCGAGAGGCCGGGGTGACGTGCTATACTGCTGTACCGATTCCTCGATCCGGTCCGCCCATGTCCCGATCGCTCCGTCTCGCCGTCCTCTTCCTGGCCGGCGCGCTGCTGCCCGGCGCAGCGCGCGCGCAGAACGTTCCGCCCGAGCCGCACGCCGTGACCGACGTGATCCTCCGGCCAGGGGACATCATGCGCGTGAAGTTCTGGCCCGAGCAGCAGTACTCGGGGGACTACGAAGTGGAGACGTCCGGCATCGTCGCGATGCCGCTGCTCGGCGAGATGCACGTCGCCGGGCAGCCGCTGAGCGCGGTGCGCGCCGAGGTGCGCGACCGGTATCGGTCGATGACGACGAACGGCGTGGCCATCGTGTCGCTGCAGTTCCGGGTGAGCGTGATCGGGCAGGTGGCGCGTCCGGGGCTCTATCCGATGGACGCGACCCAGTCGGTGTTCGATGCGCTGAGCCAGGCGGGCGGGCCCACCAACGTGGCGGACCTGTCGCAGATCCGTCTACTGCGGGCCGATCACGTCATCGTGTTGAACGCGGCCGAGGAGCTCCGCACCGGCGCCCCGATGCTGAGCGTGCTGCTCGAATCCGGCGACCGGATCGTCGTGCCCGAGAAGCAGAACCAGTGGCTCACGTGGACGAACGCCCTGACGGCGCTCCAGACCGTGGGGCTGATCATCGCGCTGGCGCGGCATCCCTGATCGCGGCGCCGCGCGGCGTCAGTGGGCCGTGAGCTGGGCCAGAATCCCGCGGACCGCCATGACCTCGGGCGGCGGCGCGGAGAGATAGGCCGCCGGGCTCGCGTCGATGAAGGCGTTGTAGGCCGCGACGGAATTCGCCAGCTGGGTCGCGGTGAGCGAATTGAAGAACTGGGGCTTCATGTCGATCCCCTTGGCGAGCAAGCCGCGGAAGGCCTCGACGAACGCCTGGGCGCTGCTCACGGCCTGCGGCGAGGCGTTGCCGGCCGTGAGCCGGTCGAGCAGCTGGGCGGAGGCCGCCGCGCTGCCCGTGCCACCCGAGACGACTTCGTACAGCAGATTCTGCGTGGCCGGCGGCGCGCGGAATCCCTGCTGGGTCGTGAAGGTCTGGCTGCTGAGCTGCGCGTTGATCCGCCCCGCGGCCTGCTGATACGCGACCGCGATCTGCGGCGTGGTGAAGGTGATCACCCGCGCGGCCCCGCCGACGGCAACGGTGAACACGGGGCTGACCACGCTGCTCGACGTGATCGGGATGCCCGTGACGTCGGACTGGTTGGCGACCTGCGCGCCGGCCGGCGATCCGGCCGCGAGCAGCGCGCCGGCGGCGAGCGCCATCGGGGCCACGCCTCTAAGGAGTTCGGAATACCGCACTGAGGTCCTCCGGTGAGAGCCGCCGGTTGTCCCGGCGGGCATTGAACCCGAACCCGACACTCATGATGAACCGCGGCCCATTGCCGGCGTGCCGCGTGAGGTCGGCCACCCCCATCGTGCCGACGATGCCGCGTCCCGCGAACGGGGTGAACGTGAAGCCGGCGTCGAGATCCTGCCCCGTCCAATCGGCGGTCGCCGAGACGGCGGCCACGATGCGCAGCCCCAGTCCTCCAAAGACGCCTACCGTGTGCCGGTGGTTGCGAATGTCGGCTTCCGACCGGAATCGGCCGGTGCCGACGCCGACGGACGTGCTGAGTACGCCGAACGCCGCATCGTCCCCCGACCGGAGGGGGACGACGTGTCCCACCGTCCCGTAGACGCTCGTGCCGCCGTCGGTGTGACCCCAGGTCAGGGCGTTCTCGATCCCGACGGCGTAGAGCATCATGTGCGGGATGTCGCGGTGGTGAACCTTGAAGCTGAAGCCGCCGATGCTGAGGAACGCATGCCGGACCGAGGAGAACGACGTCACCGTGGTCTCGAGCGCGACCCCGCTCTCGGGGTCGCCGAGCCCGGCGCCGGCGCCGAAACCTCCGTCGGGACGGTCGGTGTAGCGCGTGCGCTCCTGGAAGCCGACACCGAAGAAGTAGTCGCCAACGCCGGCGCCCGACGCCGACGGGGACCCGATGGTGCTTCCGGGCGCGCCGAGGAACTTGGCCACCGTGATCTGCTGGACGTCGGGTGGGGGAACCCGGTAAAAGCGGCGGAGCGAGTCGAGGCGCGCGCTGTCGCCCAACGCGGCCCGGGCGGTCTGCGCGTCCGCACGGCCGGCGCAGCCGACGGCAAGCAATACGCCGACGGCGGTCGCGAACCGGCGACGCCAGAAGCCCGGGTCCAAATGCCGCAAGTAGGCCATCGAAAGGAAGATAAGAGCCCTGCGGAGCAGCCGAAACGGCGCCTCGTGTATTGGCCCTGAACGGTTCCGGACATTATATCTGTGAGCACCCGGCAGGATGGCGGTCGTGAAGCGCCGGATCGGCCAAAACGTCCGTTTATTGCCGCATGAATGACCTGTCGGGATCACCGGGCCCCTGGAGCTCCGACCGAACCGCGTGCGCATCGTCTATCTCAGTGGAAGCGGCCAGCTGGGTGGTGCCGAACGGTGCCTGCTCGACGTCATGCAGAGCGTGCACCAGCGCGAGCCGTCGTGGGAGCTGGCGCTGATCGCGTCGCGCGACGGTCCGTTGCTCGGCGCGGCGCGGGCGCTGGGAGTGGACGCGTCGGTCGAGGCGTTCCCCGGCCGGCTGGCGGGGCTTGGGGATTCGGCGGCGGGCGGGCATGCGGCGCGGGCGGTCGGCGTGGCCCTGCGCGCGGCGGGGGCGCTGCCGGCGGCCG
>JAGWRI010000106.1 GCA_028876525.1 Gemmatimonadota bacterium | reverse complement strand
CGTACCAAGGTTCTATGGAATTGCGGGCTCGCTCCCCTTGATTTGGGGGCGCACCGGTCCCGAGGTCGGGAGCGGGCGCCCACCCAATCGAGGAGAGCCTCCCGTGCGTCACGTCAGCCTGCTGCACCGATGGAACGGCAAAGCCGCCGTCGTTTTCACGTCGCTGTTGCTCGTGGTGTCGGCGTGCTCCGACGCCGTCGCGCCCGTGCCCTCCGCCGCGAAGACCGCTCCTGGCGCGCGCCCGGCGTTCAGCCTGATCGGCGGCTCGGCCTGGTCGGCGGGCGGCCCCGGCACGGTGACGCTGACCAACGACGGCTCGACGGGAGATCCGTCGATGTCGTATGCGATGGCCGGCCCGGCGGTGTGGAGCGGTCAGAGCTGGACGTTCGGCTCGACGGCCGGCAGCTCCGGCGCCCTCGCGGTGAACTACGATTACAGCGGGTACCATGCCTGGTTCATGGTTCGCGTATGGCTCTACGCCTACGTGACCCATAACTCGGTCACCACCGAGACCCTGATCGGCTCGTGGGGCCCGGCCAGCTGCTGCTCCGGCGCGCCGTCGGGCGGCTTCCACTACACGGGCGGCCACACGTTCAACGTTCAGGCCGGCGATAAGTTCGGGTTCCGCTTCGGCGGGTCGAACGGCGATTCGGACGCGCGGCTGCTCGGCACCCTCACGGTCACCCAGCCGAAGCCGGCCGACACCACGCCGCCGGTCATCACGCCCGCGCTGACGGGCATCCTGGGCAACAACGGGTGGTATACGTCCAACGTCGGGCTGTCGTGGTCGGTGACCGACGCCGAATCGGCGATCAGCAGCGAGACCGGATGCGACGCCGCGAGCGTCACCGCCGATACGCCGGGCGCGTCGTTCACCTGCAGCGCGACCTCGGCGGGCGGCACGAGCAGCGCGTCGGTCACGGTCAAGCGTGACGCGACCCCGCCGGTGGTCGCGTTCTCTGGCAACGCGGGCTCGTACACGGTCGATCAGACCGTCGCGATCTCCTGCTCGGCCACCGACGCCACGTCGGGCGTCGCGTCGAGCAACTGCCCGGGCGCCTCGGGCGACGCCTACACCTTCGTCGGCACGCAGACGCTGAATGCGTCGGCGACGGACAATGCCGGGAACAACGCGACCGGCTCGACTTCGTTCACGGTGTCGGTGACGTCGGGCAGCCTGTGCAACCTGGTGAACCGTTGGGTGAGCCAGCACGGCGTGGCGAACTCGATGTGCCAGCAGCTGGCGAACGGCGCGTACGGCGCATTCGTGAACCACGTGGGTGCGCAGAGCGGCAAGACGGTGAGCGCGGATCACGCCGCCCTCCTCGTCACGCTGCTCAACGACATGTTGAATCCGCCGCCGCCGGTCGGGACGCCCAACTAACGGGCGCCGCCGTTCGGTCGGCGTGACGAACGGAGCCCCCGGCCTCGCAGAGGCCGGGGGCTCTTGTCGCTTCTGTGGCGAGTCGTTGCCGACGCGGTATGCAACGCCCGTGCGGAGGTCGCGTCGGGGAACCGCCAGGGGGCGCGGGATCGACTCCCCTCACTCCCGGCAGACGAAATTCTGCGTCTCGCAGCGGCTGGGCGTGTAGATCTGCCGCGGACAGGCCGCGCTGTCGCTGCCCGCATAGTTGAACGCCACGACGTGCAGCACCCACGCGTTGACGCCGAAATCGCGGCTCGTCTGGCCGGGGGCCAAGGTGGTCACGGTGTCGCCGTCGAGCAACACGTCGTACGACCGGTTCGTCGCCGAGCGGTTGGTGAAGTTCAGGTTCGCCGTGTAATTGATGTAGCACTGCTCGAGGCGCAGCCCGCTGGGATTCTTGTAGCAATCCAGGGCGGCGGCGAGGAGCAGCGCCGGCACCATCCACGCCCGCCGGTGCATCGATCCTCCCATGCCCGCGGGGTGGGAGGCTGCGCCGCGGGACGCCCGCAATATCGCGCCCGGTCCATGGGGCGGGAAGCGCCGGCGGAACGGCTCGGCGCGCGGTTGCCGGCGTCGGCCGCCGGCTCCCGCCCGGGCCCGGCTGGCGCCCCCGGGCCCCGGCCCGCAACTTTGGCCGGTCCTCCCCTCGCCGTTCCCAATTCCTCCGACACCTTCCGCCGCATGCAACCCAAAGAACTCACCCTGCGCGGCCTGGTCCTGGGCGCGCTCATCACGACGATGTTCACCGCCGCCAACGTGTACCTCGGCCTCAAGGTCGGGCTCACCTTCGCGTCGTCGATCCCGGCCGCCGTGATCTCGATGGCCCTGCTCAGCATGGTGAAGGACTCGTCGATTCTCGAGAACAACATCGTGCAGACGGTGGCCTCGGCGGCGGGCACGCTGTCGGCCATCATCTTCGTGCTGCCGGGGCTCGTGATCATCGGCTGGTGGCAGCAGTTCCCGTTCTGGGAGTCGTTCCTGGTGTGCCTGAGCGGCGGCGTGCTGGGCGTGCTGTTCACGATTCCGCTGCGGCGGGCGCTGGTCACGACGTCGGACCTGCCGTATCCCGAGGGCGTGGCGGCGGCGGAGGTGCTGCGGGTGGGATCGGGGACGCGTGGGGAGACGCGCGACGACACGGGCGAGGCGCGCGAGGGGTTCCGGGCCGTGGTGCTCGGCACCGCGACGTCGGCGGGGCTGGCGATCCTCACGGCGACGCAGATCGCGGCGGGAGAACTGACCGGCTATTTCCCCATCGGCGTGTCGGCTTCGAGCGGGTACGACATGGCGTGGTCGCTCGCATTGGTGGGGGCGGGGCACCTGGTGGGTCTCTCGGTGGGCATGGCGATGTTCGTGGGGCTCGTGATCGCGTGGGGGATCTCGGTGCCGATTCTCACGATCATGAATCCGCTGCCGGCGGGGATGACGCTGGCGGCGCACACGAGCCACATCTGGGGTACGCAGGTGCGGTTCCTGGGCGCGGGAGCGATCGGCATCTCCGCCATCTACACGCTGGCCCGGCTGGCCAAACCGGTGGTGGGCGGGCTGGTGAGCACGCTGGCCGCGTCGCGCGCCGAGGCGGGGGGCGACGAGCGCGACCGCGATCTGTCGCGCGGGTGGATCGTCGGGCTCGCCATTGGCTGCGCGCTGGTGGCCGGCGCGCTGGCGTACCACTTCGCGGCGGGCACGGTGCTGGCGCCCGACGCCGGCCGGCTCACCGCGGTCGCGGTGCCGTTCGTGGTGATCGTCGGGTTCGTGATCGCCGGCATCTGCGGCTACATGGCGGGGCTCATCGGGGCTTCGAACAGTCCCATTTCCGGCGTCGGCATCCTGTCCATCGTGGTCTGCGCCTCGGTGCTCGTGGCGGTGGTGCATCCGGCGGCCGCCGAGAAGCCGGCCCTGATCGCGTTCTCGCTGTTCGTGACGGCCATCGTGTTCGCGTGCGCGACGATCTCGAACGACAACCTGCAGGACCTCAAGACCGGCCAGCTGGTGGGGGCGTCGCCGCGGCGCCAGCAGATCGCGCTCATCGTGGGCGTGGCGGCGGGCGCGGCGGTGGTGCCGTGGGTGCTGAACCTGCTGGCCAAGGCGTACGGGTTCGCGGGCGCGCCGAACGTGGGCGTGCTGACGCCGAACCATCTGCCGGCGCCGCAGGCCACGCTGATCTCGGCGCTGGCCACCGGCGTGATCGGGGGCAACCTCAACTGGACCATGATCGGCGTGGGCGCGCTGGTCGGGGTGGGGCTGATTCTGCTCGACGAGGCGCTGGGTGCCATGAACAAGCTGCGCATTCCCCCGCTGGCGGTGGGCATCGGCATCTACCTGCCGATGTCGGCCACGTTCGCGGTGGTGGTGGGCGCGGTGCTGTCGCACTGGTACGATCGGCGCGTGGCCCGGTACCCGAATCCGGAGCGCGCCCAGCGGCTGGGCACGCTGGTGGCGTCGGGGCTGATCGTGGGCGAGAGCCTGTGGGGCGTGCTCAACGCGGGGCTCATCGTGGGGCTCTCGAAGGAGGCGCCGATCGGCCTCGTGCCGGAGAACTTCGCGCCGGCGCCCTGGCTGGGCGTGGCGGCGTTCGCGGCGATCCTGTTCTTCGTATACCGCTGGATGCTCGGGCGCTCGGCGGTGATGGAGGCCGCGCGGTAGGGCGCGGCCTCCATCGCGGCATGCGGCCGGTGCGCGCTACGGCCGGTCGGGCCCCGGGTCCGTGAGCACGCTCTTCTTGAGGAACGGCACCCCGTCGGTCATCCACGTGGGGGCCGGCGCGCCCAGGAGGTAATGGTCGAAGAACTGGAAGAAGCGCACCGTGAGGTCCTTGCGATCGGCGAGCGTGCTCACGTGGTGCTGCGCGCCGATGTAGGCGAGCAGGTACGCGGTCTTCCCGTTGAACCGCAGGGCGTTGTAGAAGTTGAGGCTCTCGATGAAGTTCACCGTCGGGTCGGCGGTGCCGTGCATGATGAGGATGGGCTCGGTGACTTCGGGCACGTGGGTGAGCGCCGACTCGTCGTGATAGACGTCGGGGCGCTGCCAGGGCGAGAAGCCCCACCGGCCCTGGCCGTAGATGTAGTACTGATCGCCGTTCTCGCCGGAGCCGCCGCCCTGGTTCTGGTACGACCAGCCCCACTCCTGATTGAAGTCCGTATAGGTGTCCGTCACGCCCGCGCCCTCGCCCACGGCGGCGAACAGCCGCGAGCGGGTGGCGATGTACGCCGCGCCCTCGCCCGCGTAGCTGTGTCCGTGCAGGCCGATGCGCCTGGGGTCGGCGTAGCCCATGGCAATCACCCTTCGCGTCGCGGCTTCCACGCCGTCGAGCTGGTCGTCGTGCGATGAGCCCGTGTTGTAGTAGATGTCCGGAATCATCACGATGTAGCCGCGGCT
>JAGWRI010000105.1 GCA_028876525.1 Gemmatimonadota bacterium | reverse complement strand
GTCGCGGCAATGGGCCGCCCCAGAAAGAGCGCGTCGAGCAGCACCGACCCCATCCCCTCCGCGCGCGAGGAGAGCACGCACACCGTGGCGGCCGCGAGCAGCGCGTCGGCGTCGGTGCGGTACCCGGCCAGGCGCACGTAGTCGCCCGCGCCGGATGCGGCGATCTCCGCCTCCACCGCGGGCCGGAGCACGCCGTCGCCCACCAGGAGCCCGTGCAGCGCCGGCGCGTCGCGCCGGGCACGGACCACGGCGCGCACGAAGTTCAGGGGATCCTTGTGCCCCACGAGCTGCGCCACCTGCACCGCCACCGGAGCGCCCCGCGGCACCCCCAGTGCGGCCAGCAGCTCCGGCGTGGCCGGCGCGATCTCGCGATGCACGTCCACTCCGTCGGGCACCACGCGGATGCGCGACGCCGCGATGCCGCACGAAACGAGCACGTCGGCCACGGCGCGCGAGACGGCGACGATCGCCGCCGGCCGGCCGTACTTCCAGCGCGTGCCGGCGTTGTCGCGGAGCCGGAAATCCACCCGGCGCGCCACGACCAGCCGTGCCGGCGTACCGGCCGCGGCCAGCGCGCCGAGGGTCACGTCGTGCCCGGCGTGCGCGTGGACGATCTCGATCCCGAACCGCCCGATGGCCCGCCGCAGCCGGAACACGCGCAGCGGATCGCCCTCGAACCGCGGCGAGCAGTCCACCACGGGCAGGCCGGCGTCGCGGGCGCGCTGAGCCAGCGGATGGCCGGCGCGACCCGCCACGACCGACAGATGGCCGCGCCGGGCGAGCTCGGCGGCCAGCCAGAACGCCTGGCGCTCGCCGCCCCGCCACCCGCGCTCGGTGTCGACGTGGAGGATGCGCATCGGAAGCTCCCGGGACCGGCGTCCCGGCGCGATGACGGGACGGGGGTCCCGGCGGCGGGGCTTGATTCGCCACACTCCGCCGCCGAAGTTGCGCGGCAGAGTGAGCCAGAATCTAACGCGCATCCCCGAGCCGCGACGCATCCTGCTGGTCAGCCTGGACAACCTGGGCGACCTGGTGTTCGCCTCGGCGCTCACGCCGCCCCTCCATGCGCGTTTTCCCGGTGCCACGATCACCCTGTGGTGCAAGGACTACACGCGCGACATCGGCGCCCTCGTGCCGCACGTCGATCGCGTCATCGCGTCGGATCCATTCTGGGACCGCGCGCCGGGCCGCGGCCGCGGCGGCCTGCTTCACTTCCTCTCGGCGGTGCGACAGGTGCGACGCGGCCGCTTCGACGCCGCCGTCCTGGCCGCCGCCCCCTGGCGCACTGCCCGCGCCGTCGCGATGAGCCGCGTGCCGGTGCGCGTGGGGTTGGAGCGGCGCAGGAACGCCCGCTGGCTCACGCACCCGCTGGCGCCGGAAGACGTGCACCGTCCGGTGCTGGCCGAGGAAGCGCGGCTGCTCGCGCCGTTCGGCATCGCGCCGGGCCCGCTCGCGTACCGCCTCGACGCCGGGCGCCTGGCTCCCCGACCGGACGTCGAGCGGGCGCTCGCGCGCCGCGTCGCGGCGCTTCACCCGTTCGCGAGCAAGCGCGAGCGCTGCGTGCCGGTGCCGGTGTGGATCGCCGCGGCGCGCCTGCTCGAGGCACGGGGGCTCGACGTCCTCTGGCTGGGCAGCACGCCGGAGCTGAACGAGGTCCGCGCGCAGGGCGGGCACGCCGGGTGGTTCTACGTCGACCAGTTCGGGCCGCGGCTGGTGGACACGGCGGCCGCGCTGGCCCGCGCCGCGCTGTTCATCGGGCACGACTCGGGGCCGCTGCACGTGGCGGGCGCGTTCGGCGTGCCGGCGGTGGGGATCTTCGCCCCCGGCGAGCCGGAGCGGACGTTCCCGCAGGGTCCGGGGCCGTGGCGCGTGATCGCCCGCCCGTCGCCCGACGGCATCACGGCCCAGGAGATCGTGTCCGAGGCGCTTTCGCTCGCCTGAGCGGGCATCAAGAATGCAGACGACAGATGATCCGGATGGATCGGATAGTGCCGATTTGAACGAGGGGGCTTCAGAGAGAGATTGGGGGCGCCAGGCGGGCCGGGGCTTTCCGTGAAGCCGCCTTGCATGATCCGGTTCATCCGATTCATCAGCCTCATCTGCAGTTCGACTTCTTGATGCCGGCTGGCCACCGAGGCGGTAAGTTTCGCGGATGATCGACGCCCGGCTGGACCGCATCTGCATCGTGATGATGAGCGCCGTGGGCGACGCGGTGCACGTGCTGCCGGTGATCAACGCCATCAAGCGCGCGCACCCGGCGTCGCACATCACCTGGGTGCTGCAGCCGGGTCCGGCCACGCTCGTGCGCGGGCACCACGCGGTGGACGACATCGTCCTGTTCGACCGCACCCGCGGGTGGCGCGCGTTCGCCGACGTGCGCCGCGAGCTGGCCGGGCGGCGGTTCGATCTGGTGATCGCGCTGCAGGTGTACTTCAAGGCGGGGATCGTCACGTCGTTCACCCGCGCGCCGGTGAAACTCGGGTTCGACCGCGCCCGGGCGCGGGACATGAACTGGCTGTTCACCAACCGGAAGATTCCCCCCCACGCCGGCCAGCACGTGCAGGACCAGTACTTCGAATTCCTGACCGCGCTCGGCATTGCGCACGAACCCGTGGTTTGGGACCTCGGCCCCTGGCCGGCCGAGCGCGACTGGCAGCGCGAGTTCTTCTCGGAGCTGGAACGCCCCGCGGCGGCGATCGTCGTGGCCACGAGCAAGCCCGAGAAGGACTGGCTGCCCGAACGGTGGGCCGGGGTGGCCGACGCGCTGTACCACGACTTCGGGCTGCAGCCGGTGCTCGTCGGCGGCCGGTCGCCGCGCGAGCTGCACGCCGAGCGGGTCATACTGGAACGCTCAACTGTGGGGCCGCGGTCGGCGCTGGGGAGCGGTCTCCGCCATCTCGTGGGGATCATGGACGGCGCGGCGCTGGTGCTGTCGCCCGATACCGGGCCCCTGCACATTTCGGTGGCCCTCGACCGCCCCGTGGTGAGCCTCGTAGGCTACACCAACCCCAAGCGCACCGGGCCCTACCGCCGGTTTCACGACCTCATCGTGGACGCCTACGGCGACCCCGGCGAGGACTACCCGATCTCGATGGAGAACCGCCCCGGGCGCATGCCGCGCATTTCCGTGCGCGACGTGCTCGACCGCGTGGAGCGGTGGCGCGCCGCGTACGGCGAGGGCTACCGGCGGGCGACTTCGAGCGGCCCGAACGGGTAGCGCAGCCCCAGCCGTTCGAACAGCCGCACCATCCGGTTCACCGCCAGCCCCATCACCGCGAAGTAGTCGCCGTCCACCCGGGTCACGATGGTCGCCCCGTACCCCTGGATGCCGTAGGCGCCCGCCTTGTCCATCGGCTCGCCGGTGGCGATGTAGGCGGCGATGTCGGCGGCGCTCAGGTCGCGGAAGGTGACGCCCACCGACTCCACCCCCGATTCCACGCGGCCGCGCCAGGTCACCGCCACCCCGGTGAGCACCGTGTGCGACCGGCCGGAAAGCCGGCGCAGCATGCGCGCCGCGTCGGCCTCCGACTCGGGCTTGGCCAGCACCTCGCCATCCACGACCACCGTCGTGTCGCTGCCGATCGCGACCGCGTCGCCGTCCCCCAGCGCCTGCGCCTTTTCCCGGGCCAGCCGCTCGACGTACGCGGCCGGCGATTCGCCGTCGCGCAGCGACTCGTCCACGTCGGCGGGGCGCACCTCGTGCGGGATGCCGATCAGCGTGAGCAGGTCGCGCCGCCGGGGCGACGCCGAGGCCAGCACGACGCGCGGACGCTCCGGGGTCACTTCTCGAGCCACAGCGTCACCGGGCCGTCGTTGACCAGCTCCACGTCCATCATCGCGCCGAACTCGCCCGTCTCGGTGCGCACGCCGCGCTCGCGAAGCATGCCCAAGAACCGTTCGTACAACGGGATCGCCGTTTCCGGACGCGCCGCGTCGACGAAGCTCGGGCGACGTCCCTTCTCGGCGTTGCCGTACAGGGTGAACTGCGACACGACCAGCACCGCGCCGTCCACGTCGGCCAGCGCCAGGTTCATCTTGCCGTCGGCGTCGGCGAACAGGCGGAGACCCACGATCTTGTCGGCCATCCACTCCAGCGGCGCCTCGGTGTCGGCGTGCGTGAACCCCACGAACAGCAGGAAGCCGCGGCCGATCGCGCCGGCGACGCGATCGCCCACGCGGACCTCGGCCCGCGACACGCGCTGGAGGAGCACTCGCATGGCGCAGAATATAGCGCCCTCGCGGTGCGGCGCCGCCGACCGCATCTTTGAGGTTCCCGCCGTCTCGCCGACTCAACGACCCACCGGCCCCCGTCTTGCCATCCCGCGTCTTCGTCACCCGTCGCATTCCCAAACCGGGCCTCGACCTGCTGGCGGCCGCCGGCGTGCGCACGCGCATCGGCCAGACCGACGACGAGACCGCCGTGCCGCGGGCCGTGCTCGAGGACGGCGTCCGCTGGGGCGGCGTGCTCGTCTCCCTGCTCACCGAGCCGGTGGACGCCGCGCTGCTGGCCCTGAACCCCAGGCTGCTCGGCGTGGCCAACTGCGCCGTGGGGTACGACAACATCGACGTCGCCGCCGCGACGGCGCTGGGCATTCCGGTGAGCAATACGCCGGGGATCCTCACCGACTCCACCGCCGATTTCACCTGGGCGCTGCTGCTCGCCGTGGCCCGGCGCGTGCCCGAGGGGGACGCCTACGTGCGCGCCGGCCGGTACAAGCTGTGGGGCGTGAATCTGATGCTCGGCGCCGACGTGAGCCCGGGCGGGAGCGGGCAGCGCAAGGTGCTCGGCGTGATCGGCTACGGACGCATCGGCGCCGCCGTGGCCCGCCGGGCCGCCGGGTTCGAGATGGACGTGCTGGCCTACGATCCCGAGGCTCGCGCGCGCATCGACGCCGACCCCGGCGTGGCGTGGGCCGAGCTGGACGACCTGCTGGCGCAGAGCGACTTCGTGACCCTCCACCCGGCGCTCACCGACCGCACGCGCCACCTCATCGACGCCCGGGCGCTCCGGCGGATGAAGCGCACGGCCTACCTGATCAACGTCGCCCGGGGGCCGGTGGTGGACGAGGCGGCGCTGGTGGCGGCGCTGCGCGGACGCCGGATCGCCGGCGCCGCGCTGGACGTGTTCGAACGCGAACCGGCGCTCGCCCCCGGCCTCCTCGAATGCGACAACGTCGTGCTCGCCCCGCACATGGCGTCGGCCAGCGTCGACACCCGCGGCCGGATGGCCGCGGCGGCGGCCGAGAACGCCCTCGCCCATCTGCGCGGCGAGCGCGCGCCCAACGTCGTGAATTCCGGCGTCTACGAGACGGCGGCCTACCGCGAGCGGACCGCGGCCGGCGGCTGACCCCACTTTCCGGACCCATCCACATGCGCCATCGCACTCTCGGATCCCTCGCCCTCGTGCTCGCGGCGGCCGCCGTTCCGGCCGGCGCCCAGCAGGGCGCGCCGCCCTTCGACGTGGTCGAGGCAAGCATCGCCGACGTTCACGCCGCGCTGCACGCCGGCACCGTGACCTGCGACGCGCTGGTGCGGGCGTATCTGGCCCGCATCGACGCGTACGACAAGAACGGCCCGGCCATCAACGCCATCGTGATCGTGAACCCCGATGCCCTGGCCGTGGCCGACAGTCTCGACCGGGTGCAGGCCGCGGGGAAGCCGCTCGGCCCGCTGCACTGCATTCCGATGATCGTGAAGGACAACTACGACACGAAGGGGCTGCAGACGACGGGCGGCTCGCTGGCGTTCAAGGGGTATGCGCCCGACCGCGACGCATTCGTGGTCGCCCGCCTCCGCGCCGCCGGGGCGATCGTGCTCGCCAAGTCGAACATGGCCGAGCTGGCGTTCAGCCCGTACGAGACGGTGAGCTCGATCCTGCCCGGATACACGCGCAACCCGTACGAGCTGGACCGCGTGACCGCCGGGTCCAGCGGCGGCACGGCGGCCGCCGTCGCGGCCAGCGAGGGCACGGCCGGACTGGGCACCGATACGGGAAATTCGATCCGCGGACCCTCGTCGCACCAGGCGCTGGTGGGCATCCGCCCCACCCTCGGCCTCACCAGCCGCGCGGGGGTGGTGCCGCTCTTCCTGGGCGCCGACGTCACGGGGCCCATGGCGCGCACCGTGGCCGACGCGGCGGCGGTGCTGCAGGCAATCGCCGGACCGGACCCGAACGATCCGGCCACGCTGGCCAGCCGCGGGCACGTGCCCGACTACGCGGCATACCTCCAGCGTGACGGGCTGCGCGGCGCGCGCATCGGCGTGCTGCACCAGGCGTACGACACGCCAACGCTCGATCCCGAGATCGGGGCGCTGTTCGCGCGCGCGCTCGACGACATGCGGCGCGACGGGGCGACGATCGTCGATCCAGTGGCGGTGCCCGAGCTGCAGGCCATTCGCGCGATCCAGACCGCGGGGTGCAACACCTTCAAGCGCGATTTCAACAACTATCTCGCGTCGCTGTCGCCCGCCCCGCCGGTCAGGGACCTGGCCGCGCTGATCGCCACGCGGAAGTACCATCCGTCCATCGAGGGACGGCTCAAGGACGCCGAGGCGGTCACGGATACGTCACTGGACACGCCCGGGTGCAGAAGCCAGGCGGCGCTGCGCGAGCGGCTGCGCGCGGCGGTCACGCAACTCATGGACTCCATGCACCTCGATGCGATGGTGTACCCCACCTGGAGCAATCCGCCGCGTCTGATCGGCGACCTCAACACCCCGGCCGGCGACAACAATCAGTTCTTCTCGCCCTATACCGGCTTCCCGGCCATCACCGTGCCGATGGGGTATTCCCACGGCGGAATCCTCCCGGCGGGGGTGCAGTTCTTCGGGCGGCAGTGGGACGAGAAGACCCTGATCAAGCTGGCGTATTCGTACGAGCAGCACACCCACTGGAGGCACGCGCCGAGCACGACACCGCCGCTGGTGGGGGTGAGCCGGTGAGTCACCGTTCGATTGGCGCCCGCACGGCGTTCCCCCACTCCGTCCAGCTCCCGTCGTAGTTCCGCACCTTTTCGTAGCCCAGCAGGTACGTGAGCACGAACCAGGTGTGCGACGAGCGCTCGCCGATGCGGCAATAGGCGATCACGTCGTCGGCCGGGGTGAGCCCCTGCTCGCGCTCGTAGATGGCGCGCAGTGCGTCGGCCGCCTTGAAGGTGCCGTCCTCGTTGGCGGCGCGGCTCCAGGGCACGCTCTTCGCGCCGGGAATGTGCCCGCCGCGCAGCGCCCCCTCCTGCGGATAGTCCGCCATGTGGAGCTTCTTCCCCGTGTACTCGTCGGGAGAACGCACGTCCACCAGCGTTCCGTGCGCGGCCACGTGGCGCTTCACGTCGTCGATGAAGGCGCGAATCGCCGAGTCGCCGCGGTCGGGGGCGCGGTACCGCGTGGGCGGATACGTCGGACGCTCGTCGACCAGCGGGCGCCCCTCCAGCTCCCACTTGATGCGCCCCCCGTCGAGGATGCGCCCGTTGGGAAAGCCGAACAGCTGGAACACCCACAGCGCGTAGCAGGCCCACCAGTTGTTCTTGTCGCCGTAGAACACGACGAGCGTCGTGTCGTCGATCCCGAGCCGGCGCACCAGCGCCTGGAAGCGGTCGCGGTCGATGTAGTCGCGGACCAGCGGGTCGTTGAGGTCGGCGTGCCAGTCCACCTTCTGCGCGCC